>NZ_SEWS01000003.1:0-502424 GCF_004195095.1 Rahnella sp. CFA14(1/10) | reverse complement strand
CTTCACTGCTGTTCAATCTGGTGTTGTTCTGGTCCCTCGGCCATGCCTTCCCGGACTGGCTGTTTTCTTTCCGGGGCACAATCACGCTGATCCTGACGCTGGTCGTCACGATGATTGGCAGCGCCGTGGGCCTGCGGATCATATTGAATCGTCTGCTTGAACCGCACTTTATCCGTTCTGCGCAGCAAGGAAGCTGATTGTGAAGAAAATCATTACACGTCTGGGAATATTGTTCCTGCTGCTGGCCGTTGCAGTTGCGGTTATCAGTGTGATCCGGCAATACGGCGTGTTTTCTTCGTCCTCAAAGCACTCCGGCATTTTAATGACCGTTCTGATCATCACGCTGATTGTCGCGCTTATTGCCCTGTCATTTACCCTCGTCACCACGTCGGCCAGCTGGCGGGTTCCTGTGCGCCCCAAAGTCGCACCGGCAGGTACAGAATCGGAGCGGCCTGTTCAGCCGTCCATTGATGTTGGCCGGTTGAGATCTGCCCTCAGGCATCGCTACGGCCTGCGCTGGAAGCGCAAACTCCCCTGGCTGCTGGTAATGGGCGAACCGACCGATGTCGAAGCGGTTGCACCGGGGCTGACAGAATCCGGCTGGATGACGGTCGGCAATACCCTTCTGCTATGGGGCGGAGCGCTGGCGGCGGGCGGCAATCCGGCAGACCTTCATGCATTGCGCCGTCTGCGCCCTCACGCCCCTGCCGATGCGCTGATTTGGGTGAGCCATGAGGCGCACTATACCCAGACGGAGCAGGCAGACGCGGTACTTCGCGGTTATAAAATCGTCCGCCATCAGTTGCGCTGGGAACTGCCGGTGTATCTGCTGGACCGGCGTGAACTGAGCTGGCCGCAGCCTGAACGTGCGGTAAAGCTGATCGGTGTATTGGAGCACAAAAGGCTGACGCCGGCGTCTTTATTGTCTTCCGTGGAGTCCCTGCTCCCGGAGCTGCGCGCGCAGGGCATGGCACAAATCAGTGAAAATATGCGTCACACGTTTTTGCTGCAACTGGTCAGTGATTTACAAGCCCGCCTGTCCGGTTGGGCAGATGCATTCAAACCGCTGCTCAGTGGCTATTTTCAGCTGCCGCTGTACGGCGTGGCGTTTTCACCGGCGCTGACGCTACGGGCGTACAGCCCGCATGAGCGCGCGGATTCTCCGGTCTGGCGGGAGTTGTCTGCGGGTATTCATCGCCGCGCCGGTCATCCGGTCGGCGTAACGGCGCGAACAGTGGCGCAGTGGAGTAGCGCCGCCGCGATGCTGGTTCTGGCCATCGGTACGACAGTATCCGGCATCAGCAACTACCGGCTGGTGACCGGCAGCGCGGAGCAGGTTAAGCAGGCGAACACCTCTCCCTCACCTGCCGTGCTCTCTGCGTTGCAACACACCATGCAAACCCTGCTGGCTCAGCAACAGGAAGGGACGCCGTTGTACCGCCGTTTTGGACTGGATGTTACGTACCGCTTACTGCCCGCACTCTGGCCGCAATATAACACGCTGGCTCAGCGGCTTATTGTGCAACCGGCACAGCATCAACTTAGCGCATTGCTCACGTCAGCAACCCCTGACTATGACCAGCTGAAAACCTACCTGATGCTGGCTCATCCCGATAAAACCGCAGACAGTGACGCGCAGCGTTATTTTGCGCAGCAGCTGAAGCCGTTGTTGAAGAACATCGAACCGCAGGATATCGCCTTCTTTGCCGCGCAGTTCGCCGGGCATCCTGACTGGAAAATCCAGCCTGACAACGCGGTGGTCGCGCAGGCGCGGGCGGCCTTGCTGAACGCCATGAGCGGCGCGGACGCGGAGCAAAAACTTTATGGTTCCCTGATTTACCGCACCTCCCGCAACTTCGCGGATTTGTCGCTGACGCAGCTGCTTAACGGTCAGGACTCGGGCGGAATGTTTACCCTCGACGCCGACGTACCAGGCAGCTTTACCCGCCAGGCGTATGAAGGGGCAATCGCGCCGGAGATTGCCGCGCTGGTCACCCGGCGGGAGGAACAGGTCGGCTGGGTGCTGGCCGGGCCGGGGCAGCCGGTGGAAGCCTCGCGCTCACCTGCCGCGCTTGGGGAACGGTTAACGGCACGCTATTTTGCCGAATACGGCACCACATGGCAGAAAACGCTCAACCAGATGAAGGCGCATACGACAGCTAATCAGGTGGAGCAACTGACGCTGGCCGCCGACGTCAGCCGGTCGCCACAGATAGCGCTGATGAAACAGCTGGCGTGGCAGGGGCTGGCGGGCAGCCCGAACGAGCGACGCCATGCGATGAACCCGGCCCTGAAGCCGGTATTTGGCGGCATCGTCTCGATGACAACCGGTGCCGGTAAAGGGGCCGGCATTACGCTGTCAGGCTGGCGGTCACAAACGGCCACACTGCGCGACAAGATGCGCAACCTGTCGGCGGCCACCGGCGGCACGGCGGCACTCTCGCAGTCGGTATTTCGCGGTACGCAGATTGATAACACGGTTTCTGAGTTACCCGCCCGTCTGCGCGTTCAGCTGGGCAACGGCTGGCAGCCGATGGCGCAGGCGCTGTTTTTAGCGCCGCTCAGCCAGACCTGGAAAGAGGTGATGACCGCCGGCGTAATAGGTATGGATGCGCAGTGGCAGCAGGAGATTGTCGCGGCCTGGCATAAAGAGTTTGATAATACCTTCCCGTTCGCCGACAGCCCGAACGACGCCTCGCTGGCCGCACTGAACGATTTTATCAATCCGCAGACCGGCCTGATTGCCGGTTTTATCCGTGAACACCTGAACGGCGTGCTGGAGTACAAAGACAACCGCTGGCAGAAGGCGGATAAGCTGCCGCCGGGGCTGTCGGTCAATTCATCCTTTGTGAACAAGCTGAATCAACTCGACCGCTTAGGTCACATGCTTAACGATACGGGCTGGGGTTTTCGCTTCAGGCTGGAGGCGGGCACAGCCAGAGACGTGGTGCAGACCGAGCTGATTATCGACGGCCAGAAGCTGGTGTACTTCAATCAGATGCCGTTCTGGCAGGATATTCAGTGGCCTGGCGATACCTGGGCTCCCGGTGCATCGCTGATGTGGACCAGCGTCCGCGCCGGTGCGCGGCTCTGTTTTGATACACCTGGCACCTGGGCGTTTTACCGGTTACTGAAGATGGCCAAGATTACGCCGGTGGACGACACGCATTATCAGGTGGTCTGGACCGCTGAAGACGGCCTGCCTCTTAACTACCGACTGGCCTTTACCGCCGGCAACGACCCGGTCAGTCTGCTGAACCTCAGCGGCTTCAGGTTACCCAATACTATTTTCCGATAACACAGGCACCGACATGGAAGACGATTTCTTAAAATATTTTGACGGCGAAATGCGCTATCTGAAGGACGCCGGGCTGGAGTTTGCGAAAGAATTCCCGGAACTGGGACGCGCACTGGGGTTAGACGGCAGTCCGGTTCCGCGCGATGACTCCGTCGAACGGTTGTTTCAGGGCTTTTCGCTGATGATGGCCAAGCTGCGGCAGAAGATTGATGATGATATTCCCGAACTGACCGAGCCGCTGCTCTCGCACCTGCTGCCGGTGATCAACCGCACCCTGCCCTCCACCGCGATTGTCGAACTGACACCGGCAGAGCCGGAGCTGCACCTGCGTAAGGAGGTATTGCCTGCTGAAAGCGAAGTGCTTACCCGGCAGCCGGGTAATGACCGTCAGCGCTGTGTCTACCGCACGACCCGCGACCTGACAGTGCATCCGTTTGCCCTTGATAACGTCTCGTTATTCACCCTGCCAGAAGGCCAGCAGGCGCTGAAACTGCGCTTCACCCTGCCCGCCCTCACTGAAATCCGCCGCGCCGACTGGCAGAACATCAGCCTGTACCTGAACGGCGACCGTGTGCTGCAGTCGGCTTTGTATCTGGCTCTCAGCCGTCAGGTGAAACGGGTGAGTGTGAGGTTCTGGCAGGAATCGACCGGGCTGACGCCGGTGGACGTGCAGTTTATACCACGCTGGCAGACAGAAAATGATGCCTCACAGTGGCCGGAGAGCGACAGCCCGGCCCTGTGCGGCGAAGTGCGCCCGTGGCTGGAGTATTTCACTTCACCCGGGCGATATTTCTTTATGCAGCTGCGCGGACTGGAAACCCTGACCTTTCCGGCGGACACCCCCTCGTTTGATGTCGAGGTAACGCTCAGCGAACGCTGGCCGTACGATTTGGCCGTCCCTCCGGACGCTATCCGCCTGCACTGCGTACCGGTGATCAACCTGTTCCGCCTGCTGGCCCAGCCGCTGACCGTGACCACCGCGATCAGTGATTACCGTCTGCGGCCGCACCGGCTCAGCGACGGACACACCGAAATCTATGCGGTCAATGATGTCGCACAAGTGACCGAGGACAACACAGAATTCAGCTACGTGCCTTACAGCCAGTTCCGTGAGAAAGGCGGCATGCTCCAGTATGCAAAAAACTGGCCCGACCGTTATTACCACACCCGCATGTACCGGGGAACGTCCGGGCTTTTTGAGACCATTTTAATGCTCGGAGGCCGTACGCACGAGGCGCAGAACGGCCTGAAAATGCGCCTGAACATGACCTGCACCAACAGTGCCTGGCCACGCATGACGTTGCAGGAAAGCGTCTTCGACGGCGAAACTGCGCTGAGCAACCTTGAGTTGAAGTGTGCCACCCGCTCGCGTCCTTCCATGCCGTATTACCCGCCAACCGCTGAACTTTATCAGTGGCAGGTGTTATCGCTGCTGCATCCGCAGGCCATCGCCGGTCTGATGGAAATCGACACGCTGCGTCACGCGCTCAGCCTGCTGGACTGGACGCATGACCCGGACAACGCGCGCCGCATTACGGGTATCACGCACGTAGAGTATACGCCCTCTCACTATCCTGCCGAAGGCTGGCACGGCGTGGCTATCCGCGTAACGTTGGATGAACATCAGTTCTGTGGCCAGGGCGATGCCCTGCTATTTTGCGAGATACTCGAGCAGTTCTACACCCAGTACGCCGATATCCGAAGATTCATTCAGCTGACGGTGACGTTCAGTCAGTCCGGGAAGCAATGGATATGGCCTGAACGACGACTGACACGGGTTTTATTCTGATGAAAACGGAAGATAACGAAAAACGTCTGGAAGAATTCTGGCGGGACGAAGACGGTAACGACCGGGCGCACGCCTTTAATTTCTACCGTTTTTGCCAGTTGCTGGAAAAACAGCTATCGGATAATAAACCTCTTGGCAGCACCTTCTCGCCGAAAAACGACGCGGTGCGTTTTCGTCCGCATCCGGGCATGGGTTTTCCGGTCAGCGAGCTTAAAGCAGTGGACACGAGTGCGGAACGCCCGGACGCGCCGCCGTCGGCGCGCACTACCTTCATGGGGCTGTACGGCGTGGACTCGCCGCTGCCAACCGGCTACATCGATGACATCGCCCAAAAGCGCGAAGGCCATGAGGCGCTGGAGGCCTTTTTAGATATCTTCAACCACCGGATGATGACGCAGTTTTACCGCATCTGGCGAAAGTACAGCTACCCCGCCACCTTTGAGGACGGCGGTACCGACAAAACCTCGCGCAGTCTGATGGCCCTGACCGGTATCACCGACAGTAACGACGTACCCGCCTCGCGATTGCTGGCGTTACTGCAGCCGCTGGTCAGAACCACCCGCACGGCGGAAGGGATTGTCAGTGTGATCCGCTCGCAGGCACCCAACACTCACGTAATCGTGAAGCCTCACAAGGTCACGCGGATGCCCGCCGGAAAACGGGCAAGGTTCTCTTTTTCAGAACAACAACGGCTGGGCGATCATCTGGTCCTCGGCAGTGAAACCTCCGATGCCAATTACTGCATCGGTGTGGAGATGTTTACTGAAGACCCCATTGAGGCCAAAGGCTGGCTGCCCGGCGGACAACTGCGTGAAGATGTGTTCACCCTGCTACGTGTCTATCTGGGGTGTGATTATGATGTCAGCCTGGCACTGACTATCCCGATAAAACTCGCCCCATTACCACGCCTGGGCGATCCCATGCTAATGGCAGGCTACAACGTGGTGATGGGGTTGCGGGAAGATAATCTGGATAAAATGCCGAAAGAGGTGACGATGAAGCTGGGCAGGATCAGGAATGAAAGAAGGTGTTAATGGTTTAATCGCTTTGCGAAAAGTGAATGGTTCGCTGTTTAACTGGCCGGTAAAGTTAAGCATTAAAACACCGCCGCAGGTAGCCCGTTGAAATAAAGATTTTCTCTAACGAACAATACCGAAGAGCCGGGCCCATTCTTCTACCTGCGATCGGTATATAAATTGAAAAAACTGTGGGTAATTACCGGACTCATCTTCTACAAGTTGCACAAGGCACGGAAATTCTTTTGGTGCCTGCCGCAAAATATCTATTTCAATCTCGTCAGGTTCGAAAACCGAGGGGAATGTATCATCAAGATGCAGATAGTCTTTAATCATCCAGTCACGGTATTCATATACATTTTTCAGCAGTTTCATGCCTTCGCCCCAACAGTTTTTTTAACTAAGATAGCAGGCATCTGGCAAACGTACGATGATGATAATTATGATTTTTTATACCAACCCATCCCTTTCTAAAGCAAAACTCAAAGACACATTTTTATTTTCAGGTACATTAAGCATTATCTTAGTACAGAAGTTCCTTTCATTACATTGAATTCATTTTACTTTAAAAAGAATGAATACCCGATGATTAAGACCATTCTTAATAATTTTTGCCCCCTCTTTGCTAATGTGAATTTCTCATTTACGCGGATAAATTACATCTTGAAACAAATTTTGCTGACGTGAGTGGCGCAACTCCTGCACCGTGAAACTGACGCACCGTTTATGGCCGGGAATTACGTTGGGCAGGATCAGGAATAAAAAGTAAAAAGGCCGCTGCACCATTGGCGTTACAGCGACCTTTATCCTCACCCCACCTTATAACATCACTTTCGCTGCCATTTCGCGGCTGTAATCACGGCTGGCATCGACCAGCGTGCGGGTGTAATCATCACGGATATCGCCGCGCAGCAGGGCGCCAGTGTCCAGCGTTTCGCGGATTTTTCCGTATTTCATCACCGCGACACGCTGGCATAGATGGGCGATAACGCCCAGATCATGCGTCACCATCAGATACGTCAACCCTTCCTCTTTTTGAAGATCGAACAGTAAATTAAGGATTTCCGCCTGTACGGAGACATCCAGCGCAGAAGTCGGTTCGTCGAGCAATAATACGCGGGGTTTAAGGATCAGCGCCCGCGCAATCGCCACCCGCTGGCGCTGACCGCCGGAAAGCTGATGCGGATAACGGCTGCGGAAAGCGCGGTTCAGACCGACTTTGTCCAGTATGGTATTGATCCGCTGCTCCCGCTGATCGATGCGGTGGATTTGCAGCGGCTCTTCCAGAATGTCGCCGATGGTGTGACGCGGATGAAGTGAACCGTACGGATCCTGAAATACCATCTGCACCAGTTTGCAGCGCTCCCGGCCAATGCGGTGTTCAAGCTGCTGACCGTCGATTTCCAATTCCCCCTTCCAGTGAGTAAACAACCCTGCCAGACATTTCAGCACCGTTGTTTTGCCCGAACCGGATTCACCCACCAGCCCGAAAATCTCACCCTCGCGCACGGCAATGTCCACATCTGTCAGCACCTGCGCGCTTTTCGCACCTTCACCAAAAGTCAGGTTCAGGTTGCGCACGTCGATCATGATTTTCTGTTGCATTGGTGCTCCTTAATCGGTCAGCCAGCTGGCCTGACGCTGCATCACCGGCAGCGGGTAACGGCGGTTATCCATATCCGGCAGCGCGTCAAGCAGGCCACGGGTGTACGGATGCTGCGCGTTATCCAGATCGGTGGCGGCAATTGATTCGACAATACGTCCGGCATACATCACCAGCACGCGGTCGCAGAAACTGCGCACCAGATTGATATCATGACTGATAAATATCAGTCCCAGCCCCCGGGTATTCACCAGGTCATCAAGCAGCGCCAGCACCTGTAAACGCACGGAGACATCAAGCGCCGAGGTGGGCTCATCGGCAATCACCATTTCAGGGTCTGTGATCAGCATCATCGCGATCATGATACGTTGTCCCTGACCGCCGGAAATCTCGTGCGGATACAAGCCGTACACGCGTTCCGGGTCGCGGATACGCACCACGTCGAGCATGTTCAGTACTTTGTTTTTGGCATCGTTATAGGAGCATTTGTGGTGCGAACGCCACGCCTCGGCAATCTGGTCACCCACGCGCAACACTGGATTCAGCGAGTATTTCGGATCCTGCATAATCATTGAAATCCGCTTGCCGCGTACCTGCCGCATCTGCGACGGGCTGGCGTGCAGTAAATCCACATCGGCAAACTGCATTTTATTGGCGGTAATACGCGCTTTAGACGGATGCAGATGCAGCAACGCACGACCAATGGTGGATTTACCCGAGCCGGATTCACCGACAATCGCCAGTTTTTCGCGCCCGAGCTGAAAGGAAACACCGCGTACCGCCTGCGTGATCTGACGGCCATTCACAAAGCTGACGTGCAGGTCCTGCACGTCGAGTAACGCCGGAGCGTCAGTCATTTCGGGGATCGAGAATGTCACGTAAGCCATCTCCTAAAAAGTTGAACGCCAGGCTGTTAATCAGGATCGCCAGACCGGGGATCGTCGCTACCCACCAGCACTCCATCATGTAAGCACGGCCACTGGAAATCATAGCGCCCCACTCCGGATCCGGCGGCTGTGCACCGAGGCCGAGGAAGCCCAGACCCGCAGCGGTCAGGATAATCCCCGCCATATTCATAGTGATACGGATAATCACAGACGGCAGGCACAGCGGCACAATATGACGCCACAACACCCGCACCGGGCTCGCGCCCTGCAAACGCACCGCCGAAATAAAATCGGCTTGCCGAAGAGAGAGCGTTTCGGCTCGCGCCAGACGGGCAATCGGCGGCCAGGCGGTAAGCGTAATGGCGATCACCACATGTTCCAGCCCCGGCCCGAGGGCGGCGACAAACGCCAGTGCCAGTACCAGACTCGGAAAGGAGATAAAGATGTCGGTAACGCGCATCAGTACCATGTCGGTTTTGCCACCAAAATACCCGGCGGTGACGCCCAGCAGCAAACCAAGCGGCCCGACGGTGACCGACACCAGCAGCACGATATACAGCGTGATGCGCGAGCCATACACCAGACGGCTGAAGATATCGCGACCAAACTCATCTGTGCCAAACCAGTGCACCGCCGACGGCGGGCTGAGCGCATTGTTTAAATCCTGTACCAGCGGATGAAACGATACAATCCACGGTGCGAAAACCGCCACAATCATCAGCATCAGTATTATCGCACCACCGATAGCAGTCAGCGGATTACGCGCCATCTGCCACAGGAAATGGCCTGCGCGGCCAAGCGTCCGTTTCACACGCTGGCGTTTTTCGTCGCCCGCGCTGAGCGTGACGGAATCGAGGGAAATCGTCATACTTTTGTCCTCGGATCAAAGACCTGATATAGCAGGTCGGAGAGCAAATTCAGCACCACGAAAATCATGCCCACCACCAGTACGCAACCCATCACCGCATTCATGTCGCCCAGCATCAGGCTGCTGGTGAGATACGAACCAAAACCTGGCCAGGAGAACACGGTTTCGATCAGCACTGCGCCTTCGAGCAGCGAGCCGTATGCCAGCGCAACCACGGTTAACAGCTGAACCAGGATGTTGCGAAACGCATGGTTCCACAGCACATGCCATTCGCTCAGTCCTTTCACACGGGCGGTGATAATGAATTCCTGCGAAAGCTGCGCCAGCATAAAGCTGCGGGTCATGCGGCTGATGTAGGCTAACGAGTGAAAACCGAGCAGTGACGCCGGCAGAATCAGGTGATTGAGCGCGTTGCGAAACACTTCCCAGTTTCCGGCGATCAGCGCGTCGATCAGCATAAAGCCGCTGTGGCGCGTGACCTGTCCGTCAAGGCTGAAATCTACCCGTCCGGCACCGCCGACCCAGCCCAGCCAGGCGTAAAACACCAGTAAGCCCATCATGCCGACCCAGAATATCGGGGTGGAATAACCGGCCAGACTGATGATACGCACCCCATAATCCGCGAGGCTGTTACGTTTTGCCGCCGCCAGCACACCGAGCGGAATACCCACACCCGCGCCGAGAAGGATCGCCAGCGTCGCCAGTTCCATGGTGGCCGGGAAGACCCGCAGAATGTCCTGGGTCACGGGTTTACCGGTCAGTAGCGCATTCCCTAAATCACCGTGCGCCAGCCCGGAAAGGTAAATGCCGAACTGCGTCCATAACGGTTTATCAAAACCAAGCTGATGATAAACCTGCTGATAGGTACTGTGGTCAGCGTCCGGTCCGACAATTGCCAGTACCGGATCCACTGGCATTACGCGACCAATAAAAAACGTCAGCAGCAGCAGGCCGAACAACGTGACTGCCACCTGCACCAGCCGCTTACCGATGCGTCCGGCGGGAAAGGTCATCCGCACCGTTGGCTTTGAAACAGGAGCAGGAATTTGCATGGTCATAACTTTTTACCTCCGGCTGGCGGAACATCGGTGGCATTGTCTTTATAAACGTCACGCAGGAACGTGGTCGCGGAAGGATGGGGCAGATAGTTTTTCACGTCCCTGCGCACCACGATGGAGTCGACCATCTGTGAGAGCGGCACCAGCGCCGGGATCAGCGCGTCGTAACGTTCCTGAATGGCGAAGTAATCCTGTTTCTGTTTCTCAGGGTCACGTTCAAGCAGCGCCTGATCGATATCCGTATTCAGCTGTTTGTCATAGAAACCGGTGCGCCAGCCCTGAAAATTGGTCAGCCGCGCGGCATCATTGTTATCCGGGTTGTAGACCAGCGCACGCAGGCTGGAATGCGGATGCGGTTCCACGCCGCTGCCGCCGCGCCCGACCAGCATGTCGAACTTGCGCTCACGCATCGCGCCGTAAATCTGGTTGCCGGTCCCGGTAACGATTTTGGCGCGGATCCCCGCCTGCATCAGCGTAGACTGCACCGCAATCGCGATATTAAGGAACGGCTGATCGGCCAGCACCCGCAGCGTGGTGTCAAAACCGTCAGGATAACCGGCTTCCGCCAGCAAGGTTTTGGCGCGCGGGATATCCAGCGTATAGCCCGGATCCGGCAGTGTTGCAGGCATACCGACCTGAATCGGACGCTGATGCACAATGCCATAACCGTTCATCAGCGCCTTGCCGATACCCTGATAATCAATCAGATAGCGCACCGCTTCGCGCACTTTCGGGTTAGCGAAATGCGGCTCTTTCATGCTCATCGCCACGTAATAAATAGTGCCTTTTTTCACCTGATCGACCTGCATGGCCGGGTCGTGGCTCAGCGCTTTCACATCGGATACCGCCATGTTATTGGCAATATCCAGATCGCCTTTTTCAATCATCAGGCGCAGGGTTTGGGATTCCTGAAAATGACGGAATACCACACGCGACAGTTTCGGTTCACCGCGCCAGTAGTGCGGATTACGGCTCATGTTCAGCACGTCTTTTGCCTGCCAGTTGTCGAGGCGAAATGGCCCGGAACCGGCTTCGTTAGTGGTCAGCCAGCGGTTGCCCCAGTCGCCGTTCACTTCATGCGCCTGCACGGTTTTGCTGTCCAGCGCTACCACGCTGCCGAGCGCCGCCAGTGAGTAAATCACCAGTTTCGGGTCATTGGGTTTAGGTAACTGAATTTCGACGACACCGGGAGACGGCGAACGCACCATCTCATCGACATTCTTTTTACTGAAGCCGTAGGATTTCCACACCGAGGCCTGTGCCAGATTGAGATGCAAAATGCGGCGCATCGACCACACCACATCGTTCGCGGTGACCGGATTGCCGGAGTGGAATTTCACTCCATCGCGCAGATGAAACGTAATGAGGTTACGGGCGTCGTTGACCTCCCACGAGGTCGCCAGCGCCGGTCGTACGTTGGTGAGTTCTTGCGGATCAAGCTCAATCAACGGGTCGTAGAGATTGACCACGATGCCGACAATGTCATTGCCGGTCATCGCAGCCGGATCGAGCGTTAACAGGTTATTCATGTTCATGCCGATGATCAGTTGGTCGGGCGGCGTTTTTGCCTGCGCCGTCCAGCCAGACGTCATCAGCAGGAGCGCGAAAAGCCACGCGCCCCACGGTTTGCCAGAGTTCATGATGTACCTTCCGGGTAGAGTCAGAGGTTTATTATTTTTCTGCCCGCAGGTCAGTCGCGGCTGACGGTATGGGTTTCTATGTAATCAAAATTAATGTCCTCACCCAGGCCGGGGCGATCAGAAAGATGCACGAAGCCGTGTTCATCCATCGGGTCAACAATGCTGTTGAGATACGCCGCAGGCTCTTCATATTCCAGGAACGGATGCAACAGGCCGCGTTCGTACCAGCGACAGTTACGGATGGCGCCGACCACCGCCAGACTGGCTGCGCCGTTGCCGTGCACTTCGCAATCCATACCGAACGCTTCCGCCAGACTGGCGACTTTCATGCACGGCGATATGCCACCGACGCCGTTGGCACCGGCACGTAAGATGTCGCAGGCACCGGCTTTCACCCAGTCCGCACGGCTGTGATGCTTGCCACCCAGACTTTCCGGCCCGATCACATCGATAGCCAGATTTTCTGCCAGCCACGCGTAGGACGCCATGCTCTCCTCTTCCATCGGTTCTTCGAACCACGCGAAATTGAGTTTTTCCAGCGCCTTACCGATGGTCAGCGCCTGACTGCGGCTGTACCAGTGATAGCCGTCGAGCATCAGTTCGATATCCGGCCCGACCGCCTCACGCACGGCGGCGCAGGCTTTGATGTCCATTTTCGGATCCGGTGCAAACGCCACCGGCGGCATCCAGGTATGCAGTTTGATGGCCTGATAACCGCGCGCCACCAGTTTTTCGGCAAACTGCCCGAATTCATCCGGCGTCGACAGCCCGCCCTTCAGTTCATCGCCACACATGGTGCTGCCGTACGCCGGGACTTTTTCGCGGAATCCGCCCAGCAGTTTATGCACCGGCATATTCAGTTTGCGACCGATAAGATCCCACAACGCCTGCTCGACAAACGACAGCGCCCGCTCGGTCAGCTGATGCGCACTGCCACGCTGCCAGTGCACCAGATCTTGCCAGAGCCGTTCGCGGTCGAACGGGTTCTGCCCAATCAACACTTTTCTGAAAAAGGCATTCACCACGTGCGGACGCACCACTTCCGGCGGCGCGAACGAATACCCACAATCGCCTTCGTCAGTGGTGATCGTTAACATGGCCATTTTCGCCTGACTTTCTTCACCCGGATGAGAATGACCCGCACTGTCAGAAACGCGACGGGTCGGATAAGTAAATACAGAGACTTCAACAGAACTTATTTTCACAGCGATACCTGCCATTACTGAGAGAGTTGACGCTCTTCAGAGCGCTCCGTAACTGCGCATTCATTGAGCAGCATGAGCGCACTCACCCTGCTATAAAATCGCAATCCAACAATAATAAAATGGTGTTTCATTATCGAAGTTAGCCACTTTACGGGCGCATTTCCACGGCTAAAAGCCGAAAATTTCCGGGTAAGTTTGGGCATATGCACGGGAGACTGTGAGCATTTTCACGAAAGTAAGGTAAAATGTGATCTGTACAGGAAATAGTCGGATGGGGTGTAGGGGAATATCCCGGTCTTCACTTTGTGAGGAGAAAAGTGGGCACAATGAAGCCAATCCGTTAGGCTAGTGTTTTTAGAAAGTGCTTGGTGAACAGCCGGAGTGGGATATGTTGCGCGTTATTGATACCGAAACTTGTGGATTACAAGGCGGCGTCGTGGAGGTGGCCTCGGTCGATATTGAAGACGGAAAAATCGTCAACCCGATGAGTGATCTGGTGAGGCCCGACCGTCCTATAAGCCATCAGGCGATGGCCATCCACAAAATTACCGAGGCCATGGTGGCCGATAAACCGTGGATTGAGGAGATCATTCCACGTTATCACGGCAGCCAATATTATGTGGCCCACAACGCCAGTTTTGACCAACGCATGTTGCCTGAAATGCAGGGCGACTGGATCTGCACCGTGAAACTGGCGCGCCGTTTATGGCCGGGAATTAAATACAGCAACATGGCGCTCTACAAATCTCTCAAGTTGCAAGTGGCAACGCCTGCGGATCTGCATCATCACCGCGCGCTGTTTGACTGCTACATCACCGCCGCGTTACTTATCCGCATCATGGATGAATCAGGCTGGACACCGGAAGAAATGGTGACCATTACCGGGCGCCCTGCTTTAGTCAGCACCATGATGTTCGGCAAATATCGCGGCAGGAAAATTGCCGAAATCGCCGAAGACGACCCGATGTATTTGCGCTGGATGCTGAACAACATCAAAGAACTCACCCCCGATTTACGCATGACACTAAAGCATTATCTGGAAGGGCAATAACCTCTGAATTTATGATATTTCCCGGCATCTGCTCACGGCCGGTTACCCTAACCTGAGGTAGCCGGTTGATAGCGGTCAAAACCGCCGCTGAACGATTGAATTTAGCAAATTCTGCCGTAAACCTTAACCCGGCACAAACTATAGAGGGAGTTAATCCGTTCAATGCAAAAATCCAAAGAATCGCTTTTAACTTTAGCTTTTCGTTTGCAAGTCATTCTTATTTATCTTTCTGTTTTGGTCATAACACCGAAAAATAATTATTTATTCAATATCATTGCAATAACAGGTGTTCTGGCTTGTTTAACTTATCTTTTTTGGGAAAAAATTACAGGGCCTAAGATCCGGGCGTTATTTACCAGAAAGTTTGTTAAAAAACAGCCACGGAAGGCCAGGTTTTTCTATACTCAAAATGAAACAATCAGTTTATTGAGCCTCAGCTCAATGTGCTTTTTTTTCATCACTTGCGTCGTAATAAAATTTTGGCATTCCGCATCCGCGACAACGATAGGGACACTCAGTGTCGTGACGTTGTTGAACATGTACTTTTCACTTTATTATCTGATATCACATCTCGACGAAAGATATAAATTAATCATAAAATTTTCCACAAACGTTTTGAAATTTTCCTGGATATTGATTTCCACCTATTGTTATTTTCTGGCCAGAAGTATAATGATGGAGACAAGTGATATACCCTATGAGCAAACAGTCAATAAAGTCAGTGTATTAGGTTACGCCGCCCTACTCTACAGCCTCATGTTTAGCGCACTTTTTGTATTCATTACTTTACCTCTCATGTCGTTGAACCTCAAAGAAAAACGGCAGCGTTTTGGAAGGTATATTGTACCTAAGCAACAAACATCCACTATATTCCTGACATGCTTTAGTATCGGTTACATATTTTTCATTGCGTATACTGTTAACACTAACATTGTCATGAAATATGTATTCCACAGAACAATGCCTCTCGATTCGCGGACAACGTTCTATTGCAACAAACATTACATGATAATCCCAGGCAGGCCTGATGCTCTATTTATGACTGTGGGACCAGGTGATTACAGAATGGCCATACCCCGGAATTATGAATACGCCTTTTCACGACTCAAATGCACCGACACGCCCCCTTATTACATGCTTGTAGCAGTAAAAAGTGCCGAAGACCTTATGAAAGAAAGTCTTTTATCTAAAGGGGAGGCTTTCCAAAATGATATTAAGGCTGCTGTAAAAAACTGATATTTCATCCGGGAATCTTCTGTTAACGGAAACCGGAGCATTCATGGCTACATCCTGTTCATTGGCAGGGTAGATTTTTTATTCCTTTTTCATGCTCGCCCGGCATACACTCAGCACCAGTTGCCGCAGCCAGCGGTGCGCCGGATCAACATCTGAGCGGGGATGCCACATCTGGGAAATGGTGATTTCGCGGGTTTTTAACGGCAACTCGAAAGCATACAGCCCGTCAGGTTCGGAAATTAGAAATGAGGCGGGGATCAGCGCCACCAGATCGGAATTTCGCGCAATCGCCAGAGCGGCGGAGAAACCCGGCACAACAGCGGCAATTTTACGTGTCAGGCCAACCTCGGCCAGCGCGTCATCTACCGGGCCAAATGTGTTGTTACGGCGTGAAACGACAACGTGTCCGAACGACACATACGCCTGGGCGGTAATCCCCTTCCCTGCTGCCAGCGGGTGGTCTTTTCTGACCACCCCCATAAACCTGTCGCGGAATAACGTCTGTAAAAGAATTTCCGGCCCCATTTCGCCTAAAACGCCGATCTCAAGATCGACCCGTCCTTCCCGCAATGCATTTGAGTTTTTTTCCGGTTTGGACATAAATCGTAAACATACGGAAGGGGCAGCCTGCGCAGCGGCGCTGATCATCGCGGCACCAAACGACACCACAAAACCATCGTTGGAGCGGATCAGGAAAGTACGCTCAAGCCGGGATACGTTGAAATCAGCGGAAGAAGGCCGCAACAGGGCGCGCGCCTCAAAGGCCGCATTTTGCGTACGCTGGCGTATTTCTTCAGCATAAGGCGTCAGTACCATATTTCGCCCGGCGCGCACCAGCAGTGGATCGCCGGTGGTAGCCCGCAGGCGGCTGAGTGTGCGGCTCATGGCGGAGGCACTTAATCCCAAACGGCGGGCAGCACCGACGACACTTCCTTCAGTCAGGAGCACATCGAGGGCAATAAGTAAGTTCAGATCGGGTTCATTCATCCCGCCATACTAGCGCAGCGATAAAAATGAGAGAAGGCGTTTGGTGCAGGTATTTAATGCAGATGCTGCGTCTTCCGCACTTTATTACCTGCCGGTATAGTTGCAAAACTCAATATCAATAAGGCGAATGCGTAATGGAATTATTTTCCGATAAACCAGGCGATGAAGGATTACCGGGCCGCGAACGCGGATTCGCGATGGCCGCTGTGATGATCATGGCAACGATGGCAGTATTCGACGGCTCAATGGTCAACATCGCGCTGCCGCAAATCGCACGGGCACTGGATATTTCAGCAGGCGCAGCGGTGTGGGTGTCGAACGGTTATCTGCTGTCGGCGTCCATGACGCTGGCAATCTTCGCCGCGCTGGCCAGCCACATCGGCTTTCGCCGGCAGTTTGCCGCCGGGCTGACAGTATTTACCCTGTCCTCTCTGGGCTGTGTGCTGTCAACATCCCCCGATATGCTGATTATGATGCGGGTGCTTCAGGGCATCGGTGCGGCAGCCACGCTGAGTATCGGCCCGGCGATTTTCCGTTCCGTGTTCCCCAACCGTCTGCTCGGGCGAATACTGGGGCTGAATGCCCTGATAATTGCCACCAGCACCGCCGTCGCGCCGGTGCTGGGCGGCACAATACTTTCCGCGATGAGCTGGCAATGGCTGTTCGCCATTAATATCCCACTCGGCATTATTGCCGTCGTTATTGCGCTGCGCGTAGTGCCATCAAATCCGTCCGGCACGCCACAGCCGTTTGATACGGCGGGTGCAATTTTATCGGCGGTGGCCCTGGGCGCGCTGATTATGGCCGCTGAATCCTTTGCGCGTCCGGGAAATGACGAACTTGCTACCGCCATAACCTATGGCCTGACAGCAATCATCACAGGCGTGGCCTTTGTCTGGCGTCAGCGCCGCGCGCCGAAACCGCTGCTGCCGCTCGGCATGTTTGCCTCTGCACGGTTCACGCTGGCGGCGTTTACCTCTTTGGCCTCTTTCGTCAGCCAGGGGATTACTTTTGTCGCGCTGCCGTTCCTGTTCCAGAGCGTGTACGGTTACAGCGCCTTTGTTTCCGCATTGCTTTTCACGCCCTGGCCGCTGGGGATCATTCTGGCGGCACCGCATGCAGGACGCCTCGCCGACCGCTATCCCGCAGCCATTATTTCTACTGTGGGTCTGGCAGTATTTGCGGTGGGGTTATTGTTACTTGCGCAACTCCCCGCACATCCACAGGTCTGGGATATCGGTCTGAGAAGCTTTATCTGCGGACTGGGCTTCGGCTGTTTCCAGAGCCCGAATAACCGTGAAATGCTTTCCAATGCGTCGCGGGAAAACAGCGGTTATGCCTCCGGCGTACTGGCCATTATGCGCACCTTCGGCCAGTGTCTCGGTGCCGCCTGCGTCGGCGTTATCCTGACAATTTATTCAGCCAGGAGTGTGTTGCAGGAAGCCCAGGCAATACAGGTCAGTTTATGGGTGGCGGTGATGGCAACCGTTCTGGCAAGTGTGATCAGCATCAGCCGCTTGCGAAATGCTGCCGGTCACCCGCAGAATGGCTGAACGTAAATATACTGTTGAAGGATAAATTCTATGCTGGAACTGAGACCTAACTGTGAGTGTTGTAACACCGACCTGCTGCCTTCCGCCGACGCAAGGATTTGCTCATTCGAATGCACATTCTGTGTATCCTGTGCCGAAGACAAACTTCACGGGATATGCCCCAACTGCGGCGGAGAACTGGTTGCCCGTCCGCGCAGACCGGCGAACAAACTGGCAAATAATCCGGCCTCCACCACGCGGGTCTTTAAGCCTGAGGGCTGTGCTTCTTAGTGAACGTTATCCGCACGCCAGCGTTTCAGCTGCTGGCGTGCCCTGATGAAAAATCATCTGCCAGCCAGTTCCTCCGGCATTCGTCCAGCAAGATGCGCGTAACGTGTAACGGCGGTTTTCGTTGCCTCTGTTCAGAAAGGTTTTATACGTCAGGATCACACAACTTTCATTAAGCGTCTGTAGCTGAAAACCCTCTGCTTCAAGCCTTAAATCCTGCGTTTCAGCAGTCAGCGCCGCCACTGTTTGTTGCCGGTCAACCATCACCCCCGAACGCGTGATTTCCCTGAAATCCGGATGCAAAACCTTTTCCAGCCATAATTTGTCTTTCCGCCGGACACCATGGAGACTGCATTCCAGTGCCTTAATTTCATCCAAAACAACGGTCATCGGTCTTCTCCTTACTTCAGGATATATATAAACGCGTCTGTTTCCTGAAACTGAACTAAAGTTATCCTTCTCCTGCTACTCCCGCCGCATAAAGGGAGTTAAAGAATTCCATAACATTATTATTAAAAAGGATTTTTATGCCCCGCACCACTTCTCTGGTTTCGTTATCTGCACTGATCGCCTCGGTTTTTCTGCTCACCGGCTGTCCGCCCCCACCTGATTTAACCCAGTGGCAGCGCCCTGACAGCACCATAGATGACGCGCGTGTTGCGATGGGACAATGCGGTGTTCCGCTTCCGGGGCCGGAACCTGATTTTACCGCTAATGAAACAGTGCTGTATTACCAGTGTATGGAAGGGAAAGGCTTTACCTATAAGCATGATTTTCATATCTGTGATGTCCATAAAAGCACACCGGCGTGCATTGAAAAACAACAGGGACATCCGCTCAGCCAGAAACAACTTGATGCTTTGCCTTTTCTTGCTGATAAAGGATTTTATCCGATTAAACCGGGTTCAGGCGTCGTAGAATCCCAGCGAATCAGCTGGCGTAAAGCGGGCGCTTCGTTGCATTTTTCACATGAACTTGAAAATGATCGCCTCGCCATCAGCGTCATGTACGAATGTGGTTACCCGGAACCTCTGGGCTCCCGCCCTTTCGAGCCGACGCTAATGCAGGCTGCAAAAATCCAGCAATGCATGTTAGACAGAGATTTCGAGCCGAAAGATAAACTCATGCTGGTTTGCCGCAATTATCCGCAAGTGACAAGCTGCCGGAAATAGCGAAACCTATGTCCAGATTTCCCTGCCATCGGGCATGATCCAGACAATTCCTGCCGGTGATCGGGCTAAAAACCAGTAACCGGTATCATCGAGATCGTCAAATTCATCCTCTGAATTCCCCCGGGGCCACGCATCTTTTAACTGCTGTAATTGCCGGGCATGGGTTCCGCGAAGAAATTCACCGTTACAAGCCAGTCTGATTTCCCCTTCATTCATCAATCTTTCCAGCAAGGTAAAAAACACCTCAACCCGAAAGGCATCGTTGTCAGGAATGTGCGCGCATTCGACACTGATATGTTGCCAAACGGCCCCCATTGAAAGCCCGCAGGCACTTTCTGAAACGGCATCGCAGACTGTTTTAATTTCCATTACCGGAGCCTTTATTATTCAAATAATTTGGATATTAACAGCAAAACACTCCGCTATTCATCCTGCGGCCAGTGTCCATATCTGTCATAACGCGTTTTCCTTGCTATTTTATGATGAACGATACTTCCCAATATCTAAAAACTAAAGACTCATCGGTCTATCACCCGCAATATTCATCGAAATTGTTCGGGTAACTTCAGACAGGAGAAATAAAATGCATTACGCCTCACGCAACGTGCAAATCCGTAATATAAAAGCAGGCCAGAATGTGGTGATTTACGAACCCGCTAATGTGTATGACTGCACTTTGCATGACGACGTTTTTGTCGGACCCTTTGTGGAAATTCAGGCCAACACCAGCATCGGACGGGGGACAAAAATCCAGTCGCATACCTTTATTTGTGAATATGTCACTGTCGGGGAAAACTGCTTTATCGGCCACGGTGTGATGTTTGCTAATGATATGTTTAAAACCGGCAGGCCTGATGCGGAACGAAACTCATGGGCCAGAATTCACGTGGGTAACGATGTTTCCATTGGCAGCGGTGCGACCATTCTGGGCGTCACAATCTGCGATGGCACAGTGATTGGTGCAGGAAGCGTAGTGACGAAAGACATCACGGTGAAAGGCGTTTATGCGGGAAATCCGGCACGGTGGTTGCGGGCGTTGTAGCTCGTCTGGTGGGAATTTGCACTGAAAAATATACGGCATATGAATTATCGGTTGTTCCGGGGGAAATCCTCACGCTGGAGAAAAAGCTCAATGGCTGGTTCTGGGCATGTAAAAAATCCGGGGAATCAGGCTGGGTGCCTGAAGAAAACGTAAGGAACATCATCGCGTGAAGGCTAAAGTTACCCGCGCGGTCGTGACAAAAAAGGCCGCTTTCGCGGCCTTTCAAATTTCAGATCTTATGACACCTGATTACTTAGCGTCAGCATCTGGCAGTGCGTAAGCGATGATGTAATCGCCCAGTTTGGTGCCGAACGAACCGTGACCGCCTGCTGCGATAACAACGTACTGTTTGCCATTGACAGAGTAAGTCATCGGGGTCGCCTGGCCGCCTGCTGGCAGACGTGCTTCCCACAGTTTGTCACCGTTGCTCATGTTGAACGCGCGCAGGTAGTTGTCTGCAGTTGCCGCGATGAAGAACACGTTACCGGCGGTAGAAACCGGTGCGCCCAGCATTGGCATACCCATTTTGAACGGCAGCGGTAATGGTGAGCTGTCGCGCACGGTACCGATACGTTTTTTCCACACGATATCGTTGGTTTTCAGGTCAACACCGGAAATGTAACCCCATGCAGGCTGTTTACATGGGAAGCCCAGCGGAGACAGGAACGGGTTCAGCGTCACGCCAAATGGCACGCCGTACTGCGGCTGAATACCCGTCTCGGTACCGGAACCGCCTTTATCGTTCGCATCTGGCTCGATCGGATTGCCCGGACCGCGCGGGATCAGTTTAGACACAAATGGCAGGGCGATCGGGTTAGCAATAGCCACCTGACGGTCTGTATCCACAGAAATACCGCCCCACTCGAACATACCGAGGTTGCCCGGGAATACCAGGGTGCCCTGCTCGGATGGCGGTGTGAAGGTGCCTTCATAACGCAGTTTGTGGAAGATCACACGACACATCAGCTGGTCGTAGATCGTCGCACCCCACATGTCTTTGCCAGTCAGCTTAGCTTCAGGACGGAAGGTCAGTTTCGAGAATGGCTGAGTCGGAGACACATGGTCACCTTTCGCTGCACCTTGCGGAACAGGTTTCTCAGGGGCATCGACAATCAGTTTACCGTCACGGCGGTCCAGCACGAAGATGTTACCGGTTTTGGTCGGGACATAAATCGCAGGAACTTTGTTGCCGTTCTTGTCAGTAATATCAGCCAGAGTTGGCTGCGCCGGAACATCCATATCCCACAAGTCGTGGTGAACAGTCTGATAGAACCAGGCCAGTTTACCGGTGGTCGCATTCAGCGCCAGCAGGCCGCTCGCATAACGTTCCATCTCCGGTGTGCGGTTACCGCCCCAGATATCCGGCGTTGCCACGCCGATTGGCAGGTAAACCAGATCCAGTTTGTCATCATAAGCCGCAGGTGCCCATGAGTTCGGGGAGTTTGGTGTGAAATGCTGGCCATCAGCCGGCAATTTATTCGGTTCAGCAGCACCCGGATCGAAAGCCCACAGCAGTTTACCGGTTTCAACATCAAAGCCACGGATCACGCCGGAAGGCTCGCGGTTTGAGTAGTTATCGGTCACCGCACCGGCCACGATAATCACTGATTTGGTGATGATTGGCGGTGAAGTTGGCTCATAGTGGCCTGGTGTCGCATAAGGCATGTTGCCTTGCAGGTTCAGTTCACCATTGTTACCAAATGCCGGGCAACGTGCGCCGGTTTCGGCATCCAGCGCGAACAGACGACCATCGTTGACAGGCAGAATGATACGACGGGAACAGACAGCAGGCGCGGCGCCGTTAGTCGCGTTACCTTCTGCTGCTGGCGTGGTCTCATGGTAAGACACACCGCGACAGGTGACGTGCTGGAAGGTTGGGTTTGGTTTCAGCTCAGGATCGAACTTCCACTTCTCCTTACCCGTCGCGGCATCCAGAGCAAACAGCTTCTGGTGCGGTGTACACAGGTAAAGCATGTCGCCGATTTTGATTGGCGTCACTTCGTCAGTGATTTCGCCCGGATCGTTCGGGGTCTTCAGATCACCGGTACGGAAAGTCCAGGCTACATCAAGCTTGCTGACGTTTTTATCATTGATCTGGCTCAGTGGCGAGTAACGGGTACCGCCCTGAGTACGACCATACGCCGGCCAGTCGCCATCCGGAATGCCGGAATCAGATTTTGCCGGAGCAGAATCCGCCGCTTTGAGGGTGCCGTTAATAACCTGCGGGTCGTTGAAGATGGAGTAACCCAGCACAATAACCGTGAACAGCAGAGAAACGGCCAGCGCGCCACGGGCGAAGCCATTCTTCGCCAGCATCTGGTTATATACGACAGGCAGCAGGATCCACAGCCCCAGGAAGAAGGTGACGTCCAGACGCGGCGTCAGTGCCCAGAAATCGGTGCCCACTTCCCATACAGCCCAGACAGTGGTGCCGAACAGGAAGATTGCATAGAGCAATAATGCAGACGAGCGGCGGCGGTAGAGCAGCCACGCAGTCACCAGCGAAATAACACCGGCGATAATGTAATAAAGAGAACCCCCTAATTTTGCCAGCCAGATACCGCCGACAAGAAGATAAATCCCGCTTAACGCGGCGAACAAAGCGGTAATTATGACGACGATGCGTGATAACGAGGCTTTCGTTTCCATAGTTGATGACCTTACTGATTTTTTATAATCGTCGATTCAGGGACGACCTGAATCTTCAAGAACATCCGGTTCTCACCGGGTGTCATTCCTTGCAGGTGCTGCCTGCGTCAGGAATTGCAGGTAACAGGCAACACTGCGTGGTTCGTGTTGTTACTGACTGAACGTTCTTACTGTTCGTAAAACGCTTGCGGACTGTAAATTATTCGAAACTATAAGAAAGCGTAGCGCCGCCACCGTAATTCCTGCCAGGCGCAGGTTCGTAATAACGCCCATTGCCTTCATTGACGATCACAGAACCGACATAATTTCTGTCAAACAGATTGTCGACGCGGGTAAACAGATCAAGCGTCACGTTACTCCAGTTGAAGCGGTATCCCGCATTCACGCTGGCGACGGTATAAGCCGGTGCCTGTTCACTGTTTTCGTCGTTCACTTCGATGTCGCTCATGTAGCGCACATCGGCACCCGCATGCCAACCTTCCGGCGGCGCCCACTCAAGGGAAGCGTAGCCCATGTTGCGCGCAATTCCAGGCAGACGGTTGCCTGCGGGTGTGCAATCGCCCGCACCACAGGTCTCGTTGCGGAAGGTCGCATCGAGTAGCGTCCAGGCCATTTTCACGCGCCAGTTCTCTTCAATTTGCTGATCTAACGACAATTCCAGACCACGGCGACGGGTCTTACCCGCGTTGGTGTAGCTCGAACGTCCACCGACACTTTTTGCCACAATCAGCTCATCATCGGTATCAGTCTGAAATACGGCTGCGGTCACTAAACCGTTACCCACGCGCCATTTGCTGCCCAGTTCCACGGTGTTACTGGTGGAAGGCTCCAGCCCCAGATTCAGGCCAGACTGGCCGTCACTACGGTAAGACAGTTCATTAATGGTCGGCGTTTCAAAACCACGACCGGCAGAAATATAGGTGTTCAGTGCCGGCGTTACGGCATAGTTCAGGGACGCCATCGGCAGCAGTTTATGATAACGGCGCGAACCGCTGTCATCAGGATTGCGGCCGGTAATGTAATAATCCTGCGAGTCGAAACTGACCGTGCTGTAACGCGCACCGGCATCCAGCGTCCAGCGCGATGTCAGGTTCCACGTGGTTTGCAGATAAGGATCGAGGTTCCACATGACGTTCTTTTCGTTACGACGCTCGTCACCTTTTACGCCCAGATCGCCTTCGCTGTTGAAATTTTCATAACCGAAACGACGTTCAGTCATGGTTTCATAATCCAGACCGCCGGTGACCGAGAACGGCACAGAACCTAGTTGATCGTCATGTTTCCAGCGGGTATCCACACCCGAATATTTACGTTCAAGAACAATCACCCCGCCCGCGTTCAGCGGATTTTTCTGCGATGCCGCAGGAATCGTCTGGTATTGCGTTGTGTGACGCTCGCCGTGATAGGTCATCAGGCTGAACTCGTCGTTTTCGCTCATCTGTCGCTGATAGCGTAATCCGACCTGGGTCTGATCCAGACTCTTACGGGCATTGTACTGATCGGCACGTTTAGCCTGCTTCGGGTCATCGTGCCATTCAGATTCTGTCAGGCCGCCCGGATCATTGGCATCTACGGACACGCTGTTAAACATCAGCGTCAGGGTACTGGCATCATCAATACGCACGCCCAGTTTGCCATTGCCGAGATTTTTCTGCGTACCACTGTGGTCGCGGTAACCGTCAGTGGTGAAACGGGAACCGGAAATCAGATAATTCACATCACCGGCATGCGTGCCGTCTCCGGTTGCGCCGCTGGCTTTAATGCTGTTACGAAACGATCCATAGCTGCCGAAATACGTACCCGCTTCCAGTTTGGCAGGCTGTGAACCCGTTTGGGTATCGACATTAACCACGCCGCCTGAAGAATTGCCATACAGTGCCGAAAACGGCCCGCGCAACACTTCAACGCGGTCTACGGAATTGAGATCAATATTAGACGTTTGCCCCTGTCCGTCCGGCATGGTGGCCGGAATACCATCAACGTAAATACGCACGCCGCGCACGCCATACATGGAACGGCTACCGAATCCGCGAACAGAAAGTTGCAAATCCTGTGCATAGTTCTGGCGGTTTTGAACCTGTAAACCGGGGACGCTGCCGAGGCTTTCAGAAAGATTGACCTGGGCTTTGCTGTTTCTGAAATCGTCGCCATCAATGACGCTGACCGCAGCCGGCGTATCGAGTTCGGAGAGTTTCCCGGTACTTTCACGCTTAATGACCATCAGTGTTGATGAACCGGAACTGTCACCGGCATCCTCTTTCGGTAACGCCGTCGAAGACTGGGCGTAACTGACAGATACCGGGTTAAAAAATGACAGAAACGTGATGATAAAAGCAGAGGTTTTGGCGTTCACTTTATGATTTCTTTTGTTTTACGTTAAAAGGTTGAGTCAAAAAAAGACGACGCATCTCTCAATTTTGGACATAAGAAGTAGACATAAATCGACCAATCTGATTGAGAGCCGTGAAGGGGCTCACTATAGATTTTTTCTTCCTGTTAGTACATACGCAACTTTACAAATATAACTTTTTAACAAAATACCGCACGCAGTGTACATCTGGGCCCGATTTCACATTCCATCTCCGCGCAAAATACGGGGTTTTATTCGCCTGTACCCGTTTTTATTACCACAAAAAATAAGAATCTGCTTTCATTCGAAAAATCGCCCTACCCTCGCCTGTTATTTATCCGCGCCCCGGTGGCAACGATTACATAATATATAACCACTTGATTATTATCATATCTCTGAAAAACGAAAAAGACACCAGACACGTATTTATCAGAGAAGACTTTCAGTGGGCTAATTCCGCTTCGTCTTTCGAAACCCACGCGAAAATGCAGGCTACAGAATAAATATAGACCATTCTTTTAAGACGGCGACATATTCATCGCCGTTTTTTCAGACGATCCGTTTCGCATAATGAAACCCGACCTCTTTACAAAACATATAAAATGGAAAATTCCCGCCACGCCTAAAATACCCGCAAATAATGCCGGGGAAACGTTTTCACAGCGCCTTTCGGGGCCTGCGGCTTCTGCGGCTTTATGACGTTTTTGTCATCCGCACGTCATTCCTCTGTCAGAGCACCGCGCTCAAAGTGGCCTCACACACTGAGTTTCATTTCTGATCACAGTAAAAGAGGTCATGCCATGCGTTTACGTTTAGTTTCAACATTGTTGTTTGCCGCCACAGCGGCGTTCGGTTCTCAGGCAGCCAACGCTGCGCCGGTGAAAAATATTGTGCTGGTTCACGGCGCGTTTGTCGGCGGTTCAGGCTGGCGTCCGGTGTACGACATCCTGACGCATGACGGCTATAAAGTGACACTGGTGCAGGAGCCACTGACGTCTTTCCCGGATGACGTCGCCGCCACCAAACGTATTCTGGACAGGCAAAACGGTCCGGCGATCCTGGTCGGTCACAGCTACGGCGGCGCTATCATTACGGAAGCAGGGAATGATCCGCACGTCGCGGGGCTGGTTTACATCGCAGCACATGCGCTGGATAACGGTGAAACGGAAGCGATTAACGGCAAGAAATACCCGAACTCTGCGCATCCGTTTGTGAAAACGCCAGACGGTTTCCTGTACATCAATCCGGCCAATTTCCCGTCTGATTTCGCCGCAGACCTGCCGCGCAAACAGGCTGAATTTGAAGCGCAGGCACAGATGCTGACGTCCGCCAGCGTATTCACGGCAAACATTCCTGATCCGGCATGGAAAGTGAAACCAAGCTGGTACATGGTGGCGAAGTCCGACAAGATCATTAATCCTGATTTAGAACGTATGTACGCCAAACGCGCGCACAGCCACACCGTCGAAATCGCAGGTGCCAGCCATTCGGTTTATGAATCACATCCAAAAGAAGTGGCCGCACTGATTGAGCAGGCGGCAACAGGGGCGGTGAAGTAAAGGCAGGAAACGTGCTCCTCTACGCCCTGCGGGTAAACGCGATCATCAGGGATAGGGCATAGACCACACAGCCCAGAAATGCAGCGGGGGCGAGGCTGTCAAACAGATGTCCGGGTTGGGCATCTGAATACAATACCAGTGCCACGACGGAAATTCCCATCATGGCACCCGGTACGTGGATCCAGCGGGTCAGGCGTTCCTTTTGCGCCTTGTAGGCGGCAAATTCCTGATTTGTCCGGTCAAGCGCGTCGCTGAGACGCTCACAGTCTTCTTCGTTATCACGCAAACGCTCGGCCAGACAGCTGTTTTCCTCTTCCAGGTCCGCGATTTGCTTCTTCAGTTTTGCCTTTTCGTTTTTCGCACTCTGCCCTTCATACTCTTCGAGTTTCAGGCTGGCACGAAGCTGTGTGATTTTACGGTTCGCCTCAGCCGTCAGTTCTTTCTGTTGCCCGAGCAGGGCGTAATTCCCGTCGGCACGACGGTTAGCAGCGTGGCGTTTATCCTCTTCTTCACGCATCTGGCGTTCCGACTCGGTTTCCAGCTGGCTTAAACGCTGTTGCAGCGTATCGCGCGCTGCCGCCATCGCAGCCATCTGACTGCCGGTATAAGCAATCAGCCGGTTTGCGGCGTCCAGTTCTGCGGAGGTGGAATTGCCAGTCGCCCGCTGGCGTGAGCGCAACAAGGTCAGTTCATCGGCGTGCTGCTTTTTCTGTATATCGGCCTGGCGCAGCAGTTCGCTGATTCGCGTATTAAGACGTGATAATTCCCCTTTCATCCGCTCAACGTCTTCTGTATTGCCGCCATGTGTTTGGTTGCGTGCAACGGCCAGTTCATGCGTCAGGCTGCGGACCTGTTTTTCCAGTGAAAGGAGTTTTTCGAGCGTGACGGCGGTGTCTTTGTAAACAGTTTTTACTTTTGTTTTCTCTGACTCGGCGCGGCTGAAACTGACGCCTCTGAGTGCGCTCTCTACTTCACGGGCAATGGTCATTTTATCCATGGCCTTCATACGGTTGCACGCGCTGGCCAGGAAAGTGGCCGCTTCGTTGCCGTTACCGGTTCCAAATGCTTGTTTGATAAGGCTCTGTATCACGCTCATGGTTAACGCACTCACTTGCCGTAAAAGTCAGGACACGCCCGTTGTGCACCTGTTTACTCATTGTATCAGATAGGATTTATTTTATTTACAGGAGTTATTTTACGCGAGGTGAGTACAGCAGGATCCGTGGATTTTCTGACTTAAATCGCGATCACCCGCAGGCTTTTGACGCCTTTCGCGCCGAGCATCAGCGCACTTTCGCTGTCGGCCATCGCCGCCGGGCCGGTGACCAGGATCGCGTAGCGGGCATTGAATGGCTGCGGCTGGCGGTGGGCAAGGTGCAGGTGTTCGATGATGTGATTAATGTCGAGCAGCACCACCAGATTTTTAGCCATCGCACTGAGGGAATTCACACAAAGTTGCGGATCACTGAGAAATACAGCGCCGGTTTCTGCGACACCAAAACAGGCGCGGACCACGCCGACATCGACATCTTTCAGCGATGCGGCCTGCATCCGGGCGTCAAGATTCCTCTCTGCGATAATCTCCGGCGTAGCGGAACAAAACAGAGAATCTGCCGGATATAACCCGCGCAGATAGGCGTTGAGGGTCATATAACCGTGTGGCGACGTCCGCAGGAAAGTGTCATCCCAAATCCCCCCCATCAGGGTCAGCGCACGTCCAAAATCTTCTGACGGAGTAGATTTTTCAGCGGGCGACGGGAACAGCGTTTGCATAAATTTATGCTGACGAATGCCGGTCAGGAAATCATTGCGGCTCACGGGGTTTCCTTGTCAGATGAAAGTCAGCCAGCCGGAGAGAGAGGTTACCCTGCTCCGGCCACAGTGTGTTCATTAATGGAACTGCAGGTATGCAACATGTGTTTGCAGATATTCCTGCAAACCGTGTTTTCCGTCGGCGCCGCCGACACCCGACTTACGCCAGCCCGCGTGGAAGCCCTGCATGGCTTCGAAGTTTTCGCGGTTGATGTACGTTTCGCCAAATTTCAGCTGCTTAAGCGCCTTCATCGCCGTATTGATGTTGCTGGTGTAAATCGATGACGTCAGCCCGTATTCACTGTCGTTTGCCATGGCAATCGCCTCATCCAGCGTTTTGAACGTGGCAACCGGCAGTACAGGGCCAAACACTTCTTCATGCATAATCGGCATATCCTGCTTTACATCCACCAGCACTGTCGGCTGATAGAAGAAACCTTTATCACCATGACGCTTTCCACCCAGCAATACTTTTGCGCCCTGTGACACGGCTTTCGCCACTTTTTCTTCCACACGCTGCAATGCTGCACCGCTGATCAATGGCCCCATATCCAGCTCTTTTTGCTCAGCGGTATTGCCGAATGTGACTTTCTTCATCGCTTCGCTGATGCGGGAAATAAATTCGTCATACACCCCTTCCTGCACGTAAACGCGTTCCGCGCAGTTACACACCTGCCCGGTATTGATGACGCGCGAACTGACGATGGCTTTCACCGCCAGATCCAAGTCTGCGTCATTCATTACGATAGCCGGGGCTTTGCCGCCCAGTTCCAGCGAGACTTTGGTGACATTCTGCGCCGCTGCGGTCATGGTGGCGATGCCTGCTGCTACGCTGCCGGTCAGGCTGACCATGCCGACTTTCGGATTCGCCGCCAGTTCCTGCCCGACTGTCGGACCGTAGCCGGTGACAATATTCAGTACACCTTTTGGCAGACCAATTTTGTGAATAATTTCCGCGAAGATCACCGCATTGTTTGGCGTGATTTCACTCGGTTTGATCACGATGGTGTTACCCGTGATCAGCGCCGGTGCTGCTTTACGGGCGATCAGGAAGAACGGGAAGTTCCACGGCAAAATACCGGTGGTCACGCCGATGGCTTTGCGGAACACAAAGATGTTTTCATTTGGCCGGTCGCTCTGAATGATTTCCCCTTCATAGCGACGGGCCCATTCCGCCATGTAGTCAAGATAATCGGCGGTGAACAGCACTTCGGTTTGCGCCAGGCCGTAGGTTTTACCGCCCTCCGCAATAATGGTTTCAGTCAGTTCGGCTTCGCGCTCACGGATACCGTCGGCGATTTTATGCAGCCACACGCCGCGTTCTACTGCAGGCAAGGCTTCCCAGCCCGGTTGCGCCGCTTCGGCCGCATCAATGGCTTTTTTAGCATCTTCAGCCGACCCTTCGGGGATCTGCGAAATCACGTGTTCTGTCGCCGGATTCACAACGTCAATCCATTTACCGCCCGTGTTTTCGACGAACTCGCCGTTGATGTACATACGTTTCTGAACTGTGCTCATGTAGCGTCTCCAAATACGGATAGAGGTGATGAACGAATTGTTAATAAAAAAGCTCTTTTTTGTGAAGTTTTAACAGCCTGTTCTATCCGGGGAGTCATTACCTTTCCGTGGTTGCCATTTAATTTTGAGAAATGGCAAAAATGTCATGGTCGGACTGACTGACATAACATTTTTGCAAATTACGGGGCTACTGGCGCACACTTCGGGGGGCATAACCAAATTCGCGTTTAAACAATGTGGAGAAATAATTGCTATCACAGAAACCGCAGTTGTGCGCAATCTCGGTTATCGGGCTGTCGCTGAAACGCAGCATGTTACGCGCATTGAGCAGACGCAGGCGGTTGAGGTAATTGAGCGGTGTGCAGCCGGTTTGCTGTTTCATCTGGCGATGCAAGGTGCGCAGCGACATTGAGAACCGCGCAGCCAGTTCAGGCCAGTCGACGTCCTCGTTGTAATGCTCATTCAACCAGTCCAGCAGATTGTTCAGATCACCGCCCTGCCCGCGATAACCCACCTCACGGCTGCCTTTGCGCAGTAACAATAACAGCTGCATAAAATATAATTCCTGCTGCGCCTGCGATTGCGGAGATTGCATAGCAGGGGATCGCGCCAGCAAATCAATCAGCATTTTAGCCTGGATTATCTGATTCGGACTGATGCGCCAGTGCGCAGGATAGACCCCGTCCACTTCCTGCGGCAGTAAATCACCGACGCCGTTGAGAAAACGAAACGCATTCGGGCTGCGATACAGCACGTTGGTCAGATGCAGGTGGTCGGTATCTTCATAGAGATGATGGTCGCAGTGGCGTACAAAACACACACTGCCCGAACTCAGGATCAGCGGCTGATCATTAAAAACGTGCGTGCCGGTGCCATGCTCAACCAGCACAATTTCATTGAAATCCTGATGATGATGTTCAGGAAAGGTTTCCTGCGGATAACGGGGTTCAATAGCGACCGGGAAATCTCCTGAGAGAAAATACTCACTACTGCGTAACACGGTCATTTCCGACTCCTTATTAACATTATCGTAATATCTTAGTCGGCGCCGGAGTGTCCATCGGGTTGAAACTGTGATCCGCCAGCCGCTTTTGAACAAAACATTCCCTTCCTTATTAAATCCTTTGCAATCCGGCACCCTGCGTAGCTTTATGCCCAATTTCAGTGCGGTTTTCTAAGACCGGTAATGTGTGTTTTTCTGACCGTTTGGCATGACCGAAACAAGATTGTTATCAAATTGTGAGGTTGTTCGCTTAAACCTTTGCATCTTTGCCATAGTTCGCGCTGAACTGGCACTCGCGGAAAGGTGAGCCTGTCAGCAACCTCCTAGAGTCGTGATCATGCGCCTGGCGCGTCGGCAATTTTTTAGTCGTTAAACTTTATGCGGAGTACAAACAATGAAATTAAAACACGTACTGAGCCTCACCCTGATGGCGGGCAGTATTCTGCTGGCAGGCGCGGCATCGGCAGAAGTGAAAATTGCACTGGTGGCAAAGTCGCTGGGCAACGGTTTTTTTGAAGCAGCAAACGTCGGCGCTCAGCAGGCTGCCAAAGAACTGGGTGATGTAAAAGTAATCTATACCGGCCCGACAACGACCACCGCCGAAGCGCAAATCGAAGTGCTAAATGGCCTGATTGCGCAGGGCGTCGACGCCATCGCCGTCTCGGCCAATGACCCCGATGCACTGGTGCCGGTGCTGAAAAAAGCCATGCAGCGCGGCATTAAAGTGGTGTCCTGGGATTCCGGTGTCGCCAAAGATGGCCGCCAGATCCATCTCAATCCCTCCAACAATGCATTGATTGGTGAAACCAACGTCAAACTGGCTGCCGACGCGCTGAAAGCGCTGAATGTGGAGAAAGGTGATGTCGCGATCCTGAGCGCAACCCCTACCTCCACCAACCAGAATCTGTGGATTGCGGAAATGAAAAAAGTGCTGCCGAAATACCCTTCGGTGAATCTGGTGACCGTCGCTTATGGTGATGATTTGTCAGATAAAAGCTACCGCGAAACCATTGGTCTGTTGAAATCCTATCCGGATCTGAAAGTGATTATTTCCCCTTCATCCGTGGGTATCGTGGCAGCGGCGCAGGCGGTCAAAGATCAGGGCAAAATCGGTAAGGTTTACGTAACAGGACTCGGGCTGCCGTCTGAAATGGCAGGCGCAGTGAAATCCGGTGCAACGAAAAGTTTTGCCATCTGGAACCCGATAGATCTGGGTTACGCCGCCACCTATCTGGCTGATGATTTGGTGAAAGGCACCGCCACTAAGACGGAAGCCAGCATGGGCCGTTTAGGTAAAGTGAAACTTGATGCAGACGGCAGCGGTGCTATGGCTGAACCCTTTGTCTACGACGCCAGTAATATCGATAAATTCTCTAAAATCTTCTGATCCTGAACGCGGCTGGCCGGATTACCGGTCAGCCGTTTTGTTGTACTTAGTCAGACTGGGGAAACAACATGAGTGATTCAGCGACACCGCTGTTGTCATTGCAGGGCATCAGCAAAGTCTTTCCGGGTGTCAGGGCGTTAAATAACGTTCACGTGGATTTGTATCCGGGTAAAGTAACCGCCCTGATTGGCGAAAACGGCGCGGGAAAATCAACGCTGGTGAAAGTCATGACCGGCATTTATCAGCCGGAGGAAGGGGAGTTGCACTATAAAGCTATTCCGATAAAACTGCCGAATCCCGAATCCGCCCACAAAGTTGGCATCACCGCTATCCATCAGGAAACCGTACTGTTTGACGAACTTTCTGTCACCGAGAATATCTTTGTCGGCCACTATCTTTATCACGGCATTTTCAAGCGTCTGAACTGGCAGGCGATGCATCAGCAGGCGCGCGATATCCTGACGCGACTTGAAGTGAATATTGACCCTCACGCTATCCTCAAAGAACTGAGTATCGCGCAACGCCACATGGTGGCGATCGCCCGCGCACTGTCGTTTGATGCCCAGGTGGTGATTCTCGACGAACCCACCGCCGCCCTTTCTCAGCACGAAATTATTGAGTTTTATCAGATTGTCGAACGCCTGAAACATGAAGGTAAAGCTATTTTGTTTATCTCACACAAGTTCGACGAGATTTTCACCCTCTCCGATTACTACACCGTTTTGCGCGATGGCAGCTATGTCGGCTCCGGCAAAATCAGTGACATCAGCGAGCAGCAGATGGTGACCATGATGGTGGGCCGTGAAGTCAGTCAGGCATACCCGAAAGTGAACTGCGAGCCTGGGGAAACCGTGCTTGAAGTGCAAAACCTGAGCCATCCGACCGAATTTGCGGGCATTAATTTCTCGCTGCGCAAAGGCGAAATCCTCGGCTTTTACGGGCTGGTGGGGGCGGGACGTACCGAGCTGATGCAGGCGCTGTTTGGTGTCACACAGCCAAACGGCGGAAAAATCCTCATCAACGGCAAAGAACAGCATTTCTCCCGCCCGTCGCAGGCCATCCGCGCCGGGATTGTGTACGTGCCGGAAGAAAGGCAGAAACAGGGAGCGATCATTGATTTGCCGATCAGCCAGAATATCAGTTTGCCGCAACTCAGCCAGCTTAATCCGCGCGGCGTCCTCAATGATAAAAAAGAGTGGGCGCTGGCCGATGATTACGCCAGACGGTTGCAGGTGAAAGCGTCCAGCTGGAAACAGGCCGTGGGCACGCTGTCCGGCGGTAATCAGCAAAAGGTGGTCATCGCGAAATGGCTGGCGACCAAACCGGATATCATCATTCTCGATGAGCCAACAAAGGGTATTGATATCGGATCGAAAGCGGCGGTACATCAGTTCATGTCTGAGCTGGTCGGGCGCGGGCTGGCGGTAATTATGGTGTCTTCCGAATTACCGGAAGTCATGGGCATGGCCGATCGCATTATCGTCATGCATGAAGGGCTGATGGTCGCAGAATTCAATGCCGGCGAAGCCACCGCAGAAAGGATTGTCAGCGCGGCCAGTGGCGCGGGCGAGGAGGCAGCATGATCAGAAACCTGCTGAAATATCGCGAGCTGCTGCTGGCGGTGGTGATAGTGCTGATGGTGCTCAGCGTCGGCGCGCGTTCGCCGGAGTTTGTCGGTGCCGGAAACCTGCTTGAGATGTTTAACGACACCTCGATTTTAATCATCCTCGCGCTCGGGCAGATGATGGTGTTGCTGACCAAAGGTATCGATTTATCGATGGCCGCCAATCTGGCGCTGACCGGCATGATTGTCGCACTGATTAACTTCCACCATCCGGATATCCCGGTGTGGTCACTGGTGTTACTGGCCACTGTTCTGGGACTGGTGATGGGCGCGATTAATGGTCTGCTGGTGTGGAAAGTCGGTATTCCGCCGATTGTGGTAACGCTCGGAACCATGAGCATTTATCGCGGCATTATCTTTCTGCTCTCCAACGGTGGCTGGATCAACGCTCACCAGATGAGCCCTGACTTTCTCAGTCTGCCACGCACCACCTTTATCGGCCTGCCGCTACTGGGCTGGTGTGCGATTGCCGCACTGATTCTGGTGGCATATTTTCTGCGTTACAGCCGTACCGGACGTGCGCTATACACAGCTGGCGGCAATGCCACCGCAGCGTATTACACCGGCATCAACGCGGGCAAAATGCAATTCGTCAGCTTCTGTCTCTCCGGTGCGCTGGCGGGTTTCTGCGGCTATCTGTGGATCTCACGCTTTGCCGTGGCTTACGTGGATGTCGCCAACGGTTTTGAATTACAAATTGTCGCGGCATGCGTTATTGGCGGAATCAGCACCATGGGGGGTATCGGTTCGGTGATCGGTTGCCTGCTGGGCGCACTATTCCTCGGCGTCATCAATAATGCCCTGCCGGTGATTGAAGTGTCGCCGTTCTGGCAGATGGCGATTTCCGGCGGCGTGATTGTGATTGCCGTCATCCTCAATGAACGTGCCAATAAACGTAAAGGACGGCTGATTCTGCGCCACTCGCCTGCCGTCCGGCCTGTGCGAACTGAAACCGGGGTAAGCTCATGAACAAAACCTTAACGTCACGCAACACGCCACATTCCGCCTCCGGCGAAAAAACCACCATGGCCGTCACGCCGTTTTTCCGCCGCCTGATGTGCTGGGAAGGTTTTTTACTGCTGGTGACGCTGCTGGTGTTTGTGGTGAATGCGTTCGCTTCACCCTATTTCCTCAATATATGGAACCTGTCGGACGCAACATTTAACTTCACCGAAAAAGCCATCATTGTGCTCCCCATGGCGATGCTGATTATCGCCCGCGAGATCGACCTGTCGGTAGCTTCCACCATGGCACTGAGTTCCACCATCATGGGATTCTGCGCTCAGGCTGGTTTACCCACACCGGCGCTGGTGGGTGTGGGGCTCAGCGTGGGTTTATTGTGCGGGCTGATCAACGGACTGCTGGTGACACGGCTGAATCTGTCTTCTATCGTGATTACCATCGGGACCATGAGTCTGTTCCGTGGTATTACCTATGTACTGCTGGGTGATCAGTCGCTGAATAAATATCCCGCCAGTTTTGCGTGGTTTGGTCAGGGTTATGTCTGGGGGCCGTTGTCGTTTGAATTCGCGTTGTTCCTGGTACTGGGCGCGGTATTTTATTTCCTGCTGCACAAAACTAACTTTGGCCGCCGCACTTATGCAATCGGTAATAATCCGGTTGCCGCCTGGTATTCCGGTATCAACGTCAAGCGACACAACCTGACGTTGTTCGTGCTGGTGGGCGTGATGTCCGGGCTGGCGGCAGTTCTGCTGACATCGCGCCTCGGCAGTACGCGACCGACACTGGCGCTCGGCTGGGAGCTGAGCGTGATTACCATGGCTGTACTCGGTGGTGTCAGTGTACTCGGCGGTTCCGGCAGCATGACCGGCGTGATTATTGCCGCGTTCCTGATGGGACTGCTGACATTCGGCCTCAGCCTGCTGAATGTGCCGGGGATTGTGATGTCAGTGATTGTCGGTGTGATGTTGATCGTGGTGATTTCACTGCCGGTGCTTTACCGCAAGGTTCTGGCGCGGGGGAAATAACCCGGTTATATCCTCTGTTATGGCTCCCTGGCGGCGGGCGGGGAGTCCCAGTATTTTCCAGAATTCTTTCTTGGTTGGCCCCGCCCTTTCAATCCGATGGCTATCCTGAAGTTGTTTACTATTACGTTCGATAGATCTGCGACTGACCATCAATTTTTCAGCCAGTATTGGAATGGTAATAAAGGCGTCTTTATGAATAAGCTGATTATCTCGATAAACGCCCACATCGCCGCTGCGCAATTGTCCGGGTGCATCAACCAGTCCCGCCATCAGCAACCGGTGTGCTTTTAATACATCATCCCCTCTTGCTTCCTGTTGCCCTCTTCCCGTAGTTTAAAACCCACTGGTTGATTTCTGAATGTCTTGAACGATGGGGAAAAAAATGCGGATTTTAGTCGTGGGCGCTGGCGCGACCGGCGGATATTTCGGGGCACGGCTGGCGCAGGCCGGGCAGGACGTGACATTTCTTTTACGTGAAAAACGCGCGCGCGCGGTACAACAGGACGGGCTCACGATCCACAGCCCGCACGGTGATTTCCATGTGCAGCCCAATGTAATACAGGCATCTCAGCTGACCGGCCCGTATGATCTGATTTTGCTGACAGTAAAAAGCTTCGGACTGGAAGCCGCAATGAAAGATATCGCACCGGTAGTGGGTGAAAATACGATGGTCATGCCGGTACTTAACGGGATGAAACATATGGAGACACTGAGTCTGCGTTTCGGTGAACATGCGTTAATCGGTGGTCTGTGCAAGATCAACGCGACGCTGGATGCTGAAGGACATATTCATCAGATGACGCCTTTGCACCAGATTATTTATGGCGAACTCTCCGGCGAAAAAACCGAACGTATTCTGAAAGTCGATCAGGCATTCCAGAGTGCGGGTATCGACGCGGTGCTTTCTGAAACCATTATCAGCGATTTGTGGGAAAAGTGGCTGCTGCTGTCGAGCTTTGGCGCGATCACCTGCACCATGCGCGGAAACATCGGCCAGGTGGCTTCTGCACCCGGCGGAACAGAGTTCGCGCAGGCTATTGTCACCGAGGCACTGACCACCATGAAAGCCTTTGGCTACGCGGAACGCGCGGCGGCCGTGGCAAAAGTCAGGGAAGCGGTCACTGATAAAAACTCGCCACAAACCTCTTCCATGTACCGCGATATGACGCAGGGATATCCGATTGAAGCCGACCAGATTATTGGTGATTTGGTCGGGCGCGCGACGCGTGTGGGGATAAATATTCCACTATTACAGGCGGCGTATACGCACCTTTGTGTTTATCAGAAAAACCGAGAATTAAACTAATTACCATCCGCCTGTTCGCGCATTTTTTACATGCAGAACGGGCGTATTCAAAATCTGTGATTTCCCATTATTGCGCAGCATCACTCCTACGATTGCCCCCAAAATGCACCAAGAGCAGAAATGCTCAAGCTGCCACACATTGCCTTATCTATGGCGCAGACAATCTGTCATCCATTAAAACAAAAAAACCGCCATCATGTGGGGAGGTGATCAATTCTGGACTGTTTGAAAGCTCGGGGAAATGGGCGCGGGGCCGATCATGTATGACGTCAAATCTCAGTACGGGGAAAAGCGGAACCACCTGGAAGTGGTGAAGGTGATTTCCGTTTCTCCTATGATGTACGATACCCGCAACTGTCCCGGCACGGGCCATCTTGAGAGTGTTGATTTACGCTACGAGAAAATTACCTGGAAGCATAATGATGGGAACATTATATTTGCTGATTCGTGGAATGATCGCCAAACTGCATGATTAAAAAGGGGCGAAAACCCCTTAATCATAAAGCCATTTACCCGCCTTCGCCGATTCTGCGAACATTCTTACCGTTAAGGGCTTTCTGGTCTTTTCTATGTCCTTACGCTTAACCTTAAACCAGCGAGTGAAAAACGGAAGGTTTTCCCAAGGAAAGTAGAAGGACCAATTTACAACTGACAGATCCACTTTAAAGGTTTTTTCATAGGCTTCGAGGGCATATACGAAATCATCACCCGGAGCAAAATCTTGTAGCTCTGTATCAAACTCAAGCGGCACTTCCCTTTTCAAATCGAAATCGTAGTAACCAGGTATTTCCTCGCGGAACATTAATAAGACTTTTTCTTCCATTAAAAGTACGTCCATGCAATACGATCTTCTGGACGTGCTATTAAATTATATTTTGATCTGGTTTCGGCGGCCACCTGCTGAATTAATATGACTGCCATTGCATATCCAACAAAGGGGACATATCTATCAGTGCAGCCCATTTCGTGGTTTTTCGCATAGTCAAGGTATTGAACGACTTACCAACCGGCGTCCACGCTCTAAGGCCAAAGGGCAGTTTGGCTTGCTTTAAAAGGGCCCTCGATAGCTTTGACGCTACGCTGGTTCCCGGTATTGCAGTTACCATCTTGCCCGGAACCGGAATGTAAGGCTGCCCTGTAATAATGAGAACTGTAGCCGTAGTATCCAACCCAAGGTGGTTTGATAAGCTTTCAATAAAAATTAGACCAAATAACTCTTGGTCACTCAGATTGGCATGCCCGTGATAAAAGTACGTTCCGCTCAGCTCTTCAGTCGTATCCATTTCAATATCCTTTTGATTAGAGGGGTTTTAGAATACCGCCGCTTTCATACGCAGACAATTGTTCCCTGACACCGAATCCCCTTTCTGCCCGGCGCGTCACTTTAATCACATCGTCTGACTTAACATCTCGTAACGGTTTTTCATGTCCGCCATTCCCTGCGCTATTTTCTCCCCGGTAGCATCCGCACCAGTGTATTGTCACGCAGACGATAATGATGCCAGAGCGCCGCCAGAGCGTGTAAACCAATCAGGTAATAACCCGTATTGGCCAGCCACATATGCACTGTTTTAAGCTGCCTTTGCAATTCCATATCCGGGAAAACACTTTTTGGCATCATGATGTTAAACATTGTCCAGTCATGACCGGCGTAATATTTCGATAAAATACCCAGTACGGGTAATCCGATAAACATCAGATAAATCACCGTGTGCGTTAGCACCGCAAGATTATGTTGCCAGCGGGGTGGCGCAGGTTTAACAGGCGGCGTGCTATACATTGCACGCACAAACACCCGTACACACATCAGAAATAATACGCAAAAACCCAGACTGTAATGCGTCAGTGTTAATAGTTCGCGTACCTGAGAGCCCCTGGCGAACGCCCCCTTGATATCCATCGTAGTATAAGTAAAAACGACTAAAACCAGCACCAACCAGTGAATCACAATTTGCACAGAGGAGTATCGGCTACGCATAGAAGTTCCGGTAAACGAAGATACGTTAACCTTACTTCCCAAGACTTAAGCTTACATTAAGAACAATGCGGGATAGCAATGAAAGGGTAAAAAAACAGAACAGTGAAACGTTTAAGAGAGGAAATAAGAAAATAAAAACTGACAGTGAACCGCATTTCCTGCCCGGCTAAAAAGCAGGGCAGAAGAAACTCAGCACATCAACCGTTCGGTTAGCGCGCGATCAGGAAACTTTCCAGTGTAGCGCCAGCATCCAGTGCTGCTTTAATGGCAGAAGGTGTACGACCCTGACCAGTCCAGGTTTTTTTAGAACCGTCAGTGTCAGTGTACTCATAAAGAGCAGGACGTGGCTTGCGTTTGGCTTTGGTGGTGACTTTCGCACTCTGATGACCCAGAAGATCATCAATCGCGATGCCGTCGTTTGCCAGCATTTCGCGATATTTCAGTAATTTTTCGTCGCGCTCTTGTTGCTGTGCACTGCGCGCTTTTGCATTTTCGCGAGTTTCTTCCACAATGGCGGTCAGTTTTTCAAGGATTTCTTCCAGGGTACTCAAAGGCATTTCGCGAGCCTGAGCCCGAAGTGTACGGATATTATTCAAAACGTTTAATGCATTGTCCATGATGTGCTCACTTTAGAGGCGTTTCATTAAATTAGTCACTCTGATTCTACACAAACAAATAATGATATCAATTGCGTCAGGATAATATTACACCTTATTACACAATTCCTGTGTGAGTCGCTTCGGTTTATTGAATTTTAATGCATTATTTTATAAGAACAGATGATGGATTAATAAATCTCCCCACACAAACCTCCCTGAGCAGCCCAAAATAAGCAGAAAAAAATTGTTAAGCTAAATTTTCCCCTCTTTATAATAGTATCGCTGCGTGAATAACATGCGGTGCTATTATGTACAAACAGGGTCACTTCTTTTCTTTTGGCGCGGCCCTTAGTACCTGGCTTATTCATTTCGCTAAATAACGCCTTGCCATAAACCCTAACTCCCTGCCGAAACCGCCAAAAAGCATTTTCTGCACAAAAAATGAAATGAAGTTTATGCTGCGGCCCATTAAAATGTGATTTACATCACATAGGGATTTTATTGACTCCATGTTTAAGACAATTTTTGTTGTTTGCGCGGCGTGCGTGGTACTGAAACTCGCGCTGGACTGGCAGATTATTTTGCAGGTTGCGGAAGGTTAACCGTCAGCTGACGGGCCAGAGCCGCAAATTCTGTCAGATTGCGGGTTAACACGCCGCGTCGCCATATCAGCCATGTGGTCAAAAACGATAATTATCGGCCAGCGGCCAGATGCTCACCGTGCTGCTGCCCGGCATACTTTCCAGCATACTACGTGGCATCAGCGCCAGACCGCCTCCGGCTATCACACAAGCCAGCATGCCGTGATAGGACTCCATTGCGTAAATTTTCCCCGGTGCAGCGCCATCATCCGCAAACCAGCTTTCGAAATGACGGCGATAAGAGCAGTTCGACCGGAATGCATAGAGAATCTCCCCGTTAACATCCTGACCGCGTGTCACAGGACCGTGGATGAAAAGTGAAGTGCACATTCCGCAGACATGGGGGGGACATGTGCCCCTTTTTGTACTCATTTCAAAAATACCTAACCTGTAACCAGGTGAAAATATCCTCTTTTACTTTCGCGTTAATTGTGGCAGGAGATTAATTAACAAAGAATTAGCAATTAAAGCTAAAGGTGATTACATGAAAAGGTATTTATTAGCATTGCCCGCTGAATATTTCAGGTGCGTTAACCTCTTTATTCATTAACGGTGCAACTCAAGATCCGATTTAGAAAAATGACCTGATGAGGGGTAAATCCATGAAAGGCTTAGTGAATGATGTCTTGTCTATATTCTCACCCAAAGCGGTTAAGCCTGTTTTGGTCCGCCCGGGGTTATCACATCGCGAGATTGCCTCGCTGCAGGCCGTCGGTGTGACCACGGTGTCCTGGGCTACCTCCATGGAAGAACTCAATAACGCATTTGTTAAAAAAGCGCTGGATGCCGGTGCCGTCGGCTACCACATTACCCATGTGGAATCGCACAAACCAGGTAAAGAACAGCAACACGTCATGGCTGCCACCGCAACCTTTTACCATATCAATCACAAAGTGGCTTATGGCTGATGTGTATGGAAGGGCGCTATAAAAATGCCGTGTGCATGCGGCGTTTAGACATTAATAATCCCCCACCCACCTTTCGGCGGATGGGGATTTCTGCAACCTCTTGGCATGAAACCAAATTACATCTGGGTCAATCATGTAACCCGCTGCAACGCCTGAAATTTCTCTGGAAAGCACCCGTCATTTCCGCAGTTAACCCGTTGGTTTAGCTCACTCAATTACGCTATAGTGCGTGCGCCGCGGCAAAATCCGCTGCCGGGTTTCGCAGCCTGAATACCACACCAGAAACACATATGTCATAATTATGTGTTGGGCTCCCTTGCACCTGCAAACTCAGAGATATCGTGTTTGTACATCCAATGGTGGCTCAGGCAGGGCAACCTTCGGGTTGGCCGGGTTTCTGGTTTGTGCCGGTACTGCGAACCTTGTCTGAGCTACCACCAATAAGAGTTTCGCAGCTCTGGTGGTGGTTAAATTCACAAACCAGAGAATCCAAAGATGAAACTATCACATAGCCCTACGTTTCTGCCCTTCTGCCCTGCTGTTCCTGCGCTGTCAAAAACAGGAGTAACCCGTCATGAATAATCACGACTGGCATCAGGCTGATATCATTGCCGCATTGCGTAAGAAAGGCACCACACTGGCCGCCGTTTCCCGTGCTGCCGGTCTGAGTTCCTCGACGCTGTCTAACGCACTTTCAAGACCCTGGCCGAAAGGCGAGCTCCTGATTGCCCAGGCACTGGAAATACACCCAAGCACCATCTGGCCAAGCCGGTATTTTGATCCCAAGACCCGTGAACGTATTCAGCGGACGGTGAGATCGTCGCACAGAATATAGAAATTGATATCAGGGTGCGGAATGCGCCCTTTTTAGTGGCCGTTTTAAAAATTTGCTAGTCTGCCACCGCGACCTTTTACCATATCAATCACAAAGTGGCTTATGGCTGATGTGCATGGAAGGTAGTTTTGACATAAAAACGCTGCAGCCCGTGGAGTTTGCGGCGTTATTTATTGATAATAAAGCGTATTGAAGGCCATTCATTGCCCGCGCGGTAAGCTGGCAGAACGCATCCCCTTCTCGCTGAGGCATCATCATTCTCTTTTTCTTAATGATAATTACGGGTAAGATTAGTCCGAATAATAACATGTAAGGAAATAGAAATGGGATCTATGGTTTTTTGTAGAGGATGCGGAAAGGAGATCCATGAGTCGGCTAAATCATGCCCTCATTGTGGAGCAACTCAAAACGTTAATCCTCAGGGAACTAAAAGCAGGGTTGCTGCAGCTTTGTTGGCTTTCTTCCTGGGTGGTTTTGGTGTTCATAAGTTTTATCTGGGTAAAATCGGGCAAGGATTCTTATACCTCATCTTCTGCTGGACGTTTATTCCTTCAATAATTGCCTTCATTGAATTCATTATTTATCTGTGTGATTCAGATGAAAACTTCGCCAAAAAATACGGTTGAGTGAATTATTTGATTATAAAAGCCGCTTTCAAAAGTGGCTTTTTAGAATCTACTAAACACTGCGTGAAGTGTTGATAAAAAAACCCACACCCACCTTTCGGCGAATGCGGGTTTCAGTCATCTCTGTATGTTAAATCACATTACATCTGGATCAGATGTTTGATTTTCACGTCCGGATTGGTATCGGCAGCGTAATCAACACCGTTCAGGCCAAAGCCGAACAGACGCATGAACTCGCTTTTATAACCCGCAAAATCAGTCAGTTCAGCGATGTTGTCGTTAGTGACTTCATTCCACAGTTTACCGACTTCTTCCTGCACTTCCGGCGCGATCTCTTTGAGGTCAGCGCGCAGACGCCCTTCGTTATCGACCAGCGGCTCAGCGCCGTACAGGCTGTCTTTGTACAGACCGTAAACCTGCTCGATACATCCTTCGTGGGTGCCCTTTTCTTTCATCACTTTGAACAGCAGTGAAAGGTACAGCGGCATCACCGGAATAGCAGAACTCGCCTGCGTCACAACGGCTTTCAGTACGGAAACGCGTGCATCACCGCCCTGTTCTGCCAGTGTGCTGCGGATATCCAGAACACGTTTGTCCAGATCCTTCTTCGCTTCACCGATAGAACCGTTCCAGTAAATGTCCTGCGTCACTTCTTCACCCAGGTAGGTGAATGCCGTGGTTTTCGCGCCTTCAGCCAGCACACCGGCAGCTTTCAGGTCGTCGATCCACATCTGCCAGTCTTCGCCCCCCATCACTGCCACGGTGCCCGCGATTTCTTCCGGGGTTGCCGGTTCCAGCGTGGTTTCGTTGATGGTTTCTTTGTCGGTATTGATGCCGCGAATAGTGACTTGTTTACCGATTGGTTTCAGGGTGGAGTTGAACACTTCACCGGTTTTAGGATGGGTGCGGCGCGGTGCAGCCAGGCTGTAAACCACCAGATCAACCTGACCCAAATCTTGTTTGATCAGCTCAATAGTCTTTTGCTTCACTTCATCGGAGAACGCATCGCCGTTGATGCTTTTTGCGTACAGGCCTTTCGCATCGGCAAATTCTTCGAATGCGGCTGAGTTGTACCAGCCCGCAGTGGCGGTTTTAGACTCATCGCCCGGACGTTCGAAGAAGATGCCCAGCGTGGCAGCGTCAGAACCGAAAGCAGCAGAGATGCGGGCAGCGAGGCCGTAACCGGTCGAAGCGCCGATCACCAGGACTTTTTTAGGACCGCCTGCGATTTTGCCTTGTGCGGTAACATAGTCGATTTGTTCTTTAACATTCGCCTTGCAACCTTCCGGATGGGCAGTAACACAGATAAAGCCACGAATGCGTGGTTTGATAATCATATAGACCTCATTGCAACTGTCTCAGTAAATTGGCCGATAGAATATAGGTTTGCGCCGTTTCAGGCAAAACCTGACGCTTTATCGCCGCGTAAACAGACTTCTCTGACCCGTGAATGGGGGTCGTTTGCTCAGAAAGCGGAAAAAACAGACAAAAAATTGCTCTGCTGAGTGTAATTCAGTTGTGACCGCGTGCCTGCGGCAGGTTACCTATTTTCTGAAAATTCAGCACCAGAAGCCTTGTTTCCCCTTCATTTCTCCCGTCTCCTTTCAAAATCCGGATTATGCGTTAGATTTATAACGTGTGATCTGAATCACACAAAAACCATAATAAAGTCATGATTAGGGAGCATCTGTGAGTAAGAAAATAAACAGTGGCGGTCAGGATGAGGCGGCGAAAGCCCCGCAACCGACCGAACCGCTGGTAAAAGTCATTGCCTTTATAGCCACCCTGGGTGGCTTACTTTTTGGCTACGATACCGGGGTTATTGCCGGTGCTTTGCTGTTCATGAAGCACGATCTGCATCTGACATCCCTAACAACCGGGATGGTCACCAGTTTTCTGATACTGGGCTCAGCCGTTGGTGCAGTGTGCGCGGGTCGCGTGGCCGACCGTTTCGGGCGTAAAAAAGTCATTCTGGTAATGGCGCTGATCTTTATGGCCGGTTCACTCGGCTGTGCCACAGCGCCCAACGTCGTGATAATGATTGTCTGCCGGTTTATTCTGGGGCTGGCAGTCGGTGGGGCGGCCGCGATTGTGCCCATCTATATCGCGGAAATCGTGCCCTCTCATCGCCGCTGGCAGTTCGTGACGTTGCAGGAACTGATGATTGTTTCCGGTCAGCTGATTGCATATACGAGTAATGCGGCCATCAATGAAGTCTGGGGTGGCGAAACCACCTGGCGCTGGATGCTGGGTGTCGCCTGCGTTCCGGCTGTCGTGTTATGGGTCGGGATGCTTTTCCTGCCTGATACACCACGCTGGTATGCCATGCACGGCCGCTATCGCGAAGCGCGTGACGTGCTGGAACGTACCCGCAAAGCCAGTAAAGTGGAGAAAGAACTAAGCGAAATCCGCAGTTCCATGAGCTCCAGAAGCGAGAAACATTCCCGCCGTCAGAAAACCATCTCTGTCTGGATGAAACGCCTGGTCTTTCTGGGAATTGGTATTGCCATGCTGCAGCAGCTTTCCGGCGTCAACACCATCATGTTCTATGCGCCAACGATGTTACAGGCCACCGGACTGAGCACCAATGCCTCCCTGCTCGCCACCATCGCTAACGGTGTGATCTCAGTACTGATGACGTTTGTCGGCATTATGTTACTGAGCCGCTTTGGTCGTCGTCCGCTGTTACTGACCGGGCAAATTGGCTGTACCTGTACGTTGCTGGCAATAGGGCTGATCACCTGGCTGATGCCGGAAACGGTGAACGGGCATCCGGATACCGTGCGCAGTTATCTGGTCTTAGGCGGCATGCTGGTTTTCCTATGCTTCCAGCAAGGTGCGCTATCGCCTGTCACCTGGCTGTTGTTATCGGAAATTTTTCCGATGCGCATCCGCGGCATGGCAAATGGCGTATCGGTATTTGCCATGCAAATGACCAATTTCTCCATCGCCTTTATGTTCCCGATTATGCTGGAATCTATCGGGCTGACGATGTCATTCTTTTGCTTTGCCGCCATCGGCGTCGCAGGCGGGATATTTGCCATTATTTTTGCGCCCGAAACGCAGGGCAAAACGTTAGAGCAGATTGAAAAACACTTTAAAAAGCACTTACAGGATGATCCAGCTCCGCAGGAAGCGGGAAGTTAAGTTTGTGATGTTAATCCCTGTCCGGCCGGCATGTTACCTGGCCGGACAGGGGCGCCAAAGGTCAGAGAAGCCTCCCCTGCCCCTATATTTGATGCACCCTATTGTATGATCGTTTCTGCAGCCTGTTCCCTGTCCGGGGTATAGGCACTTTGTTGTTATGCTTAAAGATAATCACCTGCCGCAACGTGAAGAACATCAATACCAGATGGTAGTGGCGCAACAGGTTTTATATCAGCGTTCTCAGTCAGCCAGCACCCGGGACAAAATGGCCAGCGCCTTTTTGAACTGCATATCAGGTATGGTCAGCGGATAGAGGAAACGGATCACATTACCGTTCACACCACAGCTGAGCATCAGCAATCCTGCGTCCAGTGCTTTATGCAAATACTGTCTTGTCAGTTCAGCCGATGGCTTGCCGGTGACCGGATCGTTAAATTCAGCCGCCACCATTGACCCCTGACCACGGACATCCACCAACGCTGCGCAACCCGCTTTGGCTCTCTTCAGCACTTCGGTGAGCTCAGCGCCCAGACGGTTAGCACGCTGGCACAGTTTTTCTTCTTCAATGATATCCAGGACTGCTAGCGCAGAAGCTACAGCCAGTGGATTCCCCGCATAAGTGCCGCCAAGTCCCCCCGGTTCCGGCGCGTCCATCAGTGCGGCGCGCCCCGTTACACCCGAGATGGGCAAACCACCACCAAGACTTTTCGCGATGGTGACGATGTCCGGTTTGGCATCCGGATAATATTCTGAGGCGAACATTTTGCCGGTGCGGGCAAACCCGCTCTGCACTTCATCCGCAATCATCACGATGCCATGACGGTCACAGATTTCGCGGAGACCTCTCACAAACTCTTCCGGTGCGATATTGAAACCGCCCTCACCTTGTACCGGTTCATACAAGATCGCGGCAATCTGCTGCGGCGCGATATCGCTGCGGAAAATGCGCTCAATACTTTCAAGTGCCATTTCAGTGGTAACCCCCTGAACGGCGTTTGGATATTGGGCATGGAAGACCGAAGCAGGGAACGGCCCGAAGCCCGCTTTGTAGGGTATCACTTTGCCGGTCAGTGCCAGGGTCAGCAGCGTGCGACCATGAAATGCACCGGAGAAAGTAATAATACCGGGACGGCCGGTGGCGGAACGGGCAATTTTCACCGCGTTTTCGACGGCTTCCGCGCCGGTACTGAAGAATGTTGTTTTCGCTTTGCCGCTTACCGGTGAAATTGCATTGATGCGTTCAGCCAGTTTCACAAAACTGGCGTAAGGCACAATCTGGTAGGCTGTGTGTGTGAACAGGTCAAGCTGGTTACGGATGGCTTCTACGATTTTCGGGTGACGATGCCCCGTGTTCAGTACCGCGATCCCGGCGGTGAAATCGATGTATTCACGCCCGTGCTCATCCCATAATGTGGCGTTTTCCGCCTTCGCCGCATAGAAATCACACATTACACCGACACCCCGGGGTGTCGCTTCTTGACGGCGTTTTTCCAGTTCACTGTGATTCATCTTTTGCTCCTGCCTGCAGGTTGATGATTTTTAGATTGCCGGTTACACGTTGAACAACTTGTCTGAATAGCAACCTGTTCTTGTTTTTTATCCCATCAGCGGCCCCATAATCCAGAACCCGTTCTATTTATTTTGAGGATCCACTTTTGCACTCATTGCTTTCTGGCCTCATTGTGCAGCGTCTCACTGACTTTTCTGATGCCTGGTCCGGCACACTGAGCAAAAAGGTTTATCAGGTATGACAACAGGCTATATTTGATGACAGTATTTCAGCTGGCAACGTTTACCGTCCTCAAGAGACCTTGTCATAGGGCTGGATTAGCCCCCCGGTCCGGTGATGCACCTCGCGGCCTGAATATTTCAGGGTGCCAGATATTGCGACACATTAATCATTGAATCTTAAAATCCTGTAATCACTGAATCACTGAATGGTGGGTTCTCAGAATCCTATTATCATAGAATCTCGAAATTCCCCGCCTCCGTGCATGCATCCTTTCCCTGTATAATCATATAATCCTGAAATCATATAATCCTTGAATTCTGTAAGCTATTATTCTCGCAATAGTGTAATCCTGACCAACTTCAATCTTATAATCCTGTGATACTTATAACGCCTTATTGTAATCTCGGGATTCAAGAATCCTGTTAGTCTCAGGATACTATCCTGTAATCCCAGCACTGCTCGCACCGGCTGTTGCAATCCCATCACTCTGGTTAAAAATCCTGTAATCATATAATCCCAAACAACATCCCAGGATACTATCATCCCAATACAATCCCATAATCACTGAATCATTTAACTTTCTCGCATTTATACATTCATAGCAATGCACTGAAAAACATAATAAAATCTTTGAATCCTGTAATCCTTGACATGATAATAATCATGGGATTCTGTAATCATACACACCTATTAGGATTCCAGGATTCCGTGACTGAGAGTTGTTATCGTCACACTATCTCAGTATCGCCCATCTATATAATCCTGCAATCCTATAATCTTTGGAAAGATTACAGAATCCTGTAATCATATAATACAACTGAACAAATGTTTCGGCGCCCAGGTGTGACGTCGTTTTTAATGATTTCATCTCATGATTCTTAGATTCCAGGATTCAAGTATAACGATGCGCTCACATCCTATAATCACAAGATTCCAAACGTTCAGCATCCCATACATTATGATAAACAACCTGAAATCCCGTAATCTTACAATCTCGAAATCCCACAATCCCAGAAGCACAGGTATCCCAAACCGCGAAAACTGAGATGTTGAGATGTTGAGATGTTGAGATGTTGAGATGTTGAGATGTTGAGATGTTGAGATGGTGAGATGGTGAGATGGTGAGATGGTGAGATGGTGAGATGGTGAGATGGTGAGATCTTATCTCAGGAGTATCTTACGTCCAGCGTGAAGATGGAGAAGTTTAAAACATGTCACATCACAGAATCCCATACTCCTAAGATTACAAAATCCTGCAATCCAGATGTATCTCTTAATCTCCATGGTTATTAAGCAATTCACGTCAATTTTAGAAATGCGCCTTGATGGGATCATAGAATCACCTAATCACCTAATCACCTAATCACCTAATCACCTAATCACCTAATCACGGGATTATTTCATCTTGAAATCAATTGGTGAATACTGACGAAGACAAGATAGAAATCTTGTAATCCTGTGATTTTAAAATCATGGGATATGATAATTCGATAATCCTAAAAGGTTGAAATCCCCGGATGCAAACTTTATAGTAGTCATCTAATCCTGTGATTCATGGATTTAAAAATCTCATAATCCTATGATTCTATCATTATAAGATTACAAAATCTTAGGGTTTCAGAATCTTATAATCTTCATTGAACGCTTCATCAGAGGTTGTCATGGCAGCGAAAATTATTTCTTTCCTGAACGGGAAGGGCGGAGTAGGGAAAACCACAACGTCTATAAACATAGCGACCTGTCTTGCCCGGCAAGGACATAAAGTCGTAATGGTAGATACCGACCCGCAGGGAAGTATCAGTAACTGGTATGACGAAAGCAAATGCCAGTTCGACCTTGCAGAGGCGGCTTCAGAAAAAGAAGTCTATACCGTTCGCAAACAATTAAAAGAATACGATTACGTGGTAATAGATGGCGCTGCTGCCATATCAGCAATTTCTTCCGCTGCTGTGATGGTGAGTGATCTGGTGTTGATTCCTGTGACACCGTCACCTTTAGATTTTGCTGCCTGTGGCGCTATTCTGGCCGTCGTGGAAGCTCGCGAAAATTTGCAGCCGGTGATTGCCCGTTTTCTAATCACCAAAAAAGTCGCTTCAGCTAAAATGCTTGAAGTGCTGAAAGAATCCATTGCCGATACCGGTGTTCCCGCATTGCGTACTGGTACGACGCAGCGCCAGGTTTACATCCGCACAATGATGGATGGCGGTACTGTTTTCGATACGACAGACGGAAACGCGAAAGGGGAAATTGAAATTATGACTAAAGAAATCACGGAGTTGCTGAAATGAAAATGAAACTTGGCCAGCACAGACAACTGACGACAGCACTGGAAGCAGTCTCTAAACCACCTGCATCAGTAAAAAAATTGCAGACCAACATCGATGAAGAGCTGCATCGTCGTTTTAAAACCAGCTGCTTCCTGCAAGATCGCGAAATGAAAGACGTCCTGACCGAGTTGATCGAGGCCTGGCTTATCACCAACGAACGCACGTAATGCACTGAACACTGGCTGGACCGGGTCTTTCAGGGCCCGTTTCCGACGACCACCTGCTTACATTCCTGACTCTGTCTGCTTTCAGTGCGAACTTATCCTTTCGTCAACTCTCTTCTTCTGTGTGATCAGATCTTAAGATCAAATAATGTTTTGTTTATTTTCTAAGTTTAGATCTTTCTCTTTAGAGAGGTATTTTACTTTTTATTATCAGCAGCTTATGAAGGGTATTGTGGAGATATTTCCTGCGTCAGGTGGAGATCCTTCCTGTTGGATGTGGATCCTTTTCATGGCGAATGTAGACGTTTTTTCTGTGGATAATTTCTTTATGGATCAAACCATTACCTATGTGGAGTAATTTTCTGTGGATATCTCATTTACAGGTCATTCAGTAATCGCCCTAAGCTTAGCATCTCTCTAACAGGCTGTCACAACAGGCATTTTTAATAAGTGGAAGAATTTCCTGATCCATCGATAACACCAATACGTGGAACAATTTCCTGTTACAGCGTCACGTTATGTCACATAGTCAGTTAACGGATCCCTGCCATCCACAGGTAGAGCAGTTTGACCTTCTTTGGGCCGCTGATAGAGGTATATGTGGAAACTTTTCCTGATCCTGAAACAGCCTATGTGGAAACATTATCTGATCCCTGAAAGTCATCTTTCCACAATCCTGCCTAAATAATAACTATAAATCAGTTGGTTGCAATTTATGTGACGCTGTCACAACTTTATATGTGGAATGTTTTCCTGTTCTAAAACGATGATATTCATGAAGCCTGCCGTGTGAATACACATATGGAGCGAATTAAGGTGGAGATATTTCCTGATCCTGTTGGTGCCGTTATGTGGAAAGATTTTCTGTGCATACGGCTGTACAGATTATGTGGAGTAATTTCCTGTCAATACGGTCAAGGTATTCTTAATGTGGAAACATTTTCTGATCCCATGTTTCACAATACGTGGAGAGTTTTCCTGTGGGTCGTCTCTGAGCGATAAACCACGGCCCGGAACGAAGTGAGAAGGGGATCACAAAGCTGATTCTGGTATTTTAGTTTGCGGTAGCGCCTCATATGTGGAGTGATTTTCTGATCCAGAAGAGATTCTGGTTGTGAATGGCTGATAGTGTTTTGCAAAGATCCTCTTCTGCATATGTGGAATAATTTCCTGTAAAAGTTCAGACGATCCAAGGTGTTAAAAAAAGGATCTCTGGTGCTGCCGAAAATCATATGTGGAGGTTTTTCCTGATCCGACTTTTTCGATCCTTTTCTAACATGCTGATTATAAAAGGATAAATAACCCTTGTTTTTGCTTTACGCCGGCATTTTTTATGTGGAATAATTTAGCTACTTTCCACTTATGGATCCTGCTACATGGAACTGAATAAACTCACCGTAGTTCAGGGGAATGATCTTCTTGAAGGCGCTTACAGCGTAACTCTGGATGAAATGCGCCTGCTAAACTTGGCACTGGCACAAATTGATAGCAGGAAACCTCAGCCAGATACGCTTTATCGACTTTTCCCTCAGGATTATCAGCGGATCTACGGGGTAAACCCGACAAGCAGCCACCGCCAGTTGCGCGAAGCAGCTGAAAGCCTGATGAAAAAGCCGGTCACCATTTACAAGCCGGATGTTAAAACCGGCAAGGTCCGTACTGTGCAACTCTCCTGGTTTTCACGTCTCGAATATGTGAGCAGCGATGATCACAGCGCGGTGGTTCTGCGTTTCGGGCAGGATGTCGCCCCGTATCTTTATGAACTTAAAGAATCTTTTACCAAATTGAATTTTGCCAACATTGCAAAACTTGATACGCCTTTTTCCGTACGACTCTATGGCTGGCTCATCAAAGCTAAGAACCTTTACGGGCGCCGCAGCGGCAAAGCCATAGAAGTAACGTTGGATCTCAACTGGATGCGTGAGAAGGCCGGTTTGGCGGGCAAATACGAGGATTATCGTGACTTCCGCCAGAAACTTCTTGAGCCGACGATCAACCGGATTAATGCCAATACCGATATTTCAGTGGTCTGGGAGCCGGTAAAGCAGGGGAGAACTGTCGTCTCCATCAAGTTTGCCTATGTGGATGAATCCGCGCCAGAAGCCAGCAAACCGCTGCGCCCGCGCTTACCGCGCCGTCCGCGTGCTGTCGCTGGATCGGCGCTGGAAGGTGAATGGGCACGCCGTTGCATCGCGATCTTCGAAGAGTATCTTGAAAAGCTAAGCGCTTACGATGCGGATGAAAAGGCCACATTGCCGGATCTGCGCAAGCTGTCAGGCTGGTATAAGCTGATCGGTGAGAAGAATAAACAAAAAGAGATCCTTGCGGAAGTCAGTTCCCGCAGCAAAAAAACCGCTGCCTGAGGGCTATGATCCGAAAATAAAAGTAAACGGCGTATCTTGTGAAAGATACGCCGTTTTTCTTAGGGTAAAGACCCAACTGTTAACGTCTTTACGCCTCTGAATAAGCGTTAATGGGTTAGTAAGTACTTACTGGGTTGTATCAGAAAATCTTTCCACATTAGCCGTTTTGGCGGCTTTTCCAGCGTACTGTTTAAAAGCTATAAGCCATATTTTTTCGTTGTTAGACAAGGCCTAATGGCATCCTTACTCTTTGTCATGTTTTGTAAATCGTTTGCACACTTTTGATGAGGATGTCTTTTGGCTACGTTATTACGCTCTGCATTCGCGCCAGTCGCACAACGCGCGCGCCGTACTGCTTCTTTCAAAATTGCATTACTGGCCAGTGCCGTGATGCTGTCTTCTTTTGCATTCGCTGATGATGTTTTAAAGGAAGGCATTACACCGGCCACTGATGCCAGCCAGATCCCTGCCGCTGCGAAACTGCGCACTGATACTGTGATTGCCGGGATCTCCGAACCACAGGGGATCTTTAACCCATACTTCTTCGTCAACGGCTGGGATGAAAACGTCACTAACGTGATTTTCGCGCGCCTGATTGACTGGGACAGCCAGGGAAAACTGGTTCCCGGTCTGGCCCAAAGCTGGACAGTCAGCCCTGACGGCAAAACCTATACCATCATATTACGCCCTGACCTGAAGTTCAGCGACGGCTCACCCCTGACCGCCGAAGACGTCGCATTTACGCTGACAGTGCTCTATGACCCAAAATATGACGGGGATACCGATATTACGCTGGCGCATATTGCAGGTGGTGATGAATACAAGCAAGGCAAAGCAGAAAGCATCAGCGGTCTGAAGGTGATTGACCCGCTGACATTGCAGGTCACCACCACACAACCGGGAGCTACAACGCTGCAAAAAATCGGCGGACCTGTACTGTCGAAAGCTTATTACGGTAAAGGTTACCAACGCGGAAATCTCGATTACCTGCGCACGCTTCATGGTAAACCGCTGGGGAATGGCCCTTATGTATACGATAAGTACATCCCGGGGCAGGAGATCCGTTTTCACGCCAATGCAAACTACTACCGCGGTGTCCCTCCGACACCGCGCTTCATTTATCGGGTGACCAATCCGTCGACTAACTTCCAGTTATTCCAGACGGGCGATACAGATTACGATGCCTTCACTTCCCGCCCGGATGACATTGAGCAGTTGAAAATGCTCGGCTTTGCCAACATTAACCTGTACGGATCCAGTGATTACAGCAAAATTGAATTTAACGTTCATCGTCCGGCGTTGCAGGATGTGAAAGTGCGCCAGGCGCTGATCTACGGGCTGGATCGCCAGAAGCTGATTGACGTGGTGTACCAGGGGTACGGCTCCGTGGCGATTGAGCCGATCGCGCCTATTTCCTGGGCGTACAACACTGACGGCGTGAATCCGTACAAATTTGATCCGGCGCAGGCCAATAAATTGCTGGATGAAGCCGGGTGGAAAGTGGGCGGTGACGGTATTCGTGTGAAAGACGGTAAACGTCTCGAACTGACGCTGCTGGTCAGCAAAAAAGTGCTCAACGATGCACTGATCCCGATTGCAAAAGAAGATTATCAGAAAATCGGCGTACTGCTGAAACCACAGGTTGTGGACTTCAACGCCCTGATGTCACAACGTAAAGCGGGCAATTACGATCTGGCCTCCTTCAGCACCAGCACGCTTAACGATCCGCACGATGGCGTGTGGGATTATTACAGCACCGAAGCTACTGAATCCGGCTACAACAATCCTGAAGTCGATAAGCTGATCAACGAAGGGAACGCTACGCTGGACATCGAAAAGCGTAAGCCGATTTACCATGAGCTGTATAAAGTGCTGGCTAACGATCCGCCGGTGATCCTGCTCGGTAACCGCAAAATCCTTTCGGCCAGCAGTGCCCGAGTGACCGGTTTTAAACCGGATATCTATAACGGCCTGACCGGCAGCCTGCCGGACGTCAAAATTGTAAAATAATCAGAAATAACGCAGCTGCCGGACGCTTCCGGCAGCTTCAATGAGAAAGTCATGAGAAATTTCATTCTGCGTCGTTTGCTTCAAACCATTCCGATGTTGTTCCTCGCTTCGCTGCTCATCTTTATGCTGTTTGCCAAAACGCCGGGCGACTTTATCGATGGCAATATTACGCTGACCGCACAACGCGCTGCTGAACTGAAAGCTTTATACGGCCTGGATCAACCGCTGCTCAGCCGTTATCTGCACTGGCTGGGTAATCTGTTGCGGGGGGATCTGGGTTTCTCGCTGCAATATCAGATCCCGGTCAGCCAGTTGCTGAATCAGTACATCTGGAATTCCTTCCTGCTCGCGACTATTGCGATGGTGCTGTACTGGGGGATCGCGCTGGCGGTTGGCATTGTCTCCGCGATGAAGCCTTATTCCCTGTTTGATCACGCAGTCAGTGTGGTCATCTTCGCCGCAATGTCCTTCCCGACGTTTTTCCTTTGTTTGCTGTTGATTAAATGGTTTGCCGTTGATTTGCACTGGCTGCCCGTGGGGGGCATGACCAACACCGGCAGTGACGCCACAGGATGGGCATGGGTGATGCAGGTCGCCGCACATCTGGTATTGCCGGTGGTGGCGCTGGTGATGCTACAGGCAGGCAGCCTGACACGTTATTTCCGCGCCAGTATGCTCGACGTCGTGCGTATGGATTTCATTCGTACCGCGCGTGCCAAAGGGTTACGTGAACGTACAGTTATCCTGAAACATGCGTTGCGAAATGCACTGCTGCCCATTATCACGCTGCTGGGTTTTGAGTTGCCTGGGCTGTTTTCCGGGGCGCTGATCACCGAAAAGGTCTTCAACTGGCCAGGTGCCGGGCATATACATATTGATTCGCTGGCAGCGCGTGATTACCCGGTTCTGATGGGATTCACGTTGTTCCTGGCGGTATTGACCATTCTTGGCAATCTGATTGCCGACGTGCTGTATGCGTGGGCTGACCCGCGTATTCGTGTGAGGTCATAATGTTTGGCTCTTTATTTTCGACTAACCGCCGTCTGCGCGAAGCACAAATTCCGGCGCTTGCTCAGGTGACACCGTCACCCTGGCGGCAGGCGTGGCGGGCGCTACGTCAGAACAGACTGGCGATGTTTTGCTTAGTCTTGCTGCTGGTAATGGCCGTCTGGTGCATAGCAGGTCCTTACTTTTCTCCCTGGCGCGATGATGCCACCGATGCGCTGATGATCAACAAAGCGCCAAATGCGGAACATTGGCTGGGCACCGATTTTCTCGGGCGTGATGTGTATACGCGGCTGCTGCTGGCGGGACGCATCTCGCTGATTATCGGCATGCTGACCATGTTGTTATCTGTGACGTTCGGATATCTCATGGGTGCGGTGTCCGGCTATCTGGGCGGCGTAACCGATAAAATCATCATGCGTTTTGCCGATCTGGTGATGACTATTCCGAGCCTGCCGCTGCTGATCGTTATGGGTGCGATGCTTTCGGAACTGGATTTTTCGCCGGATTCCCGTGTGTATATGGTGATCGTAATGCTCAGCTTGCTGGAATGGCCGAAGCTGGCGCGTCTGGTTCGCGGGCAAATCCTCTCCCTGCGTGAGCGTGATTTTATGCTGGCGACGCAGGTGCTCGGCTTGTCTTCGCGTCGTCGGCTGTTTGGCCATTTACTGCCCAATACCGTGCCAATTCTGGTGGTGATGGCAACAATGGCTGTGGCGAATGCCATTCTCAGCGAATCCGCGCTCAGTTATCTCGGGCTCGGGGTTGTGCCACCGACACCGTCATGGGGAAATATGATGGATGCGGCGAACAGTCTCATCGATTTCCAGCGTCGCCCGTGGTTGTGGATGCCGCCCGGCGTGGCGATCTTTATTACGGTGATTGCAATTAACGTACTGGGCGATGGCCTGCGTGATGCGCTTGATCCCAAACTGAAACGGAGCAAAAAATGACGCAACCGTTGATCCGTTTTAATCAGCTTTCTCTGTCGTTCTCCAGTGAGCAGGGCCGTGTGCGTGCCGTACAAGATGTCACCTTTGACGTTCAGGCCGGTCAAACCGTGGGTATTGTCGGTGAATCCGGCTGCGGGAAAAGTGTCACGGCGATGTCGCTGATGGGGTTGTTACCGCCACAGGCTGCGCGTATTGATAGCGGTGAAATCCTGTTTCAGGGAAGGGATTTACTCAGGCTGCGGTCCTCTCAGATGGCGGACTTGCGCGGCAACCAGCTGGCGATGATCTTTCAGGAGCCGATGACCGCGCTGAACCCGGTGCTGACTCTGGGGGAACAGCTGGTCGAGCCGCTGATCCGCCATCTCGGTGAATCACCGAAACTGGCGTGGTCACATGCGACGAATATGATCACCGAAGTCGGTCTGGCGCGGGCGGAAAGCCTGATGAGCAGTTATCCGCACCAACTTTCGGGCGGCATGTTGCAGCGCATCATGATTGCGATGGCACTGAGTTGTAAGCCGCAGTTACTGATTGCTGACGAACCCACCACCGCGCTGGATGTCACCGTACAGGCGCAAATCCTGCGTTTGCTGCGTGAACAGGCTCAGCAGAATCACATGGCGCTGATGCTGATCACCCACGATTTAGGTGTGATCGCACAAATGGCCGATCACGTTGTGGTGATGTACGCCGGTAAAATTGTGGAGCAGGGCGCGACAGCTGAAGTGCTGCGCAATCCGCTGCACCCTTATACACAGGGGCTGATTGCCTCCAGACCCACGCCGGGCGAACGCCGCCGCCGCTTGTATTCTATTCCCGGCCAGGTGCCGGATCTGGCCGCACTGCCCCCTTACTGTGCATTCACCGAACGCTGCGCCCGCGCAACTGACAGATGTCGCCAGGGCATTCCTGCGCTGGAAGGCCGGCACCGGCAGGTGGCGTGTTTTTACGGCGGACTGAGCACCGTAAGTGACATCGAAAACAGGGAATTACAGCCATGAATGCTGAATATCTGATTGAAGTGGATGGCCTGAAAAAGTATTTCCCGATCCGTGACGGCGTATTCGGGCAGGAAACCGGCCAGTTGCGCGCCGTGGATGGCGTCAGTTTTAACATTCGTAAAGGCACGATTTTCGGGCTGGTGGGTGAATCCGGCAGCGGCAAAACCACCGTGGGCCGTACGCTGCTTGGGTTGTATGACAAAACAGCGGGCAGCGTGAAGTTCCGTGGTGAAGACCTGCACGGCCTGAAGCCCAAACAACTGAAAGCACTGCGCCCGAAAATCCAGCTGGTTTTTCAGGATCCGTACAGTTCGCTTAACCCGCGGATCCGCATTGGTGATGCCATCGGTGAAGCGATGCTGGAACATAAACGGTGTTCACGGGCGCAACTGCATGAAAAGGTGCTGGATGTGATGAAGATCTGCGGTCTGTCACCGCTGCATTACAACCGCTTCCCGCATGAGTTCTCCGGTGGACAGCGCCAGCGTATCGGCATTGCCCGCGCGCTTATCCTGCAACCGGACTTTATTATCGCCGATGAACCCATTTCCGCGCTGGACGTGTCGATTCAGGCGCAAATCATCAATCTGTTCGCTGATTTACGTGACGATCATGGCGTGACGTTTCTGTTTATCTCCCACGATCTGGGGGTGGTGGAGCACCTTTGTGATGACGTGGCGGTGATGTATCTCGGCCAGTTAGTGGAAACGGCCAGCCGCGATGCGTTGTTCCAGCAGCCCCTGCATCCCTATACACAGGCGCTGCTGGCAGCAGTGCCGACGCTTGACCCGGACAGTGAGCCGGTGGCGATGGTCAGTGGGGAAATTCCGGATCCGTCAAAACCGCCTGCCGGCTGTCGTTTCCATACCCGCTGCCCGCGTGCAACCGACCACTGTCGTAAAGAAATCCCGTTACTGCGTGAAATAGAAAGGGGCCATCGCGTGGCCTGCCATCTGGTGTAAAAAAGCTTGCCGGATTTCAGTCTTCTAAAATCCGGCGGGCTTCCGTCTGCATTTTTTGCCCGACACTTTTGGTGACGTCGATCACTTTCTGTGTGGCCGGTGAGAGAAATGCGCCTTCCAGCCAGGTGATCCCGACGCGACGCTCCATCACTAACTGATCGTTATCAATACGGATCAGTCGCGAAAGAAATTCTTCTTCCACCAAAATATTCTCCGACAAAAAACTCAGTAATCCGCTTTTCGCAATCAGCCCCGGCACCGAGGCCAGCGAGCTGATTTCCACTTTCACATCCGGTGGCGGACAGTGGTTTTCATAGAACATTTTATCCAGCCACTGGCGCATCGACACGGTTTTCGCTGGCAAAATCCACCCGTAACGGCTGAGTTCGCGCAGGCTGGCGGGTTTACCGGCCAACGGATGATCACGGGACGCGGCGACGATCACCCGGTCGGCAGTCACGGGCAACTGCACCACCGGACTGTCGTAATTGACCAGCGGGCCGATGATGACATCGATCGCATGACGTTCCAGCAGGGTAAAAAGCACGTCATTCATGCCTATCTGGATTTCCAGTTTCATATTCGGTACCTGAGATTGCAGCATTTTGCAGATCTCAGGTAACAGGAATTGCGTGGCTGAACCGGACACGCCCACGCGAACGATCCCGCCCGCGCCGCTGCTCAGTTCATTCATGATTTCGCCAATCTCAAGATACGCACTTTGCAGCGCGATACCACGTTGATAAAGAATGCGTCCTGCTTCGGTCAGTTCAAGCCCGCGACCTGCCCGTTTGAACAGTTTGATGTTCAGTTCGCGCTCAAGACGGGTGATCGATTTTGAAAGAGCAGGCTGAGTTATATTTAAATTTTGTGACGCAAGTCTCAAATTCATCATCTGCGCAGCAGTGACGAAATAATCTAAGTCTCTGTTATTTAACATTGATTCCTGAAATTCATCGATTAGGTAATAAAATATAGTAGAAGGCATGAAACGCAGGGTCAATAATCTCGCGATCTTCACAGTGGCGCGGACGTCATCACGAAGACAACACCAGCAAATCCACCTGTTTTAAGTAAAATAAGACTCTAAGTGCATCTATGAAAATTGTTAATTTCATCATCAGTAAAGACCACACCAAAAGCTTCGGCATCTTCCAGGCAGAGGGGATTGTCGATGTCGGTGCCCGCTCGGGATGCCGGGACATTAACGAATTCATGGCACATTATCAGCTGGAAGACTTGCAGCGTTACGTGCAGTTGCCTGCGGATCTTGATCTAAACGCCATCAGTTTCCTGCCGGTTATCGACAGGCCAGGAAAAATTTTTGGTGTGGGCATGAACTACGCAGAAAAACGCAAAGAATTCAATGAAACCAGCGACGCGCCAACATTGTTTGTCCGCTTTGCGGATTCGCAGATCGGTCATAATGGTGTGATCATCAAACCGGCTTCTTCCGAGCAGTTTGATTATGAAGGTGAGCTGGCGATTATTATCGGACGTACCGGTCGCAATATTTCCGCTGATGATGCGCTGGACTATATTGCCGGTTACAGTTGCTATATGGATGGTTCGGTGCGTGACTGGCAGCATAAGTGGTATACGGCAGGTAAAAACTGGCCGTCGACAGGCGCGTTTGGCCCGTGGATGGTGACGCCGGATGAAGTGGGTGACCCGCAAAATCTGAGCATCAAAACCTGGCTGAATGACCGGCTGGTGCAGGATGACACCACCGCCAATATGGTGCACACCATCCCACAAATTATCGCGTATATCAGTACCTTTACCCGGCTCTCTCCCGGCGATGTGATCATGACCGGTTCCCCGGGTGGCGTTGGAAAAACCCGCGTGCCGCCGTTGTTCCTGCATGAGAATGATAAGATTGAAGTTGAAATTGAAAATATCGGCCGGCTGACCAATCTTATCCAGAATGCACCGCTGTCTGAGATGACAAATTCAAAAACAGCGGCCTGATAAACCTCAGCGCGTTTGATTAACCAAAGGCACCGTTTGTCCGGTGCTTTTGTGTTTGACGACCATCAGATAAGTCAGCGTAAATGACAGCCCCAGCGAAAGCGCTACGCCCATCAGGATGTAAATAAAATACGGACCGATGTAAGCGGGCAGACTGAAAATGCTCGACAGAATATAGCCGTACAGCCGCACGCCGAAGAAAGCGATAAAGGCCGACGCCACGGAGCTGCTGATGGTGGTAGCGATAAACGCTTTTTTGTAGCGCGTCAGCACGCCAAACAATGCCGGTTCGGTGATCCCCAGTAAGCCGGAAATCGCGGCTGACAGCACGACGGATTTTTGTTCGCGGGTTTTGACGTGGAAATAAATGGCAAACGTCGATCCTGCAATTGCCATGTTGGCCATGAACATCATCGGCATCAGCATATCCCAGCCCTGATCGGTGAAGTTCTGCAAGGCAACCGGTGTCATCGCATGGTGCATGCCTGTGAGGATCGCCACAGGACGGATCGCGCCGACAATAAAGCCTGCAAACACCGCTGATACTCCGAACAACCCCTGAATGCCAAATGCCAGCAATTTACCGAGATAAATCCCCGCCGGGCCAATCAGTGTCAGCGACACCAGCGCAGCAATAAACAGTGTGAGCGTCGGGGTAAAGACGGTTTTCAACACGTCCGGCATGATTTTATCAACCCAGCGATGGATATAACTCAGCGCCAGCACGGAGAAAATCACCGGAATGACACTGGCCGAATAATTGAAAATGGACACCGGCAGTATATCCATAAAATACAGCGCAGTTGGAGCACCGGCTGTATGACTGGCGAGCGATTTCGCAGCATCTGTCAGCGTCGGGTACATCAGGCAGGCGGCCACGGCAGCAGCCAGATATTCATTGGTTTTAAAGATCTTCGCCGCAGAAACGGCGAGGAAAAACGGCAGGAAGTAAAACACGCCGCTGGCGATCAAATCGATAATCATCACCGTTTCGCTTTTGGCTGAAATCACTTTTAAAGCAATCAGTCCGGCCAGCAAACCCTTAATCATCCCTGCGCCCGCAATGGCCGGAACGATCGGGCCGAAGACGCCGGAGACGGTATCCATGAACATCGACACCAGGCTTTTCCGCCCTTTTGTGGAAACATTTCCTGTTGTTTTTTCGGCGTTGCCGGTCACAGGATCCAGTTGTGACACGATGGCGTCGTACCAGACATTCACTTTCGGCCCGATGATGATCTGCACCTGATCACTCTGGCTTTGTGCGCCGAGCACGCCGGGCAGATTTTTAATCTCATCCCAGGCCACTTTATTTTCGTCGTGTAAATCAAAGCGCAAACGGGTCATGCAATGCCAGACTTTATTGATATTTCCCGCTCCGCCTACCAGCTTAATAACCGAATGCATTATTTCTGTATTCACCCTGAACCCCGCGACGAAAAATTAATTATTCATTGTCAGATGGAAGGGGAGTGTAATGACGGCCTTTTTATAAAACAAACCAATAAAACAGGATCTTCATCACAAAACTTCACGCAGATGGGGCTTGTTCGCACATAATGAATGAATTGGTCCGTTTTCTATCGATATTCAGGTGTACTTTTAAACCAAAATAAAAGCCTGAATTTAAGGTTTACAAGCAGGATAAAAATACGTTGAAATATCGGTAATACAAATATCACCGCCGATTTTTTAATTAAAAAATAACGGCTTTTATGAAGGATTAATCATGCAGCCTGTGCTGATGACGAATATCGAATGTCAGATAACGCGCCCCGATCGTCATAATTTAGTGGTGGTCCGTATTGAAACGGATCGTGGCGTTTTCGGCCTTGGCTGCGCGACATTCCAGCAGCGCCCGCTGGCGGTCAAACTGATGGTGGATGAGTATCTCAAACCGTTGCTGATAGGGCGTGATGCGAATCATATCGAAGATTTATGGCAGATGATGATGGTGAACGCGTACTGGCGTAACGGGCCGGTGATCAATAACGCTATTGCGGGTATTGATATGGCACTGTGGGATATCAAAGGTAAGCTGGCAAATATGCCGCTCTACCACTTGTTTGGCGGCAAGTCTAAAGATGCCGTAACGGCGTACAGCCATGCGACCGGTGAAACGCTGGAAGAATTATACGGCGAAGTGGATCGTTTACTGGCTGAAGGCTATCGTCACATCCGCTGTCAGTTGGGTTTTTACGGTGGCAATGCGCGTGAACTCCACAGTACCCGCGAACCGACAGCAGGCGCTTATTACGATCAGGATCAGTACATTGATAACACACTGACGATGTTTAAAGCGTTGCGTGAAAAATACGGCAATCAGTTCCATATCTTGCATGACGTTCACGAAAGGCTGTTCCCGCAACAGGCAGTGCAGTTCGCCAAAGCGGTGGAACAATACCGGCCTTACTTTATCGAAGATATTCTGCCACCGGATCAGAACGAATGGCTGGCGCAGATCCGCAGCCAGACAGCTGTGCCGCTGGCGACCGGCGAGTTATTCAATAATCCGGCGGAATGGAAGGATCTGATCATTAACCGCCGGATCGACTTTATCCGCTGCCACGTTTCTCAAATCGGGGGGATCACACCGGCGCTGAAACTGGCGCATTTCTGCCAGAGCTTTGGCGTGCGGCTGGCGTGGCATTGTCCGCCGGATATGACACCGGTTGGCGCAGCGGTGAATACGCACCTCAATATTCATCTGCATAATGCGGCGATCCAGGAGTTTGTTGCCTATCCCGCCAACACACAACAGGTGTTTCCGGGCGCACAGGCACCGGTGAAGGGGTATTTCTATCCGGGAGAAGGCGCGGGGATCGGCGTGGGCTTTAACCCGCAGGCGGCGGCAGAGTTTCCGGTGGTATATCGTCCGCATGAATGGACGCAAAGCCGCCTGCCGGACGGCGTGATCCACACGCCCTGACACGCTTACTTCTGGCGGAAAGCCAAATTGTCCTGATTAAACGGGATAACGTAGGTGCAGGAATAATCGATGTCGATAATGTCGCTGAATGCGTAAACCTTGCCGCCCTGCAAAATGCCTCTGTTGGTAATGTGCATGGCGGCCATGCCTTTTTTACATCCCAGAATATATGCCTGTTCTTTACTCACCGTCACCGCCTGATAGCGGGTGAGGGAATGTGAAATCACATAGCCTTTGCTAAGAACATATTGCTGAATGGAATGCTCAATAGTCTTCTGATTCAGATCGCCAAATTCTCTGGCGGGCATGCGGGAATATTCAATCTGTACGTTGCGCTGACTGACGCGCCGCAAGCGGGTGAACGCCCAGATAAAATCATCGGTATTCAGATCGAATACCTGTTGTTCTTCTTTATCCGGACGCCGCTTATGCAGGTCCAGCATTTTAAAGCTGATTTCGGTGAATTTCTTTTCAGTGATCGAGTTGTATACCAGCGGATTACTGCTCACGCCGGGGTTAATGTAAATTCCTGAGCCCTGCACAATGTGTACCGCCCCGATACTTACCAGTTTTTCTAATGCCTTACGCACCGTAAAGCGCGACACCCCATATTCTTCCGCCAGCTGGCGCTCGGGCGGTAACTTGTCCGGTAACGAACCACTGTTCTGATAAATCTTGCTCAATAAATCCTGAGCGATAAATTCACTTTTTTTCATGGAGCTTTATCTGTGCGGAAAACAGGTATTTGAGCATGAGGTGGCCCCGGGGGGCAAATTACAGCTTATAAGGTGTATTTATTTTTAACAGTTTACAGGCTGTATTTTACTTTTACAGATACCTCATCTCTTGGGTAAGCGCTCCAGTTTATCCTCCCTGAAGGATATTTTAGATTCATCTGCCACAGCGGATAAAAATTGATTTATCCCTTATGGCGGATATAATGAAAAAATCCGCTTGGGAGGATAAAATGAACATTACCTCAACAAAAATGCTGGCAAATGCACTGCGTAATGAGCGTAAAAAGCGCAAACTCAGCCAGAGTAAAACGGCTGAGACAATCGGCCTGAAGCAGTCAACGGTTTCAGAGTTTGAAAATTATCCGGATGGTACCCGTCTGGAGACTCTGTTCAAGTTATTGGCGGCGCTGGATTTAGAGCTACAGATCACGCCAAGGGATATCAATCCCCAGGAAAAGAGTTCCTGGGATCAGGAGTGGTAATACATGGATAAGTTAACGCTCGCATTAAATGGCATTACTGTCGGTACGCTGGAAAAAGGCGGCAGTGGTGAAATGTCATTTATTTATCATCAAAGCTGGCTCACTCGCCCCGGAGCCCGTGCCATCTCGTTATCATTACCTCTTCAGGCAGATAAATTCCGTGGCGCGGTGGTATACAACTTTTTCGACAATCTTCTGCCCGATAACGAACAAATACGCAGCCGTATTCAGGCGCGTTTCCAGATCCCGACTAAACAACCTTTCGATTTGCTGTCGCGAATAGGCGGTGATTGCGTCGGTGCGATCCAGCTCTATCCTGAAGGTGCTCCGGTTACGCCTGTCACTGAAATTCATGCCCAACCGCTTGGCGAAAAGGATATCGAGCAGCTTTTGCAGGGATATAAGGATGCGCCCTTGGGCATGGAGGCTGACATTGAAGATTTTCGCATTTCTCTGGCCGGTGCGCAGGAAAAAACGGCACTGCTCTGGTATCGCGACCAGTGGCATCGCCCGCAGGGAAGTACGCCCACCAGCCATATTCTTAAACTCCCCATCGGTTACATTGCCAACAATGGCATCGATTTAAGTGAGAGTGTGGAGAATGAATGGCTGTGTCTGAAAATAGCGGAGCAATTCGGATTTCCGGTCGCACAGTGCGACATTGCCTGCTTCGGTACGCAAAAAGTCCTGGTTGTCGAACGTTTCGATCGTCGCTGGTCGAAGGATGGCTCCTGGCTGATGAGGCTGCCACAGGAGGATTTTTGTCAGGCGTTAGGCGTCGCCCCGGCATTGAAATATGAGGCTGACGGCGGCCCCGGGATTGCGCGCTCAATGAAGCTCTTGTTAGGTTCTCAACGCGCAGGAGGGGATCGGGACATGTTTTTTAAGAGCCAGATCCTCTTCTGGATGCTGGCTGCTATCGACGGTCATGCTAAGAATTTCAGTGTTTATATCGAGCCGGGTAGCGCATACCGTATGACACCGTTTTATGACGTGATGTCAGCATTTCCTCTGATGCATCCAACAGGTATTCCGGCGAAGAAAGCCAAAATGGCGATGGCGGTACTCGGCAATAACCGGCATTTTCACTGGGACAGGATCCTGCCCCGTCATTTTGTCTCAACGGCGCAACGGGTCAGTTACTCGCGAGAAAACGTGTCGAATATGATGATGGAAATGAAGGATAAAACTGAACAAGTGATTACAGAAGTGGAATCCATGTTGCCCGCTGATTTTCCAGCAAAAATCAGTCATGCAATTTTTGAAGGCCTTCGGCGTCAGGCTGCGCGATTACCTTAATCCCCTAACAAAAAAGCCCGCCGGTCTGTGCGGGCCCGGCGGTTTTATTTTGTAAATTCAATTACTTCCTCCCTGAATATGTAAAATGAAACACTCACTTTCTATTTCATCGATAGCAGTTTTCCGTAATTAGGATAAATATACGGAATTTTTTCGGTACTCCCATCAGGATAAATCGCCGAAAAATCCCTATCCTCTGTTTGGTCAGGCGGAATGAGTGTAACAACTTTAGTTAAATGAACATTTGGTTCAATAAATATTTTCTGCGTATCATGGAGCTTATATCGTCTTCTCCATTTTTCATATCCTGTTTCACCGCCAAAAAACTCCAGGCTAATATCATTCTCATCCAGATGAGTTACCATCGGAAAAAAATCCGTTTTTATATGAAGATCTCCCCTGGATTCCTTCGCTTTACCGGTTCCATAACCATCGCTAAAACCATAATCATCAAAATCGAAGATATAATTAGTAGCGAAAACCTCTTTTCCCTTTACCAGGGGATTGCCATCAGCGATCTTAAAACTGACTTTAATGGAATTAAGCTGCCACAAGCATGGCCCGCCGCCATCAATGGCGATATGTGTCCGCCAGAGATTGCTGCTTCCTTGCTGACCGAATGGCTTCTCGAAATCGTTATAACCGGGAATATCATGAGGCTCATTACTCGAGTTATAACGCACTGTTTTACACTTATCTGAACGGTACAGAACTTCCATTGGTAAAAGAACGGTATCTGCCGGAAGCGTGAAGACCACATCGACCCACTGTGCATTCTGAGGTGGGGACAGAGTGCGGTCGGGAGTGTTATCACAGCCATAAAGCAGCACGATAAAGGGTAAAAACGCATAATTCTTATTTAGAAAATTCAAGTTCTTCCTCCCTGAAGATAACTTAGTAATGACTTCGTTATTTCATGGATAACAGTTTTTCGTAATCGGGTTTTATCTTGCGTACATGCTCAATGCTTCCATTGGGATAAGTGATCATCATCCCGATTCCACGCTCTTCATCACCCTGTAGTAATACTTCTTTCTGAGAGTGTAATATCGGTTCAATGACTATTTTCTGAGTATCTTGAAGTTTGTAACGTCGGCTCCATCTGTCATAATTCGTATCACCACCAAACATCTCAATAGATGTTTGATTGAACATTTGATTTATAATAACCATAGGAAAAAAATCTGTTTTCAATTCAAGATTGCCACTGGCCATGATTGCCCTACCGGTACCATACCCATCGCTAAATCCATAATCATCAAAATCGAAGATATAATTGGTCGCAAACCCCTTTTTCCCCTGCACCAGAGGATTATTATCAGCGATCTTAAAACTGACTTTAATGGAATTAAGCTGCCACAAGCATGGCCCGCCGCCATCAATGGCAATCCGCTGCTGCCTGATATCGCTGTTTGTAATCGGGCTAAATGCCTGCATGAAACCGTTATATCCGCGAATTTCATAGGCTTCATTACTCGAGTTATAGCTTTTAGTCTTGCACCGTTCTGAACGATAAAGCATTTGCAATGGCAACAGTGTAATACCCTCAGGAACCCGGACGGCTATGGTCACGCGCCGTGCATTTTCCGGCGGTGACAGCGTCTGATCTGTTTTGCCATAGCATGCGGAAAGCAAAAATACTGTCGGCAGCAACAGGCCTTTTTTATTTAGAGAATTCAATTACTTCCTCCCTGAATATGTAAAATGAAACATTTACTTTCTATTTCATCGATAGCAGCTTTTCGTAATCGGGTTCCATAGGTTGTGTTTTTTCAACGCTTCCATCGGGATAGGTTAACGTAATCATTCCAGGTGGTGGATTTGGACTCTCAAGAATTATAATTTTATTCATATACATAATAGGTTCGATAAGTATTTTCTCAGTATCCTGGAGTTTGTAACGCCGGCTCCATTTTTCGTAATCGGTATCTCCACCAAAGAATCTCAATGAGGTTTTCTCGAACATGTGATTTATAAAAATCCTCGGAAAGAAATCCGTTTTTATATGAAGATCACCCCTTGATTCCTTCGCTTTACCGGTACCATAACCATCGCTAAATCCATAATCATCAAAATCGAAGATATAATTAGTAGCGAAAACCTCTTTTCCCTTTACCAGGGGATTGCCATCAGCGATCTTAAAACTGACTTTAATGGAATTAAGCTGCCACTGGCATTTTCCGCCGCCATCAATGGCAATCCGCTGCTGCCTGATATCGCTGTTTGCAATCGGGCTAAATGCCTGCATGAAACCGTTATATCCGCGAATTTCATAGGCTTCATTACTCGAGTTATAGCTTTTAGTCTTGCACCGTTCTGAACGATAAAGCATTTGCAATGGCAACAGTGTAATACCCTCAGGAACCCGGACGGCTATGGTCACGCGCCGTGCATTTTCCGGCGGTGACAGCGTCTGATCTGTTTTGCCATAACAGGCGGAAAGCAAGAACACAGTCGGCAGCAACAGGGCTGTTTTATTTAGAAAATTCAACTTCTTCCTCCTTGAGTATGTGAAACGAAAGAATCCCTTTCTATTTCATCGATAGCAGCTTTTCATAATCAGGTTTTGTATACAAAGCTTTTTGCTTACTACTATCAGGATAAGTCACAATTATATTTCCTGGAGATTTATTTGGTCCCTCAAGTATAACTACTCGATTAAAATGTACGACAGGGTTTATAACGATAGTTTTAATATCATGAACCCTGTAACGTTGACTCCATTTTTCATGTCGGGTATCCCCACCAAATAACTCCAGTGTCGTTTTTTTGAATTTGTGGCTAATAAATATTTCTGGGAAAAAATCTGTTCTGATATCTAGATCGCCACTGACTTTTTTCGCTCTTCCTGTTCCATAACCATCACTGAATCCATAATCATCAAAATCAAAGATATAATTAGTAGCGAAAACCTCTTTTCCTTTAACGAGAGGATTTTCATCAGCGATCTTAAAACTGACTTTAATGGAATTAAGCTGCCACTGGCATTTCCCGCCACCATCAATGGCAATCCGTTGCTGCCTGATATCGCTGTTTGCAATCGGGCTAAATGCCTGCATGAAACCGTTATATCCGCGAATTTCATAGGCTTCATTACTCGAGTTATAGCTTTTAGTCTTGCACCGTTCAGAACGATAAAGCATTTGCAATGGCAACAGTGTAATGCCCTCAGGAACCCTGACGGCTATGGTTACGCGCCGTGCATTTTCCGGCGGTGACAGCGTCTGGTCTGTTTTGCCATAACAGGCGGAAAGCAAGAACACAGTCGGCAGCAACAGGGCTGTTTTATTTAGAAAATTCAACTTCTTCCTCCGTAACTGCAGCAAAACGGATCAGGGAATTTTTGCCCACATCTTCTGACCGGGTGCGGGTTAGCGCCACCGGCAACATATCCTGAAGCGCTATAAATTCCCGGTTTCGCTGGATTTCATCCTGGTTGGCACTGCCTTTGGCCGTTGCTTCAATCTCCTGCCTGAACTCAGCCCGCTTCTCCTTCCGGTTCATCTCAAGATCGGGATTTGCCAGCTCAAGCACCTGATTATGGATATAAGGCAGGTAACGGTGTGCCATAGAATGGCTGGAAGGGTTGCTGAAAAGCCCGTCCAGTTCGGGATTGGTATTCCGGGGGAAGGTTTTTCTCAGACTGACAGTATCCAGACACCCGATAAACTTCGCCTGATGCTTGCCCGTTGCATCAAGGCATTCTTCATTCATTGATGGCACCAGAAAGAGTTTAACCGACTGCTTAATACAGTTGCTCACCACGCCGGGTACCGGATTATCGCTGCCTCCGCCGCCTATCCACGGCACATTCTGATGACGGGATTGCATCACGCACTGCTGAGCCTGAAAAAATATCACCGTATTGCCGTGATGCCAGTAAGGATCTTTTTTATCGGAAATTCCTGCCGACTGAAAAGCCAGGTCGCGAACAGCCACCCCCAACCCGGCTACCGTTGTTAACGACCAGTCAAAGCCGAGTTTGTCGCCCAGTGGTCCCCATTTCTCATAGAAAATATTGTCTACATCGGCGTCCGGTGGAATTTGGGTGACTGAATCATTATCATTGATGTGGCGGTAGTGAGTTACAGTGTCCAGTCCAAGCACTGCTGCACGGGTGAAGGTGCGTGGCATGCCGTAGGTATACAGAATAGGGTGGCTGTTCTTCATCTCCACGGCATAGGTTAATGCTAACGCACCACCCAAACTGTGGCCGCAGATGAAGAGTTGTTTAACACGTTCTTCAAGCGATTGATTAACCGCATTCAATTCTTTGTTAAATTTCAGCTTCGCCAAATCATAAGCCTCCAGAAAACCGCCGTGAATATTACCCACGCCACCAAGCTCTGGTAGACATTTTTTGGGCGCAAAGGAGATATCTGTCAAAGCGTTAAGCAGGCTGTCCGTACCGCACCACGCGACGATAATGTGCTTGCCGCATTCAACCGTGAATAACCGGGTATCGCCTTTTGGCTGTTCCACTTCAGTCGTATTTAAATAAACGGCTTTACGATAACGTTCCCGGAAGGGTACATCCACGGCCAGCGTGTGGTAATAAGACGGGAACTCGGCAAACTGAGGGATTGCAGACAGATCCAGGCATTTTTGCCCGAAAAAGTATGCCACGGTTTTATTCTCTTTTTCAGCCGAATAGGCGAGGTCAGCCATAATGCCGAGATTAAGGCTGTTGGCAAGGTCAAACCCGGTGGTGTCATGCAGTGCCAGTACCCACGCCCGGAACGGGCAGATTTCAATGACATGCCGTTGCTTCAGCGCCTGACACGCAATCTCTGTGCCTTTCAGCGAACGCCCCTGCTGAAAATGAAACTCCGGTGGCTCCGTCTCCTCCCAGCCTTCAATGTGAGGCAACTGATCGCAAAGTTCTCCGATGGTCACGTAATGATGGGTATATCCTGCGGCCTCGGCTTTTTCCTGTACGTCAGATCGCCAGCTTTTATCTCGCGTTTCCCGACGAAAGGCATTTTTGCTCACCGGCTGGCTGTTCGGATTACGCCGAAGCCCCAGCGGGCGCTGCTCCATTTCGTCGGCCAGTTGTTGCGCGTCTGCTTTTACGTCGACCGTTATCCAGTACAGATCGTCGAATCTGACCAGTCCCTGACTGTCGGTGACGCCGGCAGGGGGATTGGGTGGTGGCGTGGGATCGTAGTGGTAATTGCTATATTTTTTCCACATCGCGACGTCTTGCGCGGATGCCAGCGGATGGTATTCCAGTGTGACCTTCAGCCCGGCAACGGGGAGATTATTCTCATCGACAAATTGCAATTCCAGCCAGTATCTGGGGGTTTCACCACGGCAGTAAACAACCTTACCTTTGGGTGCAACACTGGTGATAACGCTGTTGTCTCCGATGATTTCCATGCCAATTCCTTTTGGTTAATAAGGGTAATGGTTGCATCATACTCGTCACTCTCCTTAACCCAAATTTTTTGTTTAGTATGTTTTAACATTGCTATCGTGGCGACAGAGGCATCAATAAGAATATCAGTGGGTTACGTTGAATAAAAAAAGCCCGCCGGTCTGCACCAGCGGGCTTTGTCATGGACTGCGAAATCTTACTTCTCGTCAGGCAGTGCGTAGGCGATCACGTAGTCGCCGCGTTCTGCGGACTGACGTGCGCCACCGGCGCTGATGATGATGTACTGTTTACCGGTTTTCGGTGAAACGTAGGTCATCGGGCCGGACTGGCTGCCGACCGGCAGACGGGATTTCCAGATCTCTTTACCGTTTGCGGTATCAAACGCGCGCAGATAGAAATCCTGCGTACCGGCGAAGAACAGCAGGCCGGATTGCGTTGACAGGCTCGCGCCCAGTGTTGGCATACCGACTTCCATTGGCATACGCATTTTGATGCCCAGCGGGCCGGTGTCTTTTACGGTACCGACCGGCACCTGCCAGACGATTTTGCCGGTTTTCAGGTTCACCGCAGACATCGTACCGAACGGGGGTTTCTGGCAAGGAATGCCCAGCGGTGACAGGAAACGCTCGCGGACTGCGCCGTAAGGCGTACCGTCCATCGGCACCATCCCCATCTCGATGCCGCTCGCGCCGGTCGGAACCTGTGCACGCGGAACCATGTAGTTCGCCAGACCCAGACGCATATCATTCACAAACATGATGGCATTGTTCGGGTCAACCGAAACGCTGCCCCAGTTCATGCCGCCCAGAGAACCCGGGAATTGCAGGGAACGATCCAGACCCGGAGGTGTATAAACGCCTTCGTGACGCATACCTTTAAACTCGATACGGCACAGCAACTGATCCATCGGCGTTGCACCCCACATATCAGATTCTTTCAGTGTCTGATTGCCAATATTTGGCATACCAACAGAGAAAGGCTGCGTTTTGGCGTAGCGTTCGCCCGGGACGTTACCCTGCGGCACTTCGCGGTTTTCCACTTTCGCGACCGGCTGGCCGGTTTCGCGGTTCAGCATGAAGATCATGCCTTGTTTGGAGGTCTGCACCAGCACCGGCGTGCTGCCACCTTTACCGTCCGGCAGGTCATACAGCAGCGGCTGCGACGGCAGATCGAAGTCCCACAGATCATGATGGGTGGTCTGGAAGGTCCAGCGGACTTTACCGGTGGCCACGTCTACCGCGACGACGGAGGAACTGTATTTGTCATCCTGCTCAGTACGCGTGCCGCCGAAGAAGTCTGGCGTCGCGTTGCCGGTTGGCATGTAAATCAGACCCAGTTTGGGATCGTATGACATCGCCGACCAGACGTTTGGCGTACCCCGGGTATAAGTCTGACCCGCCGGTGGCAGTTTGGTAATGTTCGGATTACCCGGATCCCAGGCCCATACCAGTGCGCCGGTATGTACGTCGAAAGCACGGACCACGCCCGGAGGTTCGCCGGTGGAGAAATTATCCGCGACGCGACCGCCGACAACCACCACATTGCCCGCGACCAGCGGGGTAGAAGTTTGCTGATAGTAGCCAGGTTTGACTTCACCCATGCCGACTTTCAGGTCAACCACACCGTTGTCACCGAAATCAGCACAGGGTTTGCCGTTATCGGCGTTAATGGCAATCAGACGCGCATCAATGGTTGGCAGGAACAGACGACGCTCGCAGGTTCCGCTGACAGTGCCACCGGTCGCCGCTGGCGCTTGCGGCGCATTCGTAGCAGGCGTAGCCGCTTCAGAAGCCGCAACCGGACTTGCCGGTTCAGCCGCAGGAACCGCAGCGGGTTGGGCTGCCGGGGCTTGTGGCGCCGCGCTGTTTTCAAAATAACCCAGGCCACGACAACGCTGCCAGTTAGGCGCGGTGGAGTTGGAATCGTAGGACCAGAGCTTTTTACCGTCATCAACAGACAAGGCGATCACTTTGCTGTAGGCCGTACAGACAAACAGTTTGTCGCCGATTTGCAACGGGGTGTTCTGGTCTTCAGCGCCGGAGCCATTGCTCTGCGGGATATCACCGGTATGAGCAATCCATGCAACCTGAAGTTTATCCACGTTGGTTTTGTTAATCTGATCCAGGGCTGCGAAACGGTCACCCGCCGTGGTGTTACCCCAGCTTTCCCAGTTCTTTTGCTCTGCACCTTTTTCTACCGGTTTCACCGGCACCTGATCGTCGGCGGTACTGATGATAGGTGTTGGCACAAAGGTATTAGCGAAAGCGGCAATCAGCGCGACAGCCAAAACCGCCGCCACTGAAAAGGCTGGCGCTTTACGCGTCACCAGACCCGTGCGTGCTTTAAGCAGCGGATAGATCAGCGCGACCAGAAATGCCAGAACGCCAAACGTGAACAGACGGGAGAACAATGGCCAGAATGTGAAACCTGCGTCCCGGACAGCCCAGATAACAGAAAGCACAAAGGCCAGGGCGTAAAGCCATGCGCCCGATGGCTTACCTTTGAAAATCAAAACGGCGGAAACGATGAGCGCCAGACCCATCAGCAGAAAGTAAATACTTCCTCCCAATGTGGCCAGATACGCGCCACCGATACCGAGTATCAGACCGATGACGAGCATCAGCGCACTCAGCAGCCAGAGGAGCCAGGTCCACTTGCTATTTGTTGTTGGCATGATTTATCTCACTGCATAGTTGTAGATAACTGTTGATAGAAAACAGGTAACACTTAATGACCACTCGTTATTAAATGAACCAAATAGAACAATTTCACGCAAATAATAATACTTCTCATCGAGGTTGTGAATGTGTAACGAAGAGTTTGAAATTAGGTAAAATTTTATTGAAAGGGTGATTATTTATGCGAATGGGATTTGTGATTGATTTTAAAGAATAAAATAAAAACACTTATTCATTATTTTGATTGATAAGTGATTTTATATGCATTATTCATCTAGTTGGCCACACTCATTATCAGCGAATTGCTTATCGCTATGGGGGGACTAACACTTTGGACTGACGGGTATGATTTTAGCGAACCTGTCGGGTCGTTTTACAAATAGCCCTCGATTAAGGTCTTCATTTCCTGAGTGATGTATTCCACCAGGCGACTTTTTGGGATCTGCGGCGGGAAAACGGCGAGATAGGCAATACTGATATCGGGCGTAAACGGTTTGAGAACGATATCGCTTTTGTGGCTGCGTGCGGTGATGAAATCGACCACACCTATGCCCAGGTTATTCCCCGCCATCACACAACAATTGTTCAGCGACGTTTCAATCGGGTTATTCATATATAAATCGAGGCGGCTCATCACCTGATCCAGCTGTTCACGCAGCGGCGTTTTTCGCCCGGGAATAATAGGGCGGTAACGCGTCAGGTCCATCGCGGTGACCACGTCCTGTTGGGCCAGCGGATGACGCGGCGACATCACGGCGACCGCATTCGCCCGTGCCAGCATCTCTGCTTCCAGTCCTTTCACGTCAGGCTTACCAAAAATAAACCCGACGTCGTACTGATTACTGGTCACCACATCAGTGATGTGCGTAGTACTTTCGATATCCAGAAACAGCGAGATGTCGTCAATACTCTCAATCAGTGGCGGCAGAATGTGTTCGGCGCAAAGCGCAGAAAGCGCCGCAACCGTACCGATGCGTAAAACACTGCCTTTTGAATGACGGATTTCATCAGCAATACGTGAAATATGTTCAAGCCCGAGGTACAAACGCTCGACTTCACGATACAACTTGATGGCATCGTCCCGTGGGATCAAGCCGCGTCCGTCCCGGTCAAACAGCTTCAGATCAACCGCATATTCGAAGTCGCGGATCAGGCGGCTCACCGCTGGCTGGGTGATGTTCATCATATTTGCGGCAGCGGTAATGCCGCCGGTAAGGATCACCTTGTGAAAAGCTTCAACCTGTCTGGGATTAATTTTCATAATACATCCTCAAGATCCATAACATTTGTTTATGGATGTAACACAAAATACAATTTTCAATTCAGAAGTCCACCCCCTAGACTCGGATTTAGGATCTGACACACATTGCCTGAAAATCTAAAATAATTAAGGGTTAAATGCATGAGAACGTCCGTTTTGGCAGGAGTGCTTTTCCCGGCACTGGCCACGCTTTTTGTTTCACAGACCGTACACGCGGCTGATCTTACTCTCGGTCTGGCTGCTTCTACCACTTCCATGGATCCACAATTTTACGTCGGCGGTGCCAACAGCGCGATGGCGCGTAATATTTTTGATGGTTTGGTGAATCAGGACGAAAAACAACAGATTACCCCTGCGCTTGCGGTGTCATGGAAAGTGATTAATGACACCACCTGGGAATTTGCCCTGCGTCCCGGCGTGAAATTCCACGATGGCAGTGAGTTCACGGCTAAAGATGTGATTGCCAGCGTGAAACGCGTGGCGCTGGCGTCAAAGAACAGCCCGAGCGCCTATACGCCGTACGTTAACGATATCGCTGAGGTCACCGAGATCAATCCTTTAACGGTGAGAATTACCACTAAAGCGCCGACACCGTTATTACTGAACAACTTAAGCCGTGTCGCCATCTTACCGGCGCGTCTGGAAACGGTCGGGTCACAAACCCTCAACGAAGGGAAAGACGTCACCGGTACCGGTCCGTTCAAATTTGTCAGCTGGACGCCGGACGATAACGTGGTGCTGGTGCGTAATGACCAGTACTGGGGCGGAAAAGCTCAGTGGGATAAAGTGACGTTACGCGTATTCAAAAACCCGAGCGCCCGCGTGGCTGCGTTGCGTTCCGGTGATGTTGACATGATCGAAAGTGTACCGACGGCAGACGGACGAAATCTGGGCAAACAAGCCAGCCTGCAGCTGGAATCCGTGGCCGGTAACCGTATTTTGTATTTACACCCGGATCAGGATCGTGATGTGTCGCCGTTTGCTAAAGGGCCGGACGGCAGCAATCCGCTGAAAAAGCGGGAAGTGCGCGAGGCGATGTCGCTGGCGATAAACCGTCAGGCGATAGTTGACCGTATCATGGACGGGCAGGGCGTACCCGCATCGCAGCTGGTGCCCAAAGGCTACTTAGGTTACACCCCGGCGATTGCCGCACCGGTCTATGACCCGGCGAAAGCGAAGCAATTGCTGACGCAGGCCGGTTATCCGGATGGCTTCACCCTGACCTTCCATGCGTCGAACGACCGTTATCCGAACGATTCTAAAATCGCGCAGGCGCTCGGCCAGATGTTCAGCCGTATCGGTATTAAAACTGACGTTGTCACTATGCCGGGCAGCGTATATTTCTCCCGCGCATCCAAACGCGATTTCAGCCTGATCATGGGCGGTGCAGCGATTGAAACCGGTGAAGCCTCCGGTGTGCTGGGACCGTTGCTCGAAACCTTCGGGCCGAACGGCGGACAGGGTAACCGCGGACGTTACTCGAACCCTGAGTTTGATAAAACACTGGTGCAGGCGCGGGAAACCCTCGACGACGGCCAGCGTGAAAAGTTACTGCAACATGCCACAGAGATTGCGATGAAGGACGAAGGCGTCATTCCGCTGCTGTTCCTCTCCTACACCTGGGCGATGAAAACACCTTATACCTACGTCGGCCGCTCCGACGGCTATACGTTGCCGTACTTTGTGCATGAGAAACACTAAATAAGCGCAAAGTACATACCAGACCAAGGCGGGAATAGAGCACCAACACCAGGGTTGTTCTAAGAAAAGAGAGAGAAGCTATGACTTCTTTTAGCGGTGTGTATCCCTATCTGGTTTCGCCGGTCACTGACGGCGGCCAGATAGATAAACCGGTGCTGACTGCGCTGGTTGAACATCTGATTACCAGTGGCGTGCAGGGTCTGACGCCACTTGGCAGTACAGGTGAGTTTGCCTATCTCAATGCAGAACAGCGCACTGAGATAGTGAAAACCGTTGTGGAAGCCGCCCGGGGGCGCGTTCCGGTCATTGCCGGTGTCGCCGCTACCACCATTCAGGACGCCGTAGCGCAAACCGCTCGCTACGTCGCTCTGGGTGTGGACGGTATTCTGGCGATCCTTGAGGCGTATTTCCCGGTGCCCGAACAGGGCGTCGAAAATTACTTTCGTGCCATCGCGACCGCAGCCGGAAAGCTGCCGGTCGTGCTGTACACCAATCCGCAGTTCCAGCGTTCTGATCTCAGCCTGCCGTTGATTGAGCGGCTGAGTCATGTGGAAAATATCAACTATATTAAAGATGCCTCGGCCAACACTGGTCGTTTGCTGTCGATTATTGAACGCACACAGGGGCGGATGCAGGTTTTTGCCGCCTCGGCACATATCCCGGCCTGCGTGATGCTGATTGGCGGCGTGGGCTGGATGGCAGGCCCGGCCTGTATTGTACCGAAACAAAGTCTGGCACTGTATGAAGCTGCGAAGCAGGGTGACTGGACAAAAGCGATGGCATTGCAGCGTCCGCTGTGGCGCATCAATGAAATCTTCGCCAAATACTCCCTCGCGGGGTGTATCAAAGCGGCGCTGCAATTACAGGGATTTGAGGTAGGCGATCCGTTGCCGCCACAGGTGCCGTTAAACGAGGCTGCGCGTCAGGAAATCGCGGATGTTTTGCGCTCTGTGGGGGCACTGTGAAAACCTTACCGGTGATCATTGACTGCGATCCGGGTATTGACGATGCTATCGCGCTGCTCAGTGCATTCGTCGCACCCCAGCTGGATATCCTCGGCATTTGCACCGTGTGTGGCAATCAGCCACTGGTGAATACTACCCGGAATGCGCTGCAAATTACCGAACTGGGTTACCGGGTGGATATCCCGGTGTTTGCCGGTTGTCATCAGCCGCTGCTGCGTGCGCCGATCCATGGCCAGTTTCACGGTGAAAATGGTCTGGGTAACACCGCCTTTCCCGCGCCGCAAAAACAGGCCGAATCCCTTCATGCTGTTAACTTTCTGATCAACCGTTGCGAACAGGCCATTGAAAATAATCAGCCACTGACACTGTGCGTGCTCGGGCCGCTGACCAACCTGGCAACAGCGCTGCGTATGAAACCTGAGATCACTGCCGGTATTAGCCGCGTGGTGCTGATGGGTGGGGCCTATCGCGAAGCCGGTAACCGTACCATGACCTCCGAATTCAATATGTTCGCCGATCCCCATGCTGCGTATATTGTGTTTTCCGCCGGGCTCAGCATCACCGTTTTACCGCTCGACGCCACGCACCAGGTGATTCTCACACCGGAACATGTGGCGAAGTTTATCAAAGTCTCCGGACGTCTCTCCGCTCCGTTGGGCGAACTGATGGCGTTCTGGGATCGCAACGACGTGCGCCGTTACGGGTCACGGGGCGGGCCGCTGCATGACCCGCTGGTGATTGCTTACGTTCTGGCGCCGGAACTGTTCGGTACCGAAAAAGCACGGGTGTTTGTCGAACACGAGAGCGAGTTGTGTATGGGGCAAACCGTCGCCGACTGGTACGGCAAGTCGGGGCTGACCCCCAATGTCGATATCGTCACGCGCGTGGACGCGACCAAAATCTTCGCGCTGTTTTACGAACTGCTTTCACGTTATGCCGGGAAATAAAATTATGAGCCAGCGCATCATTATAGATACCGATCCTGGCGTGGATGACGCCATCGCGTTGTGGCTGGCATTGGCCTCGCCGGAGCTGGACGTGCTCGGCGTGACCGTTGTCGCAGGTAATGTGGCGCTGAAAGACACCGTGCGTAACGCCTGTAAAATTGTCGCCTTGTCCGGCAAAACCGCTACGCCCGTTTTCGCCGGTGCGCCCGGTCCGCTGGTACGCGAACAGGTTTACGGCAAGTACGTGCATATCGGCGCGTTTAACGATGAACTGGTGCCGGACACCGGCCTGCAACCGCGGGCTGAACACGCAGTGGATTTTCTGGTGCGTACCTTAAGACAGGCTGCCGAAGATAATGACCCGATTTCGTTGTGCGTGATTGGCCCGATGACTAATATCGCGCTGGCGCTCGGCATGCATCCGGATGTCGCACGCGGCATCAAACAGATCGTCACCATGAGTTGTGCCTTTACCGCCCTCGGCCATCGCGTGCCATGGGCCGAATTTAACGTCTATGCCGATCCGCATGCGGCTGAAAAAGTATTTAACAGCGGCGTACCGCTGATCATCATGCCACTCGATATGACCTTTCAGGCGCTGATCGGTGCAGAGGATATCGGGGCATTAAAACAGGATGGCGGCCTGCCGGGAGAATCTGTTGCTGCGTTACTGAATGCGTTTGACCGTAGTGATCTCAGTCGTTTTGGTCGCCAAGGCGGGCCGGTGCATGACGCCACCACTGTCGCGTGGTTATTGCAACCCGGCTTGTTTGAAGGCCAGCCCGCCCGCGTGGGTGTGGCGGTTTCCGGTCATACTGCCGGCTATACTTACGCGGATTTCTGGAACAAACTGGCGACGCCTGCGAATGCGGTGGTCATGCAGACGGTCGATGAGTCCGGTTTCTTTAGCCTGATATGCCGAGTATTTTCCCGTTACGGCGATTCATCCGGCGAAATGTGCGCATGAACCGTTACCTGCTCGGGCGTTTCGGACAAACGTTGCTGACGCTGTTCGTGATGTCATTGCTGGTTTTCTGGGGTGTGTATCTGGTGGGTAACCCGGTCGATTTGTTGATCAGTACCACGGCCACGCCCGCTGAACGCCTCAGTGTGATCCAGTCTTTTGGCCTCGATAAACCGGTGTGGGAGCAATATGGCCTGTTTGTGGTCAATGCCCTGCATGGCGACATGGGTAACTCATTCATTTACAACCAGCCGGCACTGCACCTGATTTTTCAGCGTATGCCCGCAACACTCGAACTGGCGCTGGTGGCCTTTGTTCTGGCGCTGGTGATTGGCATTCCGCTCGGCGTCTACGCCGGTTTGCATCCTGACGGAGGGTTATCGAAATCAGTCATGGCTGTCTCGATTTTAGGTTTCAGCCTGCCGACGTTCTGGATTGGTCTGATGATGATCATGTTGTTCAGCGTCAAACTTGGCGTACTTCCCGCCTCCGGGCGCGGTGCGACGGTGGATGTTTTCGGCGTTCCTGTCAGCCTCTTTACCGCCGACGGTCTGGCACATCTGATTCTGCCCGCCTTCAATCTGGCACTGTTTAAAATTTCGCTGGTTATTCGTCTGACCCGCGCGGGGGTGCTTGAGTGCCTGCAACAGGACTTCATCCGTTTTGCCCGCGCCAAAGGCTTATCGGAAAGCCGCATTGTGTTGGTTCATGTGTTGAAAAATACGCTGATCCCGCTGATTACCGTCATCGGACTGGAGCTGGGGTCGCTGATTGCTTTTGCCGTGGTCACCGAAACCATTTATGCCTGGCCGGGCATGGGTAAACTGATTATTGATTCTATTGCCGTGCTCGACAGGCCTGTGATCCTGGCGTATCTGATGATCACCGTGGTGATGTTCAGCCTGATCAACCTGCTGGTGGATGTGCTGTATGTGCTGGTGGATCCGCGTGTGCGGCTGGGGGGCGGCAACTGATGGTGTCTGATTCCGTACATTCTCGCTCAGCCGTTCAGGGCAAAACGTCCCCGGCATTTTACAACACCGTGCGTGCGTTGCTGCGCAATAAATTCTCCTTATGTGGCCTGATCATTTTAGGTATCGCCATTCTGCTGGCGGTGCTGGCACCCTGGTTCTCGCCACAAAATCCGTATGATCTGTCGCAGCTTGATATCATGGATGGCCGCCTGAGCCCGGGTTCATCCAGCCTGAATGGCATGATCTACTGGCTCGGCACCGACGATCAGGGGCGCGATTTGCTGAGCGCCATTTTGTACGGCACGCGAACCAGCCTGCTGGTGGGGGTCTCCAGTGCGGTAATTGCGCTGACCATTGGCGCAACATTGGGACTTATCAGCGCTTACGCTGGCGGCAAAACGGATGCACTGATCATGCGTATTGTTGATATCCAGCTGAGCTTTCCGCCGATCCTGATTGCGTTGATTTTGCTGGCAGTGCTTGGGCAGGGCGTCGATAAAATTATTCTTGCGCTGGTGGTCACGCAATGGGCCTATTACGCACGTACCCTTCGCGGTTCGGCACTGCTGGAACGTCGCCGCAGTTACGTGGATGCCGCGCGCAGTATGGCGCTTTCCCGTCCGCGCATTCTGTTTCGCCATATTTTACCTAACTGCCTGCCGCCGCTGATTGTCGTGGCAACCATGCGGATTGCTTACGCCATCATGCTTGAGGCCACATTGTCGTTTCTTGGCATTGGTTTGCCCGTTACCGAGCCTTCGCTCGGTCTGCTGATTGCCAACGGTTTTGATTACCTGATGTCCGGCGATTACTGGATAAGTTTTTTCCCCGGCATCACGTTGCTGGTGCTGATTGTCGCCATCAACTTAATCGGTGACGCCTTACGCGACATCCTCAACCCACGGAATAAGGATTGATGATGCAGACTCCGGTTTTACAGGTCGATAATCTTAATACCGCATTTTCCGTGGGTGGCGAATGGCTGAATGTGGTGCGTGACCTTTCGTTCTCCATTGGCCCGAAAGAAACACTGGCGCTGGTGGGAGAATCCGGTTCTGGTAAAAGCGTGACGGCGATGTCAGTTATGCGCTTACTGGACGAAAAACAGACCCGTTATTCCGGTAGTATTCAGTTTGATGGTCGGGAATTGCTCAGCCTTAACCGTGCGCAGATGCAAAGCATCCGCGGCAACCACATTGGTATGATTTTTCAGGAGCCGATGACCAGCCTGAATCCGGTACTGAAAATCGGTGTGCAAATTACCGAAGTGCTGAAGCGACATCGCGGTATGGACGATGCTGCCGCGCGTGCCGAAGCTGTCCGTTTGCTTGAGAAAGTGCGCATCCCGGCAGCCGCCTCGCGGATGAATGAATATCCGCTGAGTTTTTCCGGTGGCATGCGTCAGCGCGTGGTCATCGCCATCGCGCTGGCCTGCAATCCGCGTTTGCTGATTGCGGATGAACCCACGACCGCACTGGATGTGACCATTCAGGCGCAAATTCTGGCGCTGATCAAATCCTTGCAGGAGGAAGAGGGCATGTCTGTTCTGTTCATCACCCACGATATGGGCGTGGTGGCGGAAGTGGCGGATCGCACGCTGGTGATGCACCGTGGCGAAGCCGCAGAACAGGCAACCACGCGGGAAATCTTCCATCACTCCAAACATCCTTACACGCGTGCGCTGTTGTCGGCGGTGCCACGGCTGGGGGCGATGCATGGCGTAGCGTTGCCGAAACGCTTCCCGCTGACTGACATGCAGACCGGCGAACCGCTGCCGGTAGCGGTGTCTGTCGATACGCTGCGCCGCGGTCAGCCAGTGCTGGAGGTTAAAAACCTCGTGACACGTTTTGATGTGAAATCCGGTCTGTTGCGCCGCGTATCTGCCCGCATACATGCGGTGGAAGATATCTCATTCAGTCTGCAACCGGGCGAAACTCTCTCACTGGTCGGTGAATCCGGCTGCGGCAAATCCACCACCGGACGCACAATTTTACGTCTCACCGAAGCGACTTCCGGTGATGTGCTGATCTGCGGACAGGATATCCGCCGGGCAGACAACGCGCGGCTGGCTGAAATCCGTACCCAGGCGCAGATGATTTTTCAGGATCCGTACGAAAGCCTTAACCCGAGAATGCGCATTGGCCAGGCGATTGCCGAACCGATGATAAGCCTCGGTTTGCACGATGCCGCCAGCGCTAAACACCGCGTGGCGCAACTGCTGGAGCAGGTCGGATTACAAAGCAATATGGCGATGCGTTTTCCTCATCAGTTTTCGGGCGGACAGCGCCAGCGTATCTGCATTGCACGCGCGCTGGCGCTCGAGCCGAAAATGATTATCGCCGATGAAGCGGTGTCCGCGCTGGATGTGTCAGTTAAAGCGCAGGTCATTAACCTGATGCTCGATCTGCAACAGGCGCTCGGGCTGGCGTATCTGTTTATCTCGCATGACATGGCGGTGGTCGAGCGGATCAGCCATCGCGTGGCGGTGATGTATCTGGGTGAAATCGTTGAAATCGGTTCGCGGGCGGATATTTTCGAAAATCCGCAGCATCTTTATACCCGCAAACTACTGGCCGCCGTACCGGTGCCCGACCCGGATGTTCACCACACACGCACCGTGGTACCGGAAGAAATTGCCAGCCCTCTGCGCGCTGCTACTTATCAGCCGCCGGTGCGCCATTACCGCGAAGTCAGCAACGGACATTTCGTGCAGCTTTAACGGTGCCTTTCACCTGGATTTTCCTTTCTCTTCCCTCCTGACCCTCCCGACATTCCATTAGTGGGATTTAAAAATGGGAATCGATGCCACTTTAAGCAATTGCAGGCAAAAAATGCGTTTTTTTTCTGGGATTATGGACTGCGCTTATAAAAAATCTAAAAATAAATTCCTGTGAGAATATATGTTGCCACTTAATGATTTATGCTGGTTACCTGATCGCATCTCTTTAAGACCATTAAGTACACTTGAATCATCTCATAATTTAAAAACAGGTGCACGTAAGGTTCTTGAACGTTATTACTCATTGAACAGCGTGGGGATGTTTACGGGTAACCATACACAAATGTTGCAGGAAACCCTTTCCGCGCTGGTGGGTGCAAATAAAAATATAACGCACATGCAGGGATATTTGATATATGCCAAAACCCAGACGCACAATACTTTTTTTGAAACCTCCTGGCTCGATGAGATCGCCATCGGTTGCGGAATAGGCCATTGGGAAACATTAACGGTGAGTCTTAATCATTGCGCGTCGGCACTGTCTGCGATCCATTTATTAAAAAGCCGGATCATAAAAAGCCAGCAACCGATGATACTCCTGACGGGGGAAAAAGCGTTTCATAGTGATATTAATAAGCTTGATAATAGTGTCATGGCGGAAGTCCCTGCGGCAATGCTACTGAACGCGGGGCACTCACGGTGGCAAATCAATCACACCGCCGTGCGGCATTTATCTTCATTTTATAACAATCATCGTGAGTCTACGGCTGCCCGGAGGCGGGAACTATTTTCATCGCTTGAGCAGGATTATTATGATTTTTATACCTATGTATTGGATAAGTTTCATCTCTCCATCGGCGATATAGATGCTATCGTTCCTGGCAATATAGATATGCCCATGCTTAAACGTATAGCTGATAAATTGAAGTTCAGAGGCGAGCTTTTTACAGAACATATATCAGGTTATGGCCATGCATATTGTTCTGATATTTTATTTAACGTGTCTTCATTATTAGAGCGTTTCGACGGAAAAAGAATTCTCTGCGTTGCAATGGGAATGGGGATAACGATGTCTTGTATCCTGATTGAAAAAAACGAAATTAATGAGGTAAAGCATGTCAGCACTACTTTCGGCAGTTAATGATGCATTAAACGATGTTATGTCTGCAAAAATCTCCATTACGTCAGACACTGATTTCAATGAAGATCTGGATCTGGATTCGGTATTATTTGTTCAGTTCTTACTCACGCTGGAGGAAAAAATCCCCGGCCTGATGTTTGAACCTGATCAAATCAATCAGGATGCATTTACCACGGTCGGAAAACTTATCCAGTGGATTGAGCAACACCTGCAGCTGGAGAGCTCCGATGTCTGAAGAGGAGTTTACCCGGCTTTATTTTTTGTTCAGAGACCTTAAGCCAGCAGATGCCCTCCGGCAGATGCGTCAGAAGTGGGCAGATCCTGCGAGTGGCGTATTTTGTCGCGGGTATCAGTTGGTGGGTCAACACAGCGAAGCGGATAGGGATGAGCACACGGAGTCTGACCGTATTTTGGCTTCACTGGGTATCTCTTTGCAATACAACGCTGGAGAAGCGACAGGTACAGACCCGATCCCGCTGGTTGCCTCTTTTGCGGCCCGGTTAGGGCTTCTGAGCCAGATCCTGACAATCAGCTGGGAGCACTTATCCGCGCGCAAGAGTTTTGGTGTTAAAACCACCCGACATCAGTTGGTGAAGGTCGATTTCGCCGATCTCAGCAATCAGACAGAATTGTTGCTGATCCAATGGCAAAGGCGCGTTGCAGCACAGGATTTTGCCGGGGCGCAGGCAGATCACTGGCAGATCACGGTGTTAACCAACAGAGCAGAAAAACTGATGGGCGGGCACGGCTACCTATCAGGCTCAACTCACAGCTTTTCTTATCTGTCGGTAATGATTTATAGCCTGTATGGAAAAACGGCATCCGGGGCTGTAACTTTGTTGCCTGGCTATCAGGAGCATGCAATATGAACTCCCCATCTGAAATGACGATGCCGCGACGCCAAAGCCTGGGCAAAGATATCACCGACCTGATGAAGTTAGCCTGGCCGATGATTATTGTGGCGATTGCCGTATCCTTTTCCCAAAATATTCAGACCGCCATTTTGGGTCACGGAAGCGAAACCGGATCAATTTATTTGCTCTCCATGCTTCAGCCTTTCAGTTTTTTATTCCTGGCTATTCTGGAATGTCTGGCTATCACTAATCAGGTTTTCAGTGCCCGTTCGTTGAATCTGTGGTCCCGGCAAAAGGTGCTGAAGGCAACGTCACTGCTGGCGACGCTGGGTATCCTGATTGTGGCGCTTCTCAGTGGCGCGACGGCCCTGTGTTCCTCACTATTGCAGGCAATGCTGCCGGTCGCCGGCAATGAATTCTATGCCTCTGCATTACCGCTCTATTTCCTCTCCATGCTGCCTTTTATACAACTCGAGATGTGTAACAGTGCACTTCGGGGACAAGGGAAAAGCGCATTGAGCATGGTATTAGTTATCGCCTATATCGTTCTGAATGCGCTTCTCTGTTACGCCTGCTATCAGTTCTACGGGTTAGGTTTTTACTCCATTATTGTGGCAAATTCTCTGGCTTCAGCCCTGCTTATCCCCGTCGCGCTTTGGCTGGTATGGCGCATAGGCCGTAACGTGAAAGATGACCGGCCGGGGGCTTTCATTGCGCGTCTCAGCGGGCTTCTGTTTCAGGTGGGAATGCCAATATTTGCCTCGCTGGTGGTACTATTTTTCAGTTCGCTACTGATATTCCCGTTAATAGGTACGTTGGGTGAGCAATATGTTGCCGGCTTTCTGATCGTCACCAAAATCAGAATGTTTATCGTTATTCCCGCTGTGGCCTGCGGATCTGCTCTGGCGATATTAATTAACCAGCGTCTGGCGATCAGTACAGGGGAAGAATTAAAACGTTTACTGCATCGGGGACTCACTTTTATTGGCATCTTTTATCTTCTGCTGACATCAGGGGTCTATTTTACCGAGGCCAGTCTGATTAAAATATTATCGGGCGACAAAACAATACAAGATGTCAGCAGTCAGATGTTATTAATATTATTACCGACTTTCTTCCTGACATCTTTTGTTGCCTCTCTTCAGGCGTTACTCGAACAACTTGATCAGGCCAGACGGGTACTGGTATTAACCGTTATCATTGAATTACTGACAGTCATCACCCTGTTGGTGGGGTGGGGCAATTTTTCCCAGCTTAAAAGCATCATGAATATTATTATTATATTCAATGTCATCTACTTTATCGCATTCGGCAGGGAGTACTGGCGTCTGGCAAATAAAATAGGGAGCGACAATGTTTTATAGCTTCTTTTACCCCGTTCTTTTGTTCTTTTCACTGGTGCACCAAAATTATCTTCGGGTGCTGGTTCTGATGAGATTACGCCCCTCTTTATTGATGAAAGCGAAAATCAGACCTGCGACACATTATAGCAGGGCATGCAGACTAATAAGTTTATTCGATTTATATTCATTGCATGTTATGTCTTCTTACCTTTCTGCTTTATACGCGTTGCGTCTGTTCGAAAAGACCCGGCCCTTACCCTATAAACAGGGTGAAATCATGCTGCTCAGCCGCTGCCTGCAGGAGGAGCTTTTCTGGCGCAAATCATTTGTTAAGGTTTTTATTTACCCGCAAGCGGACCCGCAGGCAGAGAAAGTTTTACTGCTTCATGGATGGGATGGCAGAAGTATTATGTTGCGGCAAATGGCGCAGCGGTTACAGGAAAAAGGTTACAGTGTTTATGCACCGGATCTTCCGGCACATGGAATTTCTCCCGGCAAAAAAGTGTCCTTCTATGATCTTTCACGGGCAGTGATGGATATGGAAAAACACTATGGCCATTTTTCTGTCGTCATTGGCCATTCGACGGGGGGATTAATTGGCTGTATGGCGGCATTACAGGGGCTGTTTTTTAAGCGCATGATTTTAATCAGCAGTCCGTGCAGTTATGGAAAGATGATGGACAGATATGTCTGCAATAATAAGCTTCCAAAGCGTATTGCCGGTTCCATGAAAAAGCTTTATCAACTCCGCTATGGCGTTCATCCTGATGCTATTGGTCCGGAACTCATCGGAGCAATAACGCAGCCTGTGATGATATTACATGATAAAAATGATCTCAGTATCGGACTGGATGAAGCCGTAATTCTGAGCCGTTCTCTGGAGAAAAGTAAATTAATTGTGACAGAAGGCCAGGGTCACAATGGCGCATTACGTGACCCTGCTGTCTTTAAACACATTTCAGATTTTGTGAGTCAGACTGTGCATGAAGATTATTCATCGTTTTCTGAACCAAAGTTGATATTGCGCGTAGCGAATAATATAAAAAGGCATAAGTGATCTTGTGATAATTATAAACTGTGCAGATTATTAATTAACATGCTTCTCGAAAAGTTATTTCTTTGAATGCCAAAAATAAAATCATAATCTGAGGTTTCTTTTTTACTTTCAGGCCGTGTTGTCCTGAGGACATTTTGTTTAAATTTAAGGGGAGACTCATTATAGGTTTTGCTGAAACTTCTGGAAAAATGCGGTAATGATGAAAATCCGCAAGCATAACTGATATCCGTCAGGGACCATTCGGGTGCTAAATGAATAAACTCCCTTGCTAAGGCGAGCCGGACTTTCCACATCCATTTTATCGGTGTGACATCATAGAAATGTTTGAATACCCGGCAAATATCAAATCGTGTTTTACCACATATCTTTTCCAAATCCTCAAGCGTTATTTCGTCAGAAATATTCTCAAGCATAAAATTAATGATCCTGACAACACATAATGCTTTTTCGGTATGTGCATGTTTTCCATACACAGTTAAATGACGATGATTCAGATCCTCGATTATTTTCTGAGTGAAAAGTGTTTTTTCAGCGTTCGACAGTTTGCGTTGCCACATACCCACCCCTTCTGTGCAAGCCATTAATGATGAACTTTTTAAAAGCGTAACTCCGTACATGAAAGGCTTAAGCAATTGCTATGCCATATTTTTATTGGTTTTAACTGTCTGTTTTTTAATAAAATTATTATAAATTTCTGTTAACGGAACGCGAAATTCCCATTTTCGAAACGTGGTCATTAATGTGAATGAGCCAATATCCCATTAATGGGAATCCTTGCTATAAGCGGGATTGTGCCGGGTAAAAAGAGGGGACAGGTCTTGCCGTCCCGGTTGCTGTTCCATTAATGAGATAGAAATGGAACAAAGGGAAAGGGGGGATTTATTTCATATTAAAAATTCTTTCAAAATCATTAAGTTAATTTTATTTCTGCTATTGGCATGCTTTGTGCTTAAAGCTAAGGAGTTATCAGAAAAGGTATTATCATGGATATTTCAATCCCGCAGACCGGGAATAAATTTGTACTGAAGCGATACCGCAAATCTATTGTTATGGGTGCGTTATTTTTGGCCGCGCTGGTGGCAATCTACAGTTACCGGTTTTCTCCCTATCAGATCTCCCGTGGAAGTATTGCTGTCGGGCAGGTTCAGTATGGAAATTTCTCGGTTGAAGTGCGGGGTAACGGGGTATTGTTGCCGCGTGATATTAACTGGGTTGCTGCGAATGTGGATGCGCGCGTGGAAGAAGTCATCTACAAACCCGGTATGAAGGTAAGTAAAGGGCAATTGCTGGTCAGAATGAGTAACCCGACGCTGGAGCAGAAACTACAAGAAAACCGGCTCGAACTGGATGCCCGCCGGGCTGAGACCGACGCGACTAATGCAGAATTACAAAATAAGATACTGAGTCAGGAAGCACTGGTTCTTGATGCCAGAAGCCGGTTACTCAGCTCTACGATGCGACTTGCCGCGCAAAAGAAATATATTGCGGCAGTGCCGGTGCTGGAATATGAAACAACCCGTATTAATACGGAACAATATCGTCAGCAACTGGTTCTTGAGGAAAAACGGCTGAGCACCCTCAGGCTCAGTGTGGATGCGGATATCAAAGCCAGCGCGATGCGTCTTAACAAGCTGGAATCGTTGGTGCAACTGAGCCAGCAGGATGTTGATTCACTTAATGTCACCTCGCCGATAGAGGGAATTTTGCAGGATGTGAAAGTACAGGTGGGGCAGAGGATCACCACAGGGACCAGTATTGCCCGTCTGGCGAAAGAAAAGGAGCTTTATGCTGAACTCAAAGTGCCGGAATTACAGTCCCGCGATCTGGCTGTGGGACAACAGGTGACGATCAATACCGGACGCAGCCAGTTCACAGGCGTGCTGTCACGGGTTGACCCGGCAGTGACGAATGGCACGGTTAAGGTGGATGTGACATTCAACCAGCCACTGCCGCAGGAAGCCCGTCCTGATCTGAGCGTTGATGGCCTGATTGCAGTGACGAAAATTAATGATTCTCTGTACGTCGAGCGGCCACCGTTCGCGCAAAATAATTTACCGTCGATGCTCTATAAGCTCGATGAAAACGAACATTCAGCCACCAAAATGAAGGTCAACTTCGGGCAAGGATCTGCAGATTATATTCAGGTGACCAGTGGCCTGCGTGCGGGAGACAAAATTATTCTCAGTGACAGCACGGCCTGGCAAGGGGCTGATCAAATTGAGATGACTAAATGATGCCGGCTCACCTGCAAAAGACGCCAGCTAATCGTATAAAGCTATGGAGATGAAAATGACGGAATCACTGGTAGAACTCACTGATGTGAACAAGATATTTTTAACAGATGAAATCGAAACTCACGCCCTGAGCAAGATTACGCTCAGTATTTCCAAAGGTGAATATGTGGCGATTTCCGGACCTTCAGGGTGCGGGAAATCGACGCTGTTATCGATTTTGGGGCTGTTAGATGTGGCCTCAACCGGTACCTATCAGCTGGCCGGGCACAACGTAGAAAATATTTCTAAAAAGCAACGTGCGTTGGTGAGAAATCGCGATATCGGTTTCATCTTTCAGTCTTTCAATCTCATCAGTGATCTGACCATTGAGGAAAACGTCTCACTGCCCCTGACTTACCGCAAAGATATTTCTAAAACCGAACGGCAGCAGAGGGTGGCTGAAGCATTAGACAAGGTCAATATGTCTCACCGGGGACGCCATTATCCTTCCCAGCTCTCAGGCGGACAGCAACAACGCGTGGCCGTCGCGCGGGCAATTGTGGGCAATCCCTCCATTATTCTGGCGGATGAACCGACCGGTAACCTGGACTCCCACAATGCCGAGGCGGTGCTGAATATTCTCGATAAGCTGCATCAGGAAGGCGCCACCATCTGCATTGTTACCCATGATCCCCGTTCAGCTGAGCGGGCGCAGCGCAGCATTGTGCTCTCTGACGGACAGGTAGTCGGAGACGGACATGTGTCACGGGAACTGACCCTGATAAAGGAAGCGTAACATGCTTTTTGACATCCGATATGCCTTACGCCTGTTACTGAAAAGCCCGTCATTTACCTTCATCACGGTGCTGATAATGTCCTGTGGCCTGGCGCTGACGCTTTATATGTTTTCAGTGATTAATACCATCATGTTTACGCCGCTTCCTTACCCGGACGGGAAAAATATGGTTTTGCTTAATCCGACAGTTAATGGTGTCAGTCTGAGTGATTCAGGGGTTAACTTTCTGGATTATAAAGAAATTAAAGCGCGTAATACCACCCTCGATGAAGTGGGCTATTTCTATGCTGAGCGCGCAGATATCAGTGACGGCACGAAAGCGGTTTCCTACATGGCAATCCGCAATACACCGGAGATGTTTTCTTATGCAGGTGTCCAGCCCTATCGCGGCAGGGTGCTTAACAGTGAAGATGTCCAGCCCGGCGCGACGCCGGTTGCCGTCATCAGCTACAGCATGTGGCAAAATTACTTTGCTGGCGATGAACAGCTTATTGGCAGGGATGTGCTGATTAATGGCATACACACGCGAATTGTAGGCATCATGCCCGCCAGTTTTGCCTTTCCCTTCTTTCATGATCTCTGGCTCCCCTCCAGACTGGATCCATCACAGTATCTGATGCGGACCGGTGCGCCTGAGATTTCTGTTTATGCGCGTCTCAAACCCGGTATCGCCCTGGATGAGGCAGACCGTGACCTCAGTCGGGTGATGCAATCGCTGGCCTCTGAGTACCCTGAAAGCAATAAAGGGCTTTCTGCTCAGGTGCTGACATTCCAGGAAAACTTCATGGGTGAGGAGACCATGCCGATATTTATCGTCATGCTTTTCGCGGTGGGTTTTGTGCTGGTGCTGGCATGTTGCAATGTCGGAAACTTATTGCTGGCGAGGACAACAGAACGTTCAAAAGAAATTGCCATCCGCGTCGCGCTGGGTTCACCTTCCGGCCGTTTAGTGATGCAAATGATGTGGGAAAGCTTATTTATTTGCGCCTTCTCGGGTGTGATCGCCGTTCTGCTTGCCGCCTGGGGGCTGGAGATCACCAATGCATTACTCCCCACTTTTGTGCCCAACAAAATTCCCTTCTGGTGGCATTTGTCACTCGATAACATCATGATCTTCAATGCATTGGCTCTGGTTATTATTACCGCTGTCGTGACCAGCGCTCTGCCGGCCTGGAAAATCACGCATGGTAATTTTAACGATGTTCTGCGTGACGGTACACGGGGGGCGCAAAGTCGCGGGGCGGGCAGGATTTCCCGGATTCTGGTGACCTTTGAAGTCGGGTTATCCTGCTCCATTTTGTGTATCAGTGCGCTGCTGGCCCTGTTGGTCTATCAGGCTACCCGGGCGGATTACGGCGTGGATACGCAGGGCTATCTCACCGGGCAGATAAACCTGAATGCCAGTCAATATCCTGATGATGCGAGCCGGATCCAGTTCTATCAGCGTCTGCAATCTTCTCTCAGCACCATTCCTGGCGTAGAAAAAACCGCTATCACCACCAGTGCGGTCGGGCAATTTACAGTACCACATCAGGTGGATATCGATTCCTCCACCAATAACAGTAAAGATCGCTGGTCTTATCCTCTGGTTAATGACGTGCAAGTCATGCCGGGTAGCCTCGTGGCAATGGGGATCACGCCGGTGGCAGGCAGAGAGTTTGCCAGCAGTGATACACAGGACTCGCAGCCCGTTGTGGTCGTCAGTCAGTCCTTTGCAGAGCAGTTCTGGCCGGGTGAGCGGGATGTTGTCGGTAAACGTCTGCGCTTTCGTGACACAAACGACCAGCGCTGGTTCACCGTTATCGGTGTGGTGCCTAACGTCATTCATGGCAGGCCTTTCAGTGCATTTCGCCAGCGGGTCACGGTTTACCGTTCCCTTGAACAAATACCTGCGGCCTCATTAACGCTGGTGCTCAGGGCGCAGAATCCTGATACGTTAGGGCCTGCGCTGGTTAATGCGGTACGACAAATTGACAGTACACTGTCGGTTAATCAGGTACAGACGTTAAATCAACGGCTTGCCAGGAATACCGCCGGGCTGCATTTCATTGCCAATCTGTTCATGTTGTTTGGGCTGGTCGCGGTAATACTGGCTGCCACCGGCATTTATGCCGTGATGCGCAATGTGATAAATCAACGTATTCAGGAAATCGGGGTGCGTATGGCGATGGGGGCAACGGAAGGGGTTCTGTTGCGCATGCTGATGCTTCAGGGCAGCAAACAATTACTTATTGGCCTGATTATCGGGCTGCCTTTGGCTTTCTTTGTCGCGCCAAAGCTGACGCGCATATTGGGTAACGGTCATACGTCCTTTGCGCTACTCTTTTGGGCGGTGGCGGTAATGATTTCTTTAATTGTGGCGTTAGCCGTCTGGCTGCCTTCCAGACGTGCCATCCGGATGTCGCCTGCGGACGCCATTCGCTATGAATAACCTGTCGCCGCGCCTGCGGGGTGCGGCGGCACAAGCCGGATGCTTTAATGAACGAAAAAAAACGTATTCTTGTGATTGATGATGATGCGGGCATTCTGACCAGCCTCGACATGTTGCTGCGTATGGAAGGGTATGACGTGACTCTGGAAACACAGGCTAACCGGTTATTGCCACATTTGTCTGACAAAGCCTTTGATCTTGTGTTGATGGACATGAACTTTCAGAAAGACACCACCTCAGGTCTTGAGGGTTTGCAACTGCTGGATGAGTTAAAGAAATTTGATGACTGTCTTCCCGCTGTGGCGATGACGGGGTGGGGAAGTGTGGACATTATCGTAAGCGCAATGCGTGCCGGTGCGGCGGATTTTATTCAAAAACCGTGGGATAACGAACGCCTGTTAAGCATTGTTCAGCAACAGATTGCACTGAGCCAGGCGAGACGCTCCGGGAATTGCCTGCGGGAAGAAAATAAGCTGCTGAAACGGGCACTTGAAGATGACATGGACAGCGAATGGGTGGTTCGTTCACCGGCCATGCAACACTTAATCAACGTTGTTGAAACTGTGGCTGCCACCGATACCAGCATTCTTATACTGGGTGAAAATGGCACCGGCAAAAGTCTGCTGGCCCGCTTCATCCATCAATTGTCCTCCCGTTCTGAGCACAGTATTGTTGAAGTTAACATGGGGTGTATCAATGAGCAGCTGTTTGAAAGCGAGATGTTCGGTCATGTAAAAGGCGCCTTTACCGACGCGCGGGAAAACCGGATTGGCCGTTTTGAACTGGCGGATAAAGGCACACTATTCCTGGATGAAATTGGTAATTTGCCGCTGTCACAACAGGTGAAATTATTGCGTGTCCTGGAAGAGCGGCAGTTTGAACGTGTGGGCTCCTCGCGGACACAAACCACCGGGTGCCGGATAATTGCTGCAACCAACACGGATCTTAAAAACGCCGTGGCAGACGGGCGTTTCCGCCAGGATTTACTCTATCGCCTGAATGTCATCCAGATACAGTTACCGCCGCTGCGCGAAAGGCAGGAGGATATTGAGCCGTTGGCTGAACGTTTCCTGCAACGCTTTGCCCGCAAATATAATAAGCCTAAACCGGTATTATCAGCGCTGGCGAGACAGGGATTGCATGACTATTCGTGGCCGGGAAATATCCGCGAACTGAGCCATTTGCTTGAGCGGGGTGTTTTGCTGTGCCGCAATAATACTATTGACCTGGCTGATCTGTGTCTGCCGCTGCCTGTCAGGGCCGGGGCCGCCGGACATGAGCAAAGTCATAACCCTGTTAACCCGCCTGAAACGGGCACATTGGCGGAAATGGAAGAAACGTTACTCTTACAGCGTCTGCGTCAATATGACGGGAATGCTGTCAAAGCAGCGGAATCGCTGGGGCTGAGTCGCAGTGCTTTTTACCGCAGACTGGATAAACTAAAAATCTGTCATGAGTAAACTTTTTCGGTCATTTGAGTCGCGTCATTTATTACTGTGCAGTTTGTCCCCGCTGGGGGGAGTTATTGCCTATCTTCTGTTGTGGCTCTTCCCGCATCAGTCGGTTTATCTCAAATCGCTTACCCTGGTTATCCTGTGTGCCACGCTGGTGTATTTTTCTTATCACTTCTTCCAGCAACTTCTCTATAAAATCAACGTTATTTCCAACTTGCTGGAAGCCGTTGAGCAGGAAGATTTTAGCCTTCGCGGCGTGACCAGCGGGCAGGGCGTATTTGAAGGCGTCATTGAACAGATCAATGACATTTCAGGTCAGTTATCCCGCCACCGTCAGCAGCAGAAAGAGATGGATTTTCTGCTGCAAAAAGTCATCTCTAATATCAACGTGGCCATTTTTGCGCTGGATGATAACCACCGGCTGATCTGGTGTAATGAGGCAGCATCACGCATGCTCGGGACCTCGCTTGAACAGCTGATCGGGGAAAAATCCAGCCACTGGCAACTGGATGCCCTGTTGCAAAATGCTAACCGGGAGCATCCGGTTGAATCCCACCACGAAGGGCGTCCGGGACGTTATAACGTCTCCAGTGATACCTATATGATTGACGGGATCCGGAATATCTTGCTGTTTGTCAGTGACGTAGACGACATGCTGCGCAAGGAAGAACAAAAAGCCTGGCAAAACCTGCTGCGCGTTATCAGTCACGAAATTAATAACTCCCTCAGCCCGATTGCTTCTATCAGTCAGATGCTGCAACAACATTACCGCCGCCATTCAGAAAATCTGCCCGAAGGCTTTGCGGAAGGTATTGATCTGATAAACCGCCGGGCGAAAGAGCTTATTGCTTTTATCAGCAGTTACCGACAACTGAGCAAACTCGCGCCGCCCGTTAAGGCACCGCTGGATTTCGCGGCCCTGATTTCAGAATTGCCTCTGTTGTTCGCGCATCGCAATATTTGCCTGAAAGGCCCCGCGCCGCTGATGGTGGCTATGGACAGGGTGCAGATCCATCAGCTACTCATCAACCTTATCAAGAATGCGGATGAAGCGATGAGTGATTCCACCACGCCGGTCTGCATTGAATGGTCGCAGGAAAAAGGGCGTTTGTGTGTGACGATCCTTGATCAGGGCGTCGGACTGACCAACCCCAAAAATCTGTTTGTCCCCTTCTATACCACTAAACCTAATGGCAGCGGCATCGGACTGATTTTGTGCCGGCAAATCGCTGAAAGCCATGGCGGCTATCTGTCTCTGGAGAATCGACATGATCGAACCGGTTGCCGGGTTACCCTCAATTTACCGCTGTGATCCTCTTCCTGAACTCCGGGCAGGTGAAGGGCTGTGTTTGCTCCATCATTTTGAGTATTCGCGGCCTGAGCAATCCCTGCGTGAGCGGGCACAATGCTGGCTGCGTCAGGTGCTGGCGAACTGTTTATCGGTGACAGATGAGCAACTCATTATCGCAAGGACGCCTCAGGGTAAACCCTGGCTGCCCGGGGCACCATGGTTGCATTTCAACCTATCGCACAGCGGGGCATCGGCTGCGATAGTGCTTTGTTCCGGTACAGAGGTTGGCGTGGATCTGGAAAGGATAAGCGGTAAAGTTGAGGTAAAAAAAGCGATTGCCCGCCGGTTTTTCCACCCGGATGAGCAGCGCTGGCTGGCAGAAGATGAAGAACATTACCTGGTCCGTTTTACCCGGCTCTGGAGTATTAAGGAAGCCTGGCTGAAGGCGCGTGGAACCGGGCTGACACAGTCGCTCGCCAGTTTTTGTGCCCTCCCTCAGAATAACGCAACAGCTGACGTATTGGATGAATATACGGGGGAGAGGGGGGTGTTACACCACGCTGTCATTGAGAATGACGGTTTTTATTGTCTGGCGTATGGTGCCTGTCAGACGCGAAAAGACCTGCCCGTCAGATGGCAGGTCTGTCTTCACCGGACCGGGAATTAAGCGCAGCCGGAAGTTGAAATCTCGCTGGCGAAAGCACTGGCGGCACCGGTATCCACCTGCGCAGAGGTGCTGACGGAAATACGCGCACCCGCTGCCAGAGTGCCCTGGATTTTGGGGATATGGCACAGGGAGGATTCGGCACCCATGCTCATGCGCACGTTCGCTGATTCTGCCGTAAACTCGCGGGGCTTCTTGTTAAACGTCCCGCCCATCGCCAGATCCAGATTTAATTCAGCCGTTTTACCTTCAGCCTGAATATCTGCGCCCATACTGCCTGAAACGGCCAGTTTAGACGGGTCAACCGCGCACGCCGGTGCTGTAATTTTAACGCCGGCCTTGCCCGCCAGGCTGTTCAGCGGAGCACTGGTATACAGCGTGATATCCAGCGTGTGCGAGACAAAGCGATCATTTTCAGCAGCATCGTTGATCAGCAGTAATGCGTGACTGGCATTCGTCACTTTTAATTTGTTCAGCGTATCCTCAGAACCGGTGACAACCATCGAAGGCGTTGCGGCACATTTGATGGTGAGATTGATGCCCTGTCGGACCTCGACGCTGTTAAAGGCTTCGAGAGGAAACGTTTTTTCTGCGGCGAAGGCTGAGGTGCTGGTGATACCGCCAAGCAGGGCGAGCGCTAACGTGATCTTTTTCATCATAATTCCTTGATTTCGTCATAATGTAGCAAGCGTCAGAAACGTTTCTTCCACACTTGATTGAGGCATACAAAATCCTTCCGGCACACAATTTCACCGATACCTTTCTGCCTGCTTCTCATCATTGTGCTTACTTTTGCTTGCCGGTGATTGACTGAGATTGTCAGAAACAGAACCGGCTGAGTGCGGGCAGATCACCGGATGCAGTCATTCAGTTCAGCGTTGTGTATTGACCCGAGAATAAAGGAAATATCTCCACGGGGGACGACGTTAAGCTCAAAAAGCGGGGTGAGGGCCGCAGGAGATGTTGAGGGTGAGAGCGAAATTTGGAAATTTTCACACAGCGTCACAACAGCCGTCGTCAGTTGATCAAGTGCAAGAGTCATGCCCACACAGTTTCGCTTCCCGACGCTAAACGGTAAGAAAATCTCCGGTGCAATTTTATCTTCGCTCAGAAAGCGCTCCGGCCTGAAGCAAAGCGGTTCTGCCCAACAGGCTGGATTGCGGTGTACCAGCCACGGAGAAAATAGCACGCGCGTGCCCGCCGTAATAACATGGCCATCTACAACAAGGTTTTCGGCCACACGGCGTTCAAAAAATGCGGTGACCGGCGTGAGCCTGAGCGATTCCCGGACAATGGCTGACGCCATATTTCGTTTGCCGTGCGCCGTTTCCTCACGCACGGCTTGCTGATAGTGCGGGTGTTGCGAAAGATGTGTCAGGCTCCATAACAAAGCAATACCTGTGTTATCTACGCTGGCGGCAAGATTTCCAAGCAGGAGATTGATGACCCTTTCCCGTGCTTCGGGATTGGCTTCGGGACTGAGTGCCTGACAAAGACGTTCCAGCATGGTGGTATTGCCGGGCTTTGCATCATTGAGCAACGGGCCGAGCAGTGACTCCGCTTCCTGTCGGAAGGCGACCAGTGCCGGATGGCGGCACAGTTCCTCATAATCTGATGTCGGCGCAGCGATAATCAGTTGCAGATAGATGCGACGGAAATGGTCAATCAGCGTATTCAGTTGTGACAGACTGATCCCCTGACCAAAAAATCCTTCAGCTACACACATCAGCGCCCAGTGCAGGCAGATTTCACGCAATGAGATCTGCGCAGGGTCCTGTAAAACGTTGAGCAGCCAGCGGGCAGAGAGTTCGGTACCTTGTTTGAGTAAGGCAGTCTTCGGATTTACCAGGGGTGTCGTGAGTTTTCTCGCCAGGCGCCATTCCTCACCTTCTTTTGATGTCGTCAGGGACTGACCCAGTAAGATGCGTCCGATGGTTGAGGCAGAAGAGAGATGATCAAACTCCTTCACGAACTGACTTTCCTGCTCAATCAGTAAACGTATATGCCGGGCACCGGCAAGCAACAACACGGCATCTTCTTTTTCACCTATCCAAACCTTATCTCCCTTCTGACGGCACGCCAGTTCAGCGATTTTAAGAAAACCCAGTTGCGCATACTGAATGGACGGCGGGATAAAAAAGGGGATGGCTTGCGCGTTATTGGACATACTGATGCTCCGCAAGAGTATCTGAGGTGATCATGGCGCTGCCCACCCAGCCGCCGAGCCCGACAGAAAGCAATAATGCCGGCCGGCCGGTCTCTGCCGGGGAGTAGTCATTGAGCAATAAAAGAGGATCTGTGGTGTAACAATGACCACATTCCCCGATGAGATCGGTCGCAATGCGCTGTTGTGCGTGTTCTGAATGTCGCCGCCAGGTTTGCCAGCTGAGGCGGTTAATGTTGTGAGGCAGCAACCAGGCTTCCCGGCGCACTGCGGGCGAATATTTCCCGAGCGCCTGACCGGCCAGCGCATCATGAGCCTGGTAGAAACCCCTGATATCATCCCGGCTGCCGTCAAGGCCCTGCCAGAATTGAGGATGATGAAAACAATGAATGCCCGTGACTCTCCGCTCACCGCCCCCCGGCCTGAGCAGTGCGCAAATGAAGGCATCTCCGATCAATGTGCAGCCGGGCACATAGCGTTCAGCCAGATCGAAATCTGCCAAAGTATCGCCGGCCAGCAGTGCCACACACCGGTATTTACCCTGTTCGAGCATACGTTGTGCCATCAGCAGCCCCCAGAATAACGTGGCGCAATTTTGCTGATTAAGGGTGATGAGATGAGCGTCAGGAGCAATAAAGTCGAAACGTTGCCGTATCAGTGTTAAATCAACATGTTGCCGCTGTGAACGGGCAGGCAATCCCTGAACTAAAATAATGGCATCGATTTTTTCCGCCTGATTCAGCTGTCCGGCACCTTGCTGTAAAAGTGAGGCAAAACTCGTGGCTGCACTTTCCTCCGCTGTCAGGACTGATGCTGCCTGAAAGCCGAAAAGATGCCGGAATGTCCGGGCTTCACCGGGATGTGCGCCGCGTCGGCTGAGAATGTCCTCAAGCGATAAACGCGCAGGCGGAATAAAGGTTTTCAGCGCAAAAATATTCATGTCATTTTCTCTGCGGCGGCCAGGCCGCACAGGCTAATCTGTCCGTCGTGTTCACTCATTAACAGATAGTCACGCCCGGGCTGAAAGATTTCACCCAGCGCGACGAAGGGTGCTGCGCAAAGTAAATGCGGGTTGACGGCGAAGGACGTGCAGCCAGCAGGCAAAGCCGCCAGACACCGGGCCGGGCCGATAAGCGTTAACTGTTCAAGGCTCAGCCCGAAGTGAGCAACAGATTTCAGGATGTCTGTATTAAGATCCGCTGACGGTGTCAGGCGCTGATATCCCAGATAACGTAAACCCCGTTGTTGTGTGTTGACCAGGCAGATGCAGGCATTATTTTCCGGTTTCAGGCGCGCCATCAGCGGTGAAAAATACATCAGGTTTTTTTGTTCGGCGATGAGCAACAGTCCGTCTTCATCTTTCCCGCGCAGGCAGTCGCTGAGGCCATCAAGTGCAAACAAACCGGCATCCGGCCCGCGATCGCTGATAGCCAGCGCCAGACAGTGAGCCAGGCCAAGCTGATGAATGGCAAAATTCACCACGGAACTGCCCATGTGCAGGTCAGGTGTCCAGTGCGCCATCAGCACCGTTTTCACCCGCTGCGGCTGTACCACCGGTGCAAGGTCTGGCAGCAGTGCAGCGACCATATCACTGAAGGCTGCCCGTTCATTGCTGCTGATCCAGGCATTAACCTGTTCATCCTCTGCGCTGAGCGTCTCACCGCTGGCGGCGAAAAAGTGCTGAACATACGAACGCCAGTGAGGAATATCTTCCTCCCATTCGGGCTGAGGAACCTCAGTATGGTGGAACGACCGGCTGACAATATCGGCGGGATCAAGGTACAGCATGGTATTGATCCCCCCGGGTTTCAGGCGGACGGACGCTGTTAAGCAAGTGAATATTGCTGGTCCCTTCCATGTATTCAAAAGCGAAACTGTCCCGGTAGCGTTTGCGCAGGAAGGTGTCTTCCAGCCAGTCTTGCGTTGCCAGCCAGTCGGGCAGGTGACGTGCAGTCTCCTCAACCAGACGGGTGGCACTTAATTTGAGGCGGCTGGTTTGGGCATACTGCTGCTGACCCGAATGATATCCCTGTGCCAGTGTGAGCATCTGCTGAAAGAGGGCATGATATTTACGCCACTGACCGGCGAGCCAGTTTTTTGCCGCGACCGGCAACGGCCGCGTTTCCAGCGCCTTCAGCAGCCCGTAAGTGGTGCCCAGCGCCATGGCGGCGACCATCGGACGGTGTCTCTCAAAGACCTTACTCAGTGCGTTAAGTCCCTGCTGCAATCCCCGGCGACCGAGTCCTAAAATATCGTCTTCTTTGATATGCAAATTCGTCATCGTCAGACGTGTCAGCGAAGCGCCGGCTAATCCGAATGTATCGAGCAGTTCACGCTGCAAGGCCCCGGTTTTCCCCTGAGGAAATACCATCACTAACCGGTGGGTCTGTTCATAACGTGCAAATACCAAACCTGCACTGGCACGCATTGCGCCGCCGACCAGCATCTTTTGTCCGTTAAGCCACCATCCCTGGCTATTTTGCGTGAGTTCGCAGGAAACCGCTGTGGCGTCAGAGCCGACTCCGGGCTCGGTAACCGCAAAAAATGTCCAGGCAGGACTGTGTTCAAAACAGGAGAAAAAACGCGCCTGTTGTTGTTCAGTGCCGAGCGTCAAAATGGCGCGTGTGCTGAGGGAAGCGCCGGGCAGCATCATCATGGCGCTGGCATCTGTCCGGCTTAAATATTCGATGATTTGTAAGTGATGTGAATAATCAACGTCAGAGAATGCTGCGGTTTCCCAGGGATTAAAACGGGAAGGAATACCGATACAGGCAATGCTCATCAGTTCGGGATGATCAAAACCAGTCACCGCGTGGTCCGGATTATATTCTGACAATTTGCCAGCGGCAGTGAGCACGGCATTAAGTTCATTCAGCTGCGGGTAGAGTTTTGTAATATCAGCCATGAGGAGTTAATACATCACATAAAGAAACACGTGAGCGTTAACTTAATCCTGCTTAATATCGGGAAATTGCTCCAAATTGCAAAACACCGGAATTTCATTACCGTCAGATAAGCCTAACAGTAATGAAGAGAACGTTGCGCCCATGCCCACACTCACCATCATCACATTCGTCTCGGGTGATAACTTTTTCTGACGGATCAATGTGGCTAAATTCAGATAAGGATCAGCGCCAAAACAATGACCATAACGCGGCACATTTTCGAGGAATATTTTTTGACGCGTAATATTAAGTTCATCAGCAAGCCTCTGCCACGACGATAAATTGACATTATGCGGCGCAATCCAGGCGAGCGAACTGGCGGTATGACCAAAATGTCCAAGGGCATTGCGCATCGCAGTGACGATAAAAGAAATATAAACGCTGGCAAAGCGGGATTCTTCTTCTGTTGCGTTTCCGCGATGCTGACTAAATTCGCCTGCCTGCATGCTGTATCTGGCGGTCACTCTGCAACGTTCACCCGAACGGCTGAGCAAAACGGCGCAGGCGGCCTCGCCCATGATAGTGGTGTCGTCAATAAGTTCTACTTTGGGATGAAATGCTTTCTCGCCAACCAGCAGTAAGGCATATTCTCCCGCGTTAAGCCGCCTGCAGACATAGTCGACGGCGGATAATGACGTTGAACAATGTCCCATCGTCAGAGACATGTAATGGGTATCGTCAGAAAATCCGGCTTCATCAAGCAACGCTTTACCATGCAGGTCAAAAGGGCGGATACAGGGCAGCGTATGGGCATGGACGACATGTTTTATCCGGGAAATACAGTGCGCATGATTTTCGGTGAATTGTTTTAACAGCGGGCGCAACAGATCATTAAGGGAACCTGGCTGGCGCGGAAAGTTTGCCAATCCGTAAAAGCGGGAAAACATTCTGACATCAAGCGGGCTCAGATTCAGGGCCGGGGCCACCTCAGCCAGCGATTTACGCTGCTCAGGGATGTATACCGTAATGGATTCAATATGACCCAACATGATGACTCCTTTTTTCATCACCAGCGCCTGCCGCGCGAAGAAAAGAGGCCAGGGCGTGGTGTGTCCTGACATGGGTCAGCACGCCCAGATGGCCGGTATCTTCTATTAATTCCAGCCGGCTGTTGGGTAACTGATGATGAATCTTCCGCGCATCGGCATGATTGATTTTATTGTCCTGCTGACCATGCACTATTAAGGCCGGTATCTCACCCAGGCCAAAAAGTGCGTCTGTTTCGGGCATGCCGGCGGCCGGAAAACGGGACCGGTACTCCGCGCACAGCGGGGCCAGATACTGAACAGGAAGACGGTTTTGCCGTAAAAAGTGCCGAAGCAGGCTGGTAAAAGAGGCCGGTACCGACATCAGCACCAGCTTCCTGAAACGAAACCCAAGAGATGCCGACAAGGCGGTGATAAGTCCGCCAGCGGAATGCGCCACGACGGTATCGAAAGTGCCAAATGTCGTTTGCAGGGTGAGCAGTAACTGAGTTTGCACAGGTAAATCAGCCGGTGCCGGAGTTTGCGGATCATGTCCGAGCAAAAATGGCAAATACACCTCATACCCCTGCGCCTGCAGGATATCCTTAGCCTGGGCCAGCATCAGCGGATGGCCTCCCCATCCGTGCAATAAAAGTGCTTTTTTTGCCCCGTACCCCGGATTTCCACTGATCAGGATCCTGCTGCGATGTGACCCGCAATGCAGGGTCTGTGTTCTCATCAGTGCAAGCTGTTGAGCCTCTGAGGCACGCATAGGAAAAACAGCGGGCGAGGACAGCTTTTCTATCAGCGAATCCAGCCTATTATTCATGACGGTCTCAACGTCCGCGCCGAAAAAATCAGATAATGCAATTCTGACTCCTGAGGCGTCGGGCACTGACTGAGTCTTTGCATCGGATCGAAAACGTAAAGCAAACGACATTCCTCCGTCATCAGAACCCGGGCAAGGGCACTGGCGGCATCGGGATCAAAACAACCGCTGCAAATTCCCCAGGCTTCGGAAAACCCCGGACAGTGACAAAGTAAACTTTGGAGCAATGGGGTTGCTCCGCGTGCGGCCGGATAAAGCGAATCATAGACCAGCAGGCTCTTCGCAGAAGGGTGGGAATGGTGATGGCAAAGTGTGAGAAGAATTTTTGCATGCAGGCGGTTTCCGCAATCTTCTTCCGGCCAGTGATGATACCAGCAATCTTCTGTCCCAGATGTTGCCCCGGTCTCCGGTAACCCAGCGGCAATAAAATGCCGGCTGTCAGGCGTCACCGCTTCACAGCAACTGCGAACTTTTATCGCGCCCTGGCCGAGCAGGGTAATGGTTAAAGGCATGTGCTCATCCTTTGCCTGCGTGAAAATCCCTGATTTAAACGATGGATCTGCCGTGTGCCCTCGGTATATTCAAAGGCTTTCACGTCACGGAATGCTTGCCACAGTTTGTTCAGCAGGGGCATATTCCCGGCTGGCGTATCATGAATAAGCCAGCTGATTATCTCATCGGCAAGTATTACGCAGCTGGTTTTCACCATGCCGGGATGACTGTCAGGTGGTTGTTTATCGTCGGTTTGCTGGCAACTTCGCAGGGCATGGTGATATACCGCCAGCCAGCGACGTTCCGTTTGCGATAACCACACAGACTGCGACACGGTAAGCTGAAGATGGGATTGCCATTCATGTAACGCACGTCGTGCCACACCCAGCGCCAGCGCGCCGACGCAGGGGCGCAGGGCATCAAATGTGGCGATGGCTGATTTTGCAAATCGTTCGGTAGGCTTCAGGTGCCGGCCCAACATATTTTCTTCAGGAATGAATACGTCATTAAACTCTATATGGGCAAGATTGGTGCCTTTTAAGCCGTTTAATTCCAGTGCGTAGCGCGAGATTTCTGCAACCTGAGGATTAAATATAAAGGCATTAATACCCAGCGGCCCAGGTGCTGTGCGGGCAAATACGACACCGGTATCAGCAATCATGCCATTGCCGATGAACATTTTTCTGCCCGAGATCAGATAGCCGTTCCTGACCGGCGACGCCCTGGTTTCCATGGCGCCTGCATCGCTTCCCTGCTCCGGTTCAGTCATCGCAAAACATGACCAGCCTAAAGTTTCCTGAAAGCGGCTAAAAAAAGCATCCTGTTGTTGCTCTGTGCCGAGCCCGGAAACCGCAAATGCCGCCATACCGGGGCCGGGCGCAGAAAACATAAGGATCGGGGAAATAAAACCCACTTTTTCATACAGCCGGTAGCGTGCTGCCAGGCTGATATCCTGATAATTCTGTATATTTTGTTGTAATACATATTTAGCGGGCAGGCCAAGGTAGTTAAATGCTGCGGACTGTGACCATTCGCGCATGACGATACGTGTTTGGTCCGGGGAGACTATCTGACGAAGCTGGTCGGCAATATCCTGCGCATCTGAACCGGGGGTTAAAAAGTCCATGTCTGACGCCTGATCGGAAAATGATTTCATAAGGCCCCCGACATGATTTCGATTATTCCGGCATCCGGATGATAAAGATGGCTGGCGCGATGATCACTTTTGAAAGCATTAAACGGGCGCGTTAATACAATCCAGCCTGCGGACTTCATCTCCTGGTATTGTTCGTCAAAATTATTTACAACAAAACAAATATGATAGGGAAGGGAGGATTTTCCTGATTTTTCCAGCATGCTTTGCAGGTGAATATTACTTTTTAATGGTTCAACCAGTTCAACCTGATTATTTCCATCTGCCGTGGCCAGCAATGTAATTAACACTTGCTGGGCATTAATCTGTTCTTTATATCTGATGATCACGGGGAAGAAAATTTTAATAGCCGCCGCAGTTGCATCTGTATCTGACACGACATAACCGGTATGATCAAAACGCATTATGACCCCGTTCACATTTCATAAAATCAGCTATTCTTCAATACGATGAAGATAACTCCATGCCGGAGATTGTCTCACCCTTCACATTGAGTTTTTTATATGTGCTTGCAGGTGAGCCGTTAAAAAATATCAGATAAGAGATGTTGTCGGACGAGTTCCTGCCGGTCTATTTTTCCATGCAACGTGATCGGGAAGGACTGGCAAAAAACCAGTTGCCTGGGGATCATGTATCCCGGTAACTGCTCAGACAAAAAACGGCGTAAGCTTTGCCGGTGGTGCAGATTGTCCTCATGCAACTGTACAAACAGTTGCAGGTCGGTCACCTTACCTTGTTCTTCAACCGGCACCACGCAGCATTGGGTAACATTGGTATTTGCGCAGACAGCAGATTCTATTTCTGCCCGTTCGATACGGTTGCCATGCAGCTTAAGTTGCCCGTCATCCCTTCCGCAAATAAACAGTGACTGGTTTTCATCGACAAAACCGCGGTCTCCTGTTGCGTAATACCGGCCAAATTCATCCTCACCGAAAGCCTGATTGCGCGGGTGATCTTCAGGCAGATAGCCTTGTGAAACCTGAGGACCATAAAGCCTGACTTCGCCCGTTACCGTCGCGGAAACGGCATGACCTGTCTCATCGACGATGCGCATGCGGTTAAGCCCCTGCGGCCTGCCCAAAGGCAACAAGCCGGCATTATGCTGCGGCGGATGGGACAAAAGATGCGTGTGCGTTACACATGTCGTCTCTGTCGGGCCATAGGCGTGCAGTACCTCAAGCCCCGGGAAACGCGTCTGCAATTGTGTGACTAAACCCAGCGCAACCCGCTCACCGCCGATATAAAAACGCCTCAGACTGGCAAATGTTACGTGGTTAAATAAAGGATCCTTCAGCATGATTTCGGCAAAACTGGGGGTTGAAAACCAGCTGGTGACAGGCGCTTCAGGCTCTCTGGTCATGAGCTTTATGTTTTGCCGGGGTAAAACATTATTGCAATGATCCAGCATCAGCACTGTCTGCCCGCGGCTGAGGACGGGGATCAGATCGAGAATGGCCATATCAAAAGAAAAACAGGCATGATTGACATGGCAACCCCTGTCTTTTCCGGCGGTGACCTGGGGCGCGAACCAGGCACTGAACGCCGCAAAATTGTCATAACTGACCTTGACGCCCTTAGGCTCACCGGTGCTGCCTGATGTCGACAGGATATAAAAAAGTGGCTGGGTTAAGATCGGTTCCTCGGGCAGAGAAGCGGCAGACATATCGTGCAGTGATGCGCTGACGCACTGCGGCCAGGGCTCCAGCCCTGCAAGCGGTTGTGCCAGGGTGGTGATGATCACTTCCGTACCTGTCATCCTGGCAATTTTCTCAATTCTTGACGGCGGATTCGCCTGGTCAACAAAGGTGAAGCAACATCCCTTACTGATGCAGGCCAGAATGCAGGCCACCGCATCGAGCTGTTTATGACCGAAAATCAGAACATTGCAGCCTGCATGCGGGGTAAGAAAATGCGCGATAGCTGCCGTGCGGGCGCCCAGTTCAGCAAAGCTGTACCTTCCCTGCTGATTAATCAGCGCAGTGGCGTTACTGCGGTTTCTCAGCCGGTCAAATAACGGTCTGATTTGCGATAAAAACATATTTTTCCCCTTTATTGAGCGCCAGATCGCGTGCCGCATTACGATCCAGTTTCCCGTTATGATTCAAAACAGTCTGAGGAATGGCATACCAGTAACGCGGGATGGACCAAGGCGGAAAGTGTGCCTGCATGGCCTGGCCCAGTTCAGAGAGCGTGCCTGAACCATTGAGGATGACGCAGGCCTGAATGGCCTCCGCATGACCTTTACGCAGATGAGGCGTAACCACGGCATCTGAAACGAGATTATGGTCGCGCAGGAAGTGCTCTATTTCATAAAGATCAACACGGTGCCCCTGGATTTTGACTTCCCCGTCTTCCCGTCCCAGAAAATAGTAATAATCCGCCTTCATCTGGCCGATATCACCGGTCAGATAAGCGTTTTGCTCCGCATGCCGGATAAACTGGGTCCGTTGTTTCTCCGGTGCATTGAGATAACCGGGGCCGACACAGGCTCCGCTAATGAGCAGCTCGCCCTGGCCGGTGCCACCGTGCCGCACGTACAGGCTGAGCATCGCACCAGGCCTGGCAGCACCAATCGGCAATGGCAATGCATCGCTCATCATCTCCGGTGTGATCAGCACGGAGGTCACTGCCACAGAACATTCCGTCGGGCCATAGGTGTTTATCACCGCAGCCTGAGGGAAGCGTGCCCATAGCTGAGCGACGATGTCTTTTGTCAGTGTTTCACCGCAAAAAATAAACCGCCTGAGCCGGGGAAGTTGCTCTGCATTGAACATGGGATCTAACAGATAAAGGCGGATCATCGAGGGCGTGGACACCCAGCAGACAACCCCGGCCTGTGCGTGCTGAGCAATCATCTTACGGGTGTTAATAAGTTCGCGATGATCGAGTACTGACAGAGGTTGCAGGAAAATCCAGGCTAACCAGATTTCAAATAACGAAACATCAAAGCAGTAGCGAACATTGCCGGTGATTGCGCCGTTTAACGGGAAATCTGCACGGATCCACTGGATGAAATTCACCATGTTTTGCAGGCTGATTTGGATCCCTTTGGGCTCGCCGGTGGTGCCGGAGGAAAACATGATATAAGCCAGGGGAATGCCGGATGCATCATGCAACCGCTGACGGCTTTCCCTGAGCAGTTCATGCAACATGGCTTCAGTACAACCTGACGCGCTGACAGCTGCCGTGTGGATAGCCCCGGCAATGTTTATCTGAACGGCTGGCGTGCCGGTATTCACCAGCAGGTCAGCGCCAGCCGTGCGTGCAATTTTCTCAACGCGCTCAGGACTGTGGTCCGATTCAACCGGCACCACCGGACAACCGCAAATCAGACATGCCCACCAGGCGGCAATAAAATCAAATGACTTATGCCCGTATACCAGCACCGGTTTTAAATGGGTGTTGTATTCGGTCTGGTGCCTGCGTATCTGCACGGCAAGATCTGCCGCGCGCTGGCCCAGCGCCGTATAATCACAGCTTTGCGCGTGATGGGTCCAGGCCGCACCGGGCTGATGCCGGAAACGCATAAAAATGGCGATAATTTCTGTCCATGCATCCATTTAAGCAGCCCGGTTCGCGAGCTGGAGTTGAATGAAGTTCGATAAACTGCCGACGGTTTCGAAATGCTCAAATTCTAATGTGGCGGGATCAAGGATCAGACCATCGATTTTCTCTTCAAGATACATAATCAGCTCAATATACAGGCCGCTTTCAAACCCTAAATCGCGCTCCAGATGCGTTTCTGCATGTAATTCTGAGAGATGAGAACTTTCAAGCACTAAACCGATAGCTTCAATGATGGTTGAGGTAAACATGATGATTTCCTTATAATTTTACGGATTCGCGTTTAACATCATGGGGCGGGGATAACAGGAGTTCAGGCAGCCGGTTACGGTCAATTTTTCCATTAGGATTTTTGGGCAATGATTCGCTGAAATAGTAGCGGTGAGGGCGCTTGTAACCTTCAAGATGTGTCTGACAGAACGCTTTAAGCAGGGCAATATCAGGGGCTGTCACACATTCAATACAGGCGATGATTTCATCACCGTAAACCGGATGAGAGAGGCCAATCACCGCCACTTGTCCGACGCCGGGTATACGTTTTAGTACGCCTTCGACTTCTCTGGGGGCAACTTTCTCACCGTTGGTTTTCAGAATGTCATCTTTGCGGGCGACAAAATAAAGCAGGCCGTGTTCATCCAGCCTGCAGATATCCCCCGTATAAAGTACGGATTCGCCGGGAAGCGGGCCGGGACGCAATTTATTTTGCGTTTGTTCCTCATTGCGCCAGTATCCCCGCATGACTGTCGCACCACGGATTACCAGTTCACCGGTGGCATTGTTACGGTGTTGCACGCCGTTATCATCGACCACCCAAAGTTCGGTATTCGGAATGGCGTAACCGACACTTTCTTTATGCGTTGACAACATCGCCGGCGGCAGCCAGGTGCAGCGATGACATTCCGTCAGGCCATACATAGAAAAAATTTCCGCCTGAGGGAATAAGGTGATCAGTGTATCAATATCATTGGAATGCAGTGCGGCAGCCGTATTGGTGATTTTACGCAGAGAAGAAAAATCATAACGCTTTGCCAGAGGGGCAATCAGAGCCAGCAATGTAGGAACAATTGGCAATACCGTTGCCTGGTGTTTCACCAATTGTTTTAGGGCAAACAGCGGGCGACTGAAATCCTTTTCAATGATCAGTGTTGCGCTTGCTCTGGCGGCCAGAATCGCCTGATAAAGCCCGTAGTCGAAACTCATCGGGATAGTGCAGAAGATGCGATCGCTTGCCCGGAGATCCAGATAAGTGCACACCGACGACGCCGCACTCAACATATTGCGTTGGGTGAGCATGACACCTTTGGGATGGCCGGTGGAACCTGATGTATATATCAGGCTGGCCAAATCGATATCCAGCGCATTTTCCACCGTCAGCGGCGCAACGTCTGCTTGTGCTGCGATATGCTGTAAGGTCAGCAATACCGGATGGATCAGGTTCTCCGCACCAGGCTTATCAAACAGCACCGGGCCCGGGGAGCGCTGGCCTTGTTCATCGGCGGGCAGGGCAAACAGCGCAGCAGCTTGTTCACTGCTACTGACCAGCAATGCAGCCTCGGCATTGTTGAATATCCAGCGCACGCGCGCGACGGGCGTATCAGGATTTACAGGAACAAAGACAGCCTGCAGGTATTGAACCGCCCAGAAACACACCACAAAGTCGATACTGTTGGGCAGCCAAACCACCACCCGGTCGCCCCGTTTAATAGAATGTTGCTGCAAATAGCTGGCCGTCTTCATGACTCGCCGGGACAGTGCTGCCCAGCTTATCTCATCATCACCGGCAACCAGGGCTGTTTTCTCCGGGAATGCCTGTGCAGAACGGGCCAGCCAATGCGTTAAATGACTTGTATTCATTGATTACCCTCACTTTCTGATTCGAGAACCATGGCGCCAAAGGTGCCCGCCACACCGGATGCCAGCGCAAGCATGCACTGAGACTTCGCAGGATTATCGTGACGGGCGAGAAGACTGTGGAGATTAAGAAACGCATCGCTGCAAAAGCAGTGACCCAGCGTGTAAAGGTTATGATGGAAAATGATCTCTCTGCCAAAACCGGTACGGTCGGCAATGCGATCAAAAGTCACCGGGCTGATGTGATAGGGGAGCACGGCGCTGAGGTCTTCAGGCTTGCGCCCGGCGGCTTCCAGCGCTTTTTGAATGGTTTCGGTCATCATCGGCAGAAATGCGTGATCATAAGCATTTTCACTTTCACGATCCGTTGACCGCATACGTGTGCCATAAGCAGCAAGTTGTTGTATGTGGAGTGCACGCAGGCGAAGTGACTGTACCGAAGGCAACATACCGACCAGCGTGGCGCAAAAAGCTTCGCCGAAATAACCGTTCTGATCGACGTATTGTACCGTACGGTGAAAGCATTTTTCGCCGGTGATCAACAGGCCACACACCGGGGCATTATTCTGCTGCGCGGTGCTCATTTTTGCCTGCAGATATTTCAGACTCATCAGACCCGAAGCGCAGGATGCCTGGGTTACCGAAAAAAATTCAATATCCCGATCACCAAAAAGCGCCTGAAGTCCGCCGGACTGTCCGGTCATAAGGTCGAACGGACTGACGGCATGCAGAGAATGCGCCCAGGCAACATAGCGAATTTGACGAAATAACCCGGGGTCACACTCCGCGCGTAATTGCTGCAGCAGTCGGATGATCAGATCCGGTAATGCCTCATGTTCAAAGAGACTGGCAGACTGCATCTTATGAAACCGGCTAAAAATCTTATGGTTGCGCTCCCCCCAGCGGTATTTTTTTTCCAGTACAGACAGCGGCGTAAGAACGGGAGCAACCAGTTTTGTGGTGGCATGGATATACACGATCAGCCCTCCATCACGAAACTGGCAAATATCATGTTCTTCCCCTCCGGGACGATGAATAAGAATCGCGTATTATTCCGGGCCAGCTTTTTTAGTAATACCCAGGGCGCTGAAGACAAGAAGGCATCGTCCCAGGTTTCTATCTGGATAGACGGGAAGTTTTCATCCCGGCGCAATACAGACGACAACTGCATTGTTGTCAGAATAATCAGAGGCAATTTGTTTTCCGTATCACTGAACATATCCAGCGTGGACAGCAAAGGATAAATGCCCGCCCCGGAAAGCGGGAGCGCGGTCTTCTGATAATTTTTAAAGATAATATTGCCCGGCACGCTGCGGACACCGGCGGGTGCGAAGCTCTGTAAAAGGAGCAAACAGCAACTGGCAGAAGGCCGGAAACTGGCGAGATAAGGGCTGTCATAAAGGATCGCATCCTGATCGGCCATCATCAGAAGCGCCTTGCGGGAACGCCCGTCCCCGCCAATATCCTCCAGGTAATCTTCAATGATTTGCAGCGCAACAAAGGCACTGCTTAAACCATGATCACTGATGGCGATACCAAAAGCGTTATGAGAGCCGGTTTCGTAAATAATGGCATTGGTTACCGACGCGCCGATTTCTGCATCAGGCGTCCAGTGGGTCAGCACCACCAAATCGAGATCATTCACCAGCGCCTGTTCTTCAAGCTGAGTGACCAACTTTTTGAGCATCGCCGTGAAGGTCAGGTTATCTGCATTATACCAACGGGAGACCGGCCGAAGCGGGGCTTCATTTATCCGGGAATGGGACTGGAAAAAAGCGTTAACAAAACTTTTAACTTTATCGAGTTGCTCACTGTCCGCTGCCGGAGAAGGCACGTTATTTTTTTCAAACTCATGCCACAGAATATTTGATGCGGAAAACTCCAGAGACATAGAGGTACCTTAGGCGTTCGCAACAGATAATGGCTGACAAATCTGAGGCGCCAATAATGTTTCAATGTTATCTGCGGTCCGGATAAGAAAAGCCTGATCTTTCTCCACCAGAATTTCGGCAGGATGACCAAAACCTAAAAAGTTTACCGGTGAGGCACTGGCCCCGTAAGCGCCTGAATGTCCGATGCCAATAAGATCACCTGGACGCAGTTCAGCCAGCATAACGTTCTCGCCTAATAAATCTGTGGGTGTGCAAAGCGGCCCGGTGACCTGGTAACGATATTGTTGGTCGGAGCGGGTTTCACCCAGGCGGGCCATGGGAAAATTACGGCGAATCAAAGAATTGATCCCTGCCGCACTGCCGTGACAGTTGGCACCTCCGTCACAAACCGCGAACCATTCATCCCGCGAGGGCTTGAGGTAGTTAACCCGGGTAACGAAAACACCGGCGCGGGCAATCAGATACCTGCCCAACTCGACGATAATTTTACACCGGGGGAAATTTTCGTGATAAGTACGGATAATGTCCGCTAACGCATCACCCAGCGAATCAATATCCAGCGCTTTTTCTTTGTCAAAATACCGGACACCAAAACCTCCGCCGACATCAACAAAATCAAAATGAATCTTGTAGGTATTCTGCAAAGATTCGGCCAGCGACAGAATATTCAAAGTATTTTTAGCCAGTGCCTGCCAGTCAAGGATCCGCGTACCGAGATAAATGTGGATCCCCGCGAGCCGTAAATGACTCTGCTGCCCGACACAGGAAAAGGCCTGTGGTAAAAGTTGTTCGTCTATGCCAAATTGCCGGGGCTTGCCGCTCATCACCAGTTTGGCTTTTTCGCCAATAAAGTCCGGGTTGATGCGTAACGCAATGGTTTGTATAACGCCCATGCTTGCTGCAATGTCATTGAGCAGTTTCATTTCTTCAATGGATTCTATGACGACAGCTTTAATACCAATACGACAACATTGCGTTAATTCAGCAATGTATTTTCCGGGGCCGACGAAAATAATATCTTGCGGCTCGACGCCCTGACTTAATACCGTTTCGAGTTCTGCCAGAGAACATACTTCACAGCCTGTTCCGGCCTGGTTTAACAGGCGTGCTAACGCTTTATTCGGATTCGCTTTAAGCGAATAAAAATAGTGAATATCATCAGGAAGTGAATTTTTTAACGCTGAAAAGTCTGCCCGTATTTGCGATGCGCTGTAGGCATAGAAAGGTGTCGGAACCTGGTCAGCCAGACGCTGATAACAAATGTCTTCGATTTTTTCTGCGCTGATAAACCGGCTGTCAGGAGGAAAAGCTAACATGGCTATACCTCCGGCTTAACAGCGCTTCAATTTCATTGATATTTTTGAAGTTTTCGAACAGATCGCCATCAAGGATATCAAAAAAACTCCCGGATGAATCGGTTCTGGTTTCCATCCACTCACCCATTTCTGCGATGAAACCCACTAAATGTATTGAGTCAAGTAAGCCTTCAGGTCCGTAGATTTCAGCGCCCTCTGCGATTGCTGCCAGCTTCCTATTGTCAACACCCACTTTCTCTAAAGATGAAAGTATAAATTCTCTCGTCGTCAATGAAATAGACATTGGTTTCGCCACCTTAAAAACTTCGAACCCACATCTTATCCAGCATGACAGAAAAGATTTGCTTGAAATTGCACCTGTTGTAAAAATAGGAAATCACTGAATGTCTGCGTCCCCGTCGTTTTCAATCATTTTGGTCAGAAGAGGAGGTTAATTGCGTTAAATACCGGAGGGCGGGGTATGGTATTATTTTTTTAAATTTCATATTCAGAAGGTGTTATGTTCAAAATATATCTGATCCTTGCTGTTTCTATCTGCGCTGAAACGCTGGCTACCACGATGATGAAGGCATCCAATGGATTTACCCGGTTAGTTCCGAGCGTCATTGTGATTGTAGGTTATGCCATATCGTTTTACGGACTTTCCCAGGTTGTTAAAGTGATGAATATCGGCATCGCCTATGCTATCTGGGCAGGAATGGGGATTTTCCTTGTGTCGACAATGTCATTTTTCATCTACAAACAACGGCTTGATACGCCTGCGCTGATTGGCATGGGCTGCATCGCCCTCGGTATTATGATCATCCAGCTTTATTCAAAATCAGTGTCGCATTAACCCCGGTACTCCCGTGTTGTCTTCCATCATTTTTTGACCGCCGTATCCGGCGGTTAATTTCACTGTTTTTGCACATTAGTTACAACATACTTATATGTGGAGAGATTTTCTGTCCGCATTATCTGTATGTGCCTTTTTCAGTTGAACCTCCGCGTACCTCTGCAGCCGGCATGGCAGGCGGAGACTGGCTTATCCGGCAGGCGGATAAGAAATACCCTAACACTCATTATGAAAATGCCTTGACCCTGTGATAGTGATCACGTTTATTAGCCAGATTATACAGACATGAAATAGTTCACCTTGCTAAGGATAATAAAATGACTGAGTGCTCATCGCTGGACACCCGGCCAGAAACTTCTGCGTTCCGCCGCTGGCTGGCGGTTTTCTCACTGGCCTGCGGCACCTTCGCGCTGGTTAATACTGAATTTTTGCCGATCGGTTTACTTTCGCCGATCGCCCAGTCTCTGGGCATTACCGAAGGGCATGCGGGGCTGGCGGTGATGTTGCCCGGTTTAGTGGCTGCAATTTCTGCGCCGCTGATTATGTTGTTTGCCCGAAAAATGGATCGCCGCACCTTACTGTTGTTGCTCAGCGCAACGGTGATCGTGGCCAACGGTATCGCCGTACTGGCGCAGTCGTTCAATATTCTGCTGATCGGACGTATTATTCTGGGCATCGGCGTGGGGGGATTTTGGTCGTTTGCCATTCCCTCCGGACGACGGCTGGTGTCAGAAGAGCAGGGTGCACGGGCCATTTCGCTGATCACCGCTGGCGTGGCGGTCGGCACGGTCGCAGGTGTACCGGCGGGCGCTTTTATCGGCGATCTGTTCGGCTGGCGGATGGCGTTTACGCTCAATGCCGTACTGGCGCTGGCATTTTTTGTGTTGCAATGGGTGGCGCTGCCTTCGCTGCCCGCCCAGCAATCTATCGGCCTGCGTGCGATGCTTGGCGTCACGAAAGTTGCGGGGATCCGCTATGCGCTGATCATCGGGGTATTTATGGCGGGCGGTCATTTTGCGGCCTATACCTACCTCGAGCCATGGCTGCGGTTTAACCTGCACCTTTCTGCCGGCAATATTTCTTTGTTACTGATGGGCTACGGTGTGGCGGGGTTGTTAGGCACACTGACCAGTGAAATCACTGTCCGTGAGTTCGGTGTGAAGAAGGCATTTATGCTCAACATGCTGCTGCTCAGCGTCTCGGTGCTGGTATTGTCGCTGTTTCCGGTGCCGCTGGCGCTGGCCTGTGTACTGGTAATTCTCTGGGGATTAGCCTTTGGGGCCCTGCCAGTATGTCTGAATATCTGGACCTATCAGGCGTCACCTGCGTTGTTTGAAACCGGTTCGGCGTTGCTGGTGTGTGTCTTCCAGACATCGCTTGCGCTGGGTGCATTGTCTGGTGGTATCCTCGCTGACCACGCGGGCGTCAGCAGTGCCTTTCTGCTCGGCGGTGTGCTGACACTGCTGGCAGGCATCACCATCTTTCTGTCCCGCCCTCAGCCTGCGGTATTACAGGCTGCGGGCGAATAATCGGTTTACGATCAGGAAATCTTTCCACATAAGAGTATCTCCTTCGACAAAACCCGCGCAGAGCGGGTTTTATGCGTTGTAAGGCAGATGAAACTCAATAGTTGCTTGTTTTCTGTCCGTTCCCATAACAGTCCCGTATCTGGTTATTTCTTTTTCGTATTTGCCCATTACGACCTGCTTTGAAACACTGTGAACTTCAGCGATGTTATTTCAACATTTTAATTATTCACGGAAAGAGTAAAAACTTTTATGCGCATAACACTAAAATTTTCAGTTCTGGCGTTGTCTCTGGCAGGTGCACTGGCGCTGAGTGCTTGTGACCAAAAATCGCAGGAAAACCACATTAAAGTGGGTATCAGTGCGGGTATTGATCAGCAGATGTGGGAAACCATCAAAAAAACCGCCAAAGATAAATACAACCTTGATGTGGAAGTCGTGACCTTCAACGATTTCGTGTTGCCAAACTCTGCGCTGAGCAGCGGTGACATTGATGTGAACTCATTTCAGCACCGTCCTTATCTGGATAAGCAGATCAAAGAGCGCGGCTACAAGCTGGTGGAAGTGGGGAAAACCTTTGTTTATCCCATTGCAGGCTATTCCCGCAAGATAAAATCCATCGATCAGCTCAGTGATAACGCGCAGGTGGCGGTACCTAATGACCCGACTAACCTGGGGCGTTCGCTGCTACTGCTGCAAAAAGAGGGTTTGATCAAACTGAAAGAGGGCGTGGGTTTGCTGCCAACGTCTCTGGATATCATTGAGAATCCCAGGCATCTCAAAATTGTTGAAATCGAAGCACCGCAGCTGACGCGCGCCATTGATGACGACAAAATTAAACTGGCAATCATCAACACCACTTATTCAGGACAGGTCGGGCTGACGCCGGGCAAAAATGGCCTGTTTGTCGAAGATAAAGATTCACCTTATGTAAATATTATCGTGGCACGGGAAGATAACAAAGACAGTCAGGCAGTGAAGGAACTGGTTGAGTCTTATCAGACGGATGCCACAGTAAAAGCGGCTGACGCTATCTATCACGGAGATGCGGTAAAAGGCTGGTAAAGCAGGCAGGAAGTAGAATCATTGAATCCTGGGATTTAACAATCTCAGGATTTTTTATTTTAATGCACAGGCTAAAATGAATATCTATTCAAAATAGAACCACGCCGTTTTAATCAGTCCCTTCTCCACTTCAAATACGGCAATGCTGTTAACCGGGGTGTCATAAATCCCGTAAATCATTTCATGATCAAAAACGTTATTGCCCAGTACTGTTCGCGAAATCAGCTCAGCGCGTAACGCCGCGTTGTTAAACCGGTGGTGCTTGTAAAAAGTTCTGAGTGCTTCTTTGCCCTGTAAGGAAGGCGACATGTTTGGCATACGATATGCGATGAAATCGTCGCTGTAGCAGGAAACGAAGGTATCGAGATCGTGACTGTTATAAGCCTGAAACTGTTTTTCTACCGGGATAACGACGTCCATTTATTACCGCCTTTAATGAATAATTATACTGTAATATCGAATATTAATTCATTAAAGGAGCAGAGGCAATACATGGGAAATAAAAAGGCCACCACGGCGGCCTCAATGGTCAATCGATGTGGTGATCAGCACACGCCAAAATCGCCGTCTTCATGATACAAATCGACGGTATCGGCTTTTACTGAAATTTCTGTGGCAGAAAAGTCATCTGTCCGCGAGCACCACAGCGTGTCGCCCTCAACGCGCCGGACAATCATTTTCGGGCCGCCGGTTTTGGACTGAACGAGATCTTGCGGTTTAAACATGCTTTATTCCCCGGTTATCTATGTTGTTGTGATTCATGGAAAAGGTGTCCGCAGACCGTACAGTCCGGTCATCCTCGCGGATCACTCATCAGAAGCTATACTTAAAGTTAATGTAATACAAACCGGAGGAAAAGATGACCATACATAAGAAAGGACAGGCACACTGGGAAGGTGACATTAAACACGGTAAAGGCTATATCTCTTCTGAAAGTGGTGCCCTGAAGGAACAGCCATATGGATTTAATACCCGTTTTGAAGGCAAGCCAGGCACCAATCCGGAAGAACTGATTGGTGCGGCGCACTCAGCCTGCTTCTCCATGGCGCTCTCGCTGATGCTGGGTGAAGCCGGGCACACGCCGGAAAGCATCGATACTGTTGCTGATGTTTCACTCGATAAAGTGGATGGCGGTTTTGCGATCACCAAAATCGCACTCGACAGTAAAGTGAAACTGCCAGGCATCGACAAAGATAAATTTGATGAAATCATCAAAAAAGCCAAAGCAGGCTGTCCGGTTTCTCAGGTACTGAACGCTGAGATCACGCTGACGTACCAGCTGGAAAACTGATGATTTAACAGTTCAGGATTTTCTGAAAAAAGCCACGCGATGTTTGCGTGGCTTTTGTGTGGTGAATCATGCTCATTTTTAAACAGGCGTTACTGAAAGTTTTGCCGCGGCGAAAGCAACCCAGAGACAGCAATCCCATTTGCCTTCTTATCCCGGGATACAGGAGCACTGTTTAGAAAATCTTCGCACAAGGCAGAGTTTCACCGCCTCAGGTTATTCCGGCGCGCCGCCACTTCCCTGTTGTGAGGGCCATTTCCAGTCACGAACTTCAGGCAAATCCTCACCATACTCACGCACGTAGCGATGATGCGCGGCAATTTTCTCTTGCAACGTATCCAGAACATCATCCGCCTGGCCTTGCAATTTTTCCGTATGCAGAATGGCTGCCTGCGCCAGGTGAAAGCGATCCAGCTTATTGAGCACGGTCATGTCAAACGGCGTGGTGGTGGTGCCTTCTTCCATAAAACCGCTGACGTGGAAATTGCGGTGGTTGTTGCGCTGGTAGGTTAAGCGGTGAATCAGGCTTGGATAGCCGTGGAAAGCGAAAATCACCGGTTTGCTTTGGGTGAAAATGTGGTCAAAAGCAGCTTCGCTCAGTCCGTGAGGATGTTGTTCCTGGGTCTGTAAAGCCATAATATCCACCACGTTCACCACACGGACGCTGAGATCCGGCAGATATTCCCGCAATAAATCGACCGCCGCCAGGGTTTCCATGGTTGGCACATCGCCCGCACAAGCCATCACTACATCAGGTTCCGTTCCGTCCGGCTCATGGCCCGCCCACGGCCAGATGCCCATCCCTGCGGCGCAATGTTCTGCGGCTTCGTCGGCAGACAGCCATTGCGGGGCAGGTTGTTTACCAGCCACAATCACATTGATGCGGTCCCAGGTTTGCAGACAGTGATCTGCGACCCACAACAACGTATTGGCATCCGGCGGCAGATAAATACGCACGATATCGGCTTTCTTGTTCGCGACATGATCCATAAAACCCGGATCCTGATGGCTGTAGCCATTGTGATCCTGACGCCAGACATGGGAGGAAAGCAGGTAGTTGAGAGAAGAGATCGGCTGACGCCACGGCAATTTACGGGTCACCTTCAGCCATTTAGCATGCTGATTAAACATGGAGCCGACGATATGAATAAAGGCTTCATAGCAGTTGAACAGCCCATGCCGTCCGGTGAGTAAATAGCCTTCCAGCCAGCCCTGACACTGATGCTCACTGAGAATTTCCATCACCCGGCCATCGGCAGCCAGTTGCTCATCGTAAGGTTCAATGTCTTCCAGCCAGGTGCGGTTGGTGACATTAAACACATCGCTGAGCCGGTTAGACGCAGTTTCATCCGGGCCGAACAGACGGAAGTTATCAGGATTGAGGGTAAAGATATCGGCCAGATAGCGGCCGAGCATTTCTGTTGATTGCACCTGTGGTTCGCCGCGTGAGGTCAGCTTAACGGCGAATTTGGCCAGTTCTGCCGGCACCAGTTTCCGCCGCAGTCTGCCGCCATTGGCGAAGGGCGAGGCACCCATACGTTTATCCCCCTGTGGTGCCAGCGCCCGTAATTCCGGCTTCAGGCGTCCCTGTTCATCGAACAGATCGTCAGGCTGGTAGCTGCGCATCCAGTCTTCAAGGATCTGGCGATGCTCGTCGTTGTCACGGCAGGAAGATACCGGCACCTGATGTGCGCGCCAGAAACCTTCGACTTTTTTACCGTCAACGGTCTTCGGGCCGGTCCAACCTTTCGGACTGCGCAGGATGATCATCGGCCACGCGGGAACACCGTCGTTGGACGTACCGGCGAGGGCGCGTTGCTGGAGATCTTTGATCATATCCAGTGAAATGTTCAGTGCGCGGGCCATCTGAATATGCATCTGTTCCGGCTCGTGTCCGCTGACAAATAATGGCTCGTAACCATAACCGGAAAATAACTGACGTAGATCGTCGTCGCTCATTCGCCCCAGGAGGGTCGGGTTAGCAATTTTATAACCATTAAGATGCAGTATCGGCAGTACTGCGCCGTCCCGCACGGCATTGAGGAATTTAATGCCGTGCCAGCCCGAGGCCAGCGGACCGGTTTCGGCTTCACCATCGCCAATGACGCAGGCGGCAATGAGATCAGGATTATCAAATACTGCGCCGAACGCATGAGACAGAGAATAGCCCAGTTCGCCGCCCTCGTTAATCGACCCCGGTGTTTCCGGCGCCGCATGGCTGGGAATGCCACCGGGGAATGAGAACTGCCTGAACAGTTTTTGCATTCCGCTGGCATCCTCGCTGATCTGCGGATAAATCTCGCTGTAGCTGCCTTCAAGCCAGGTATTTGCCACCATGCCGGGGCCGCCGTGACCCGGACCGCAGATATAAATAATATCAAGATCACGCTGGCATATCGCCCGGTTGAGGTGCGCATAAATAAAATTCAGACCTGGCGTAGTGCCCCAGTGCCCCAGCAGACGAGGCTTGATGTGCTCAGGTTTGAGGGGGTCGCGCAGCAACGGGTTATCCATCAGATAAATTTGCCCGACAGACAGGTAATTGGCGGCCCGCCAGTAGCGGTCAATGAGTCTCAGTTCTTCTGTAGTAGAGAGGTGTGAAGGGGGGAGTGTCATCGTTTCCTCCTGGATGGGTTGGATGAGGTATACCTATTAACCCTAATAGAAAAATGCGATCCCGGCCAAGTTGCGCAATCTACGAACTCTGACAAATGGCATTACATCAGCTATAGATACTGAGCGTTACCTTAAAAATTCGAATAATTTACCGGGGTTATAATGAAGGATAAAAGCGAAAAAACAGGTCTGATCGGGCTGGCAATCGGCGCGGCTGTTATGGGGTTAATTTCCAGTGGAACCGTCATTAACCGGGAAAGCATCATTGAAGAATTACGACGGCTCGGACGTAAAAAAGGGGATGGCCTGGAAGATGAGATCTTTGTCAAAGCCGCTCAGCTGGTCGGTAAAGGGCAGTGATTGAGTAAACGGGCGCAAAAAAATACCCGCCAGGGGAGACGGGTATTGGATTCGTTACAAGGGGAGTATCTTAGTATCTGTAGATAGCTACAGAAAACACTATGCTATCCCCTTTATGCGAATCATTTATTTAGGAGAAATCTGTTTTCTCCTGAACGGTTATTTGCGGCCTAAAAGCAACCCCAGCACCACGCCAATCGCGCCGGCAGCAATCAATCCCGACAGCGGATTTTCTTTGATCTTATCCGCCACGTCAGAGACAGCTTCACTTGCCTGTGCGGAGTATTTGCGTGCAGCACCTTTCAGCTGGTGTTTAGGAGAATCAACAAAATCTCCAAATTGCTTTTGTGCTTCACCGGCAAACTCATTGACCGTGTTTTCTACTTTATCTTCCACACGGTTAGGATCTTTATCAAAGTCTTGTGATGACATATCGTGCTCCTTTTTGGGTGGATTTTAAGTCTAGTCGAAAAGTCAGGACATGCAGGGTTTGCCTGCGAAGGAGTCATAGATATCAGACTTTTCTTGCCAGCAGTGTCGCAAAACGCAGCGAATAACGGTGTCCGTTTTCGTCACGTTTATGCAGTTCTCCGACATCCTCGTTGTATTTCACTATCTCCCAGTCGCGATAATAATCACGCAACTCTGCCGGCTTAAACGTGAACGGGAAAGGCAGCGGGCACGGATAATCCGGGCTGTCCATGGCGGCGACAATCAGGTTATAGCCGCCCGTTACGGTGGCTGCATGCATATCTTCAATGATGTGTGGGATGCTGTCGCGTTGCAGAAACATCATTACTACGGTCGAAAAGATAAAATTATATTCACCGCTGAAACGGTGGGTGTTCAGATCCGCTTCGCTGATAGTGATGTTGGTCAGGGATTCCGCCGCAATAATATTATTCACTTTTGCGACGCTTATGGCGTTGTTATCCCAACCCGTCACATCAAAGCCTTTAAGGTTAAGATACAGGGAGTTACGCCCGCTGCCACAGCCTAAATCCAGTGCTTTACCTGACTGTACATAATGTGTTGCGTTGATTATTTCTGAGTGGGTACGGGTCAGACCGTATTTTTCGGTGTAAAAATCTTCTGGTGCGGGTTGATGAGTCATGCCCTGGCTTCCTGAAAGTGAATCGAATATCAGCGATTATCCTCTAAAACGACAACCGCGCCATTATCCTTAATGGTCAGGGACCTACGCAACAAGGCATTTCTTGCCACAATATGTAAGGAAAGATAATCAATTGAGAATTTTCCGTAAATAAAATTTCTGTTATCGTGGCGTTCTTAACTGGAGCCTGCCCTGGAATATCTGAATGCTTTTAACCCTCGTCTATCGCAGTCACATCAGCGACTCTGTCCGGCCTGCTTCTCTGGCAGAGATGGTGTCGCGAGCCAACATCGAGAACGAACGCCGTAGCATTACCGGTATTCTGCTTTTTGACGGAATGCACTTTTTCCAGTTGCTGGAAGGGCCGGAAGAAGCCGTCGATGCCATTTATAGCAAGATTTGCAGCGATCAACGCCACAATAATGTCGTTGTTCTCATGCGTGATTACGCACCGTCGCGGCGCTTCGGCAATGTAGGGATGGAGCTGTTTGACCTCAGGCATCATCATGAGGATGTTGTTCTTCAGGCAGTGCTGGATAAGGGAACGTCTAAATATCGGCTTACCTACGAAGACCGCGCGCTTCAATTTTTATGCACCTTTGTACAGGCTCGCGAAAAGGAAAATTATCTCGAAATTTTGCCAGCGGATGCCTGGTCCTTTATCGCAGATGAGTCACTGAAACCTGAAGCAGGATTTATCTTTCCCGAGATGAAGGATTACAATTTTACGTTTCAGCCGATTGTTGATCCCCTCAGTCGAGAGATTATTTCTTACGAAGCGCGTCTGTGCGGTCCCGGTGGCGGTTCTCCGATGGAATATTTCTCTGCACTTAGCGGCCCAAACATTTATGAAGCCGATTTACGATCCAAAAAGCTGGCTTTTGCGCTTGCCCGAAAGATGGGGATTGGCGACAAAATGCTGTCAATCAAACTGTTGCCTATGACGCTCGTCAGGGTACCCGACGCGATTGGATTTTTGCTTCGTGAGATTGTTGCTCATGATCTGGTACCGGAGCAGATTATTGTGGCAATCACAGAAAACGGTGTCGCGACGCGCGAAGATAATTTCGCGACAGCGTTACAACAGCTTAAAGCCTCAGGGATGCGCCTGGCCGTTGATGATTTTGGCGCCGGATCTGCCGAATTATTGCTGTTGACCCGATGCCAGCCTGATAAGATTATGATTGACCGCAATATGATTTGTGACATCCATACCAGCGGACCCAAACAAGCCATCATTCAGGCCATTATCAGATTGTGTTCTTCTTTGGAAATATCGGTCATCGCGGCGGGTATTGAAAAACCAGAAGAATGGATGTGGCTTGATGCGGCAGGGGTCTGTAATTTTCAGGGACCGCTGTTTGCTTCGCCCAGGCTAAATGGGGCGCCGGTTGTTACGTGGCCGGAGATTAAGCAGGAATATACATTAATGAATCAAAATCTTTAATTATGCCGGGTCTGTTAAAAGATTCTCAGAAAAGTAAACTCATCAGCCGGTGAGGTATCGTGTATTTTCCCGGCTGATTTGAAAAATTTATTGCCATACAGACGATATTTTATAGTGTGTCATCATCAGGGGTACGGTATACCACATACTCAAGTGCTTCTAAATATACATCCTGTTTAATCGAATCACTTTCCTGCTCAATTTTTTGAATCAGGCAAAGAATAATATCTTTATGCGTAACCCGTTCTTTATGACTTTTTAAATTCTTATAAATACGGATGACAGTTTCATTTCCGACCAGAAGTTCCGGATCCTCTGCCAGAATGTAATCAGCCAATTTGACATGAGTATAAGACACATCTTGCATTTTGATACCCTCCGCACCTGCTGTTTATGAGAGAAAGCACGCTCAGTTTTAAAATTGAACGTGAAACGATTAAATATCAGTAGCCGGGTTCAGACGCTGATGTCATCAGGCGTCATACCCACAACTATTTCCAGTGCACTACGCAAAATATCCAATTGTACAACATCGGAAGTGCATTCAAGTTGGGTGATCAGGTGCAATATAATGGCTTTATTTGTCACTTTGCCTTTTTCAGCCAGAATGACACGAATAGCGGCACCCAAAACTTCGGTTTCACTCAAAAAAAGTTCGCCCGCTTTGTTAAAATAGTTATAAGCTTCTGAATTAAAACCAGAGTCTGTCATCGGCTGGGATTGGTTTGATTTCATCGGGTCGCTGTGATTTAGCGTATAGCTCTTTGATGAATCAATGTCTTTTCTTGTCATCGGACGGCCCTTCAGCATTGAAAAAGTGTCGCACATTGTCGACATCCCGCACTTCGTAAGTGATTCGCCCACGTTTATCAGCCAGATCATGGCGGATCTCATTAATAATTCGCTCACAGGCGCTTTTTCGATTGATGTTGTCAGCACTCACAGCCATAAACTGTAATTGTGCAATAAGTCTGTCAGTCGATATTGGGCTCTTAGATTTAAGCAAGGAAATTACAGCCTCACCTATCAGCTTATCAGTTAATCTTTCTTCGTTACTTCTATACATATTAGCAGCCTCTGAATATACGCCGGCCAAAGGTCTTGGGCAGATTAGCTTCAGGTTCAGAGTTAGTACTTTACGCCATCAGGCATAAAATTTGGTAGGCTGTGAATTAATCAAGCCCGCATAATATGTCGAACTGAAATGCTATGAAGCCAATCGTTGCACTGTAATCTTAATCAGGATGGATCATGAATCTCGCTCAAGTACCAGACGGATAAGCTTCATATAATGCTTTTCCTCTTCTTCGCTGCCAGCGGCTTCAACACGATTTAAAAGTTTCGAACATAAAGCTTTGCGATTGAGATTCTTCCCTGCCTCAAGGATTTCAACCACAACACGCCCCATGGTTTCCTCATCAGAAAAGACCTGCGTATAGAGGGAATGAGACGTGTCCGGGGACGTTCCATTGTGCCTGTTCTGACGCATGATTAACCCTTATGTTAATAGATGTGTGATTAATGATTGCCTGTGTGACTATAAAGTTATACAAGATGTGAAAGGTTGTACAGGTATTTTAAGAAAAAAAAAGCCCGCAATGTCAGAGACTCAGAATTTTCCGATCTCAGGCCGGGGAAGCCTTGGCATGCGGGCCTTTATTCAGTCGAATGTTGAGCCATTTACCACCTACTGGCTGGTCTGCCGGTACAGGTAACTGCCGATGCCATGCACCGGATCACCCTCAAAACCCGTTTTTTGCATACCGATTTTTTCCAGAACATGCTGTGAAGCCAGATGATTTTCACGCACGGTAGCAGAAATCTGCGGTATACCCAGTTTCTCAAAACCGGTGTTGAGCACGGCGGTGGCAAACTCCGTCGCCAGCCCTTTTCCCCAAGCTGCTGTCGCAAAGCGATAACCGAGAAACACACGATGATTTTCGTAGCCTTCACGGATACCCAGTCCGCCGAAACCGATGATCTCGTCAGGCTTATGGTTCAGTGCAATTGCCCAGTGCCCGAAGCCATGATCCGACCATTCCTGCAACCAGCCGCTCAGTTTTTCCTGCGCAGCCGTCATGTCTTTCAGCGGACCGCGCGGATTAAACAAATTAGTCTGCGGATCGCCGTAAATAGCAAAAAAAGAACCGATATCATCAGCCTCTACTGGCCGGAGTAGCAACCGCGCTGTTTCGAGGATCATAGTGAGCGTTTTCCTTCTGTGAACTGCACTAAATCTTACTCTGGGCAGGAGACTCCGCCATCTGTTTTTTGAGGAAATCAATAAAACGCCGCACTTTTTCCGGCACATGGCGGGTGTTGGGATAGAGTGCGAAAATGCCCTGCGGTGGGAAACGGTGATCGGGCAGCAAATGGCATAACCGCTGTGCGTCGATTTCCGGCTGCACTAACCACCGCAATGAAAATCTCCAGCCGCTGTAAATTCAGCATTCCGGGTCTCCTCACTGTCAAAATAATTTTGACAGTGTAACTGCATCACGTCCGTTTATCCCTCCGAAAATCTCCGCTACATTGCCCGCCTTTAAACATCAGTGGATGGATGCAGATGAGTCACAGGGCACGGGTTGCCGCAGTATATTTGCTCGGATTTTTCGTTGATCTGATCAACATGTTTATCGCCAATGTGGCGTATCCCGGTATCGCGCGGCAGTTTGAGGCGCCGGTCAGCGCACTGGCATGGGTCAGCACCGGATATATTCTCGGGCTGACACTGGTGATTCCGCTCAGTCGTTGGATGGCAGGGCGATTCGGGGCGCGCTGGATTTTTATCCCAGCGTTTTGAGTGCAAGCATTTAAATAAAGGCGGAGCGGCAGGCTATATCGCTAAATATATAGCCAAGAATATTGATGGCTATGCTCTGGAAGGTGAGATAGACCATGAGACTGGCCGATCATTGTCAGAGACTGCCGCAGCCGTTACCGCATGGGCTTCTACATGGCGTATACCGCAATTTAAATCTATCGGTGTACCAACAATGGGAGCCTATCGCGAGCTGCGCAGATTGCCGCGTGGTGTGAGTATCGCTAGCGAGTTTGACGAATTTGTCGAAGCTGCCAGAGCAGCAGCCGATGGTGGTGATTTCGCCGCATATATTTCTGCGCAGGGTGGGGCGAATGTCCCACGCGATGAGCAAACGGTAAGAACCGCCCGCCAAGTGATTGATGAGTTAAACGAGTACGACGAAGAGATCCAGAAAATCATCGGCGTTTATGCCCCTCATCTTGGCACTGACCTCATCCACGAAACACGCACAACAAAATGGCGCATTGTCGCCAAGGCTGTTGAAGTTGCCGTTCATCCTTTGAATTTAATAAGCGCCTCCGGCGCGCCTCGGAGTCCTGTCAATAACTGTGGGGAGGACTTGGACAGGGTTTGCCCCGACATCTTCTGAGTACGCCACGGCGGTGATGAAATTAGTTGAGCGCGGGGAACTGGATGTATTGGCACGTGGTGCCAAAGTCACTTTTGGAGAGAAACAGTTTGCTTATCCGATAAAGGATGAATGGAATGAAATTTACTTTAGAATTAATTAAATATAAGTTGTATTATAATTATAACACCAAAAAATTTGCTAAAATAAATTGCTTGGTGTTTAATAGATTGATTTTAAAGGAATTTATTAGGGTATTATAGATTGAGTTACTAAAGTGAGGTAATTATGTCTGATGATAAGGATAATGGTAGTAATATACATCCTATTATAAAAGCTCTTGACTTGGCATGGGAATCTTCATTACTTATGAAGTTTCTTTTTTATTGTTTATTTTTAGATTTGGCATGTTTCCATGTGATAGGCCGTGGACTATGGCTCGTGACTATGGATAATATTAGTGAAGTTAATTTAGGTGGTGTATTTGGAGGGTTCTTTTTTTGGGCCTTAATGCTAGTAATTCTAGATTTTTTTAGAGTCTTACTAAAAATCACTCTGGGTAGTTTATTATCTTACAAAGATAATTACAGAAAAAGCTATGGCGTGGTTTCACCATATGAATTATTAACCGAGGCTGTGAAAACAGGCTCCGATGTTTATTATAAGTTACATGTTAAAGCAAAAGAGATACAGAAAAATAGAGTGAAATCACGGCGGAGAAAAGAGATTGCTTGTCTAGGTGTCTTATTATTACTATTTATTGAGTCCATACAGATTTTGAAGAGTGGAGGTAGTGGTCTGTTTCTCGAGTGGGTATATCGGATCATAAATTCTTTTTCAGAAAATCCTATATCTCAAGGCAGCGTTTCGTTTATTGCCTGCCTGATTTCTATTGCCTCTGTCATTATTATATATATAAGTGAGGAGGATTTGTACGCCGACTATGTTGAATGCGCACCTTTATATAATAAATTAAATAATAAATAGATGGTTGCTTATAAAACATTTTAAAACTATAGGGGCATATAAAGTCCCTACGTATCATTTTGTAAAATTAATATCTTCAATAATTTTCGACATGTCCATAAAACTATCCTCAGAAAATATAATTGTTCCGTTTGAGTTAACCTCAATAAATTCCACACTCGAAATTGCACCTATTAAAATTTTCACCTTTTCGATTGAAAAGTTTGCTTTATCAAAAAATATCTTTATTTCATCTAATGCATCGAATGAGGACTCGATTTCAGCAGCCATGTGTAATCACTTTCAAATATTAAGCATAATCATGCAATTTATAGTAAATTCTGCTTATCATGGATGTCTGGGTACAAACAGTTTGTTCTGTATCATAATCCTAGAGTTGATGCATTAAGTTGAATTGATTTGCATGAGCCTGCCCTGAGTTTTTTTGGGGTTCTACGCCCTTATTAAGGGGGCTTATAAGTGAAATGCAACTGCATTAAAAGCGACACATAAAGCGGGCAGGCGTGGCGGGGATAGCATTGCGCGCGGAGCGTGTTGACGTACATTTATTCTAGCGTCTCAGCACGTCGTAAGGGGGTTATCTGGTTTCACCCTAAAACCGATCAGTTCCCAGAGCAGCGCTGTGTCTGACGCCTTTGACGAGCTACGAAGGTCTAAGACAAAATGGCCACCCGAATATCCGAGTAGCCTTGTCTTGTCTGATGAATCAGGGTTTATACTGTAATCGTTCTGGAGCTAATGCCAGAGAAACAATTGTTCGACCTTGTTGATCGCAGAATTCAACTTCATAAGCCAGTGAAGGTGTGCTGTAAACATCAACAACTGTACCGATCATACCCTTGGTTAGTCCTTTATCTGGCATATTTTTGACTAAAACGACAACGTCATAGGGAGAAGGTATCATTCATTTAAAAGCCGTTCTTTAGCTTCTGATAAAGCATGCTGAAACCAATCAAGGTTTATTGTGTTTAAGCCGTTTTCAAGCACTTCCTTCAGCTCTTCTTTGCCATTTTCTTGCTGTAAAAGCGCTACATATTGGTCATTGCAATAGATCTCAGCAATCAAATTTTCATAGTCTATATCGCTGGCTATGACAATTTCTAATAGGTGTGCATTCCCCACGTTTAGTTTCATAAAATCAATGAACTACACCCTAAACGTCAATATTCTGCTTGGCTTGTTCTATGAGTGTATAGAATTCATTGAAATCAAAATTCCAAATTTTCCCTGTATGTGGACATGGGAAAATTTCAATTCGGATGCCATTATCAGGCTCGTTGGACACTTCAGCCACCTGATCGGAATCAGAGTAGATTTCATAAACAACGTTTTCTCTGTCTGGCAAACTGGCCAGTTGTGCGGTTAATTTACTCATTTTGGGGGCTCCAGAAATCCTATTAACTTCCCTTGGGGGTCATACCTCAGACCCCGACCGTCTGTTGCAATAATATCAGTTACTTGACCAAACCGACCAGTGTTGCTGAATAGGACTTTTTTGCTTTCGTCGTTTAAAATGCCATCAACGATACTTTGCCCCTGTTCATTTATTGCGGCAGTATTTCCCTTAACGGGTGGAAATGCACTTCCAATACGTCCCCCATGTTTTTGCAGGGCACGTCCTGCTTGAGTTAAATCTCCCTTATCTAATAGTTTTGCACCATCGGATAACTGCTCGAGTGTAAAGCCATTAATGTTCTGCGGCTGCGTCAATTTCTCTAACTGACTAATCTCACCCGCGGCACCCATTCGACCAAGACCTAATCCCGCCGCCGCAGAGACAATAGCAATCGCCGAACCTGCGGTTGTCTCATTCAGCATCTGATCATAACCTGCCGGAGCTTCACCGCCGAGCTGCTGAGCTGTTTTGGCATAGCCTTCTATGTTTCCATTGTAGACACCGCCAGCAGCTAATAACCGCCCGGCAGCTTTACTATTGATTGTCTTAGTTGACTGGGCATGTTGAACAGGTGCTGAACCCCACCCCCCGTAATCGTATTTCTGAGTTGGAAGGGCTTTTACACCTTGTCTTTCGGCTACGGCGAATTCATAAGCATCCATAGTCTGTCGAATAAACCATTCGTGGTACAGATAGGCTCTGTCACAAATCAGGTCACCATTTTCATCAACGTAAAATGGGTTTTCGACCCAATTCCATTGCTCAGTGGTATCCACACCAATCAGCCAGCCTAACTGAAGATGCTCTTTTATTAAGTCGTAAATGGGATCCACATACCCGGCCTGTGCGCGTCGCCATGTGGGCTGTCCTGAGTAAACGCGCTCAGGAACACTAAAGGGGCTGAATTTGCTGCGGTAATTTCGCTCATCCAGATCATAGTGGGTTTTAGATTGTTCTAAAGCGTGCTCGGGTGAGCAGATATAGGCGAAGCCTTCTGGGCTGAGTTCCCATTTAATTTCACGGCCTTCGTAGAGTGTAAACATGATGCACCTGCTAATCCTTGCAGTTTTGGTTGATCAGATTTTCATCATATTACTTTTTTTTACTTAACCAAAATTATTGTGTTTATATGCCTAAATAACATTTAGTTAGTGAAGTAAATGCATGCATCAAAACCGCCAAAAATATGGCGGTTTATTCAGTATCAACAATGCTTAAAGCGCATAATCAGCAAACCTTCCTGATGTGATCGCAGAAACAAAAAAGCCCCGCACAGTTAAATGCGGGGCTTTTTTGTCGTTAAATCTCGAAATGGTCAATATGTGGACGTGGTTTGAAATAAATGCTTATATTTCAATTTGGTAAACCCTAAATCATGTCACCTTGAACTGTCTTAATAGCAAAAACAAAAGGAAATGCGATGAATCGTTTTGTTAAAGAAGTGTTTGATGCACATGTATTGATCCAGTGCTGGTTTTCCGATCCCGCTGCACATCAGCAGGCAGGAACCGAACTCCTGGCGCGTTTTAGTCCGGCATTTTCGATGGTAACCGTCACCGGTTACCGGTTGGATTATCCTGCATTATGTGCCTTTTTCAGGGAACAGCGGGGCACGAAAATCGGTTTGGAGATTAACGTTGAAGCACCCGTTGTTATTGCTGAAAATGAGGCAGGCGCAGTCGTTGCGTATCAGGAACGCCAGCAACTGCCAGGTCAGCCGGAGACGTTGCGTTATTCGACAGTGGTATTTGAAGTCGATACTGACGGGAAAGTGCTGTGGCGGCATCTGCATGAAACGGCGGCCGCTAATGGTCACTGACAATAATTCTTTTTCTTTCAGAAAATGATGCGGGTCAACAGCAGCGTTTATTACACAATAATAATCTGTAATCAAACTCGCTGACACTCAGTTTATGATAAAATCACGCCGCCTTGCAGGACAGAGGCTTATTCCCAACGGAGAGGGATGCGTGATATGACGTTATTTGATGTTAAAGATAAGTGTAAGTTAAATATGTTAGTGTTTTTCTTATACATATTGATTGTTTTAGTTCCTGTTACGGTGATGTCTCATCGCTATTTTTTTCATGAAACGCCTGCTGTAGTCTCAATATTTCCCGTCACTACCGCCATTTTATTTGTGCTGCATACCCTTATCGCCTTTTTCATGCTGATGCAATACATGGCGAATCGCAAGAAACTCTACCTGGCTGTATTATCCTTTGCGTACTCGTTGTCGGCATTCTATCTGGTTTACAAGCTGCTCTATTATCCGGGGATCTTCCTGACCGGGGCAGTGCTTGAAGGCTCCGTCAATGATCTGGCTATTTACTGGGTCTTTCGCAGTATCTCGATGGCCGCTGTATTTTTGCTCACTGCTTTCCTGTATCAGCGCAGGGATACTCTGTGCATCAGCCATCGTCGGGTGCTGAGCGTTGTGCTGGCCGCAAGCTGCCTGGCTGTGATTTTTGCCTATTTTCTTTCCAGTAAAAATCCGCTGTTCGGCATGGAGATTGTAACGGCAGACGGACGTGATTATAGCCAGCTTTGGTCTGGAAAAATGGGGTATGTTATTGGCGGTATCTGGGCACTGGCCACCGTCCTGATTATTTCTGTGACCCGGCTTAAAAATACCTTCTGGCTTGCTATCGGATTGAGCTGCATTTCCTATTTAGGCAACGTATCTATTTTACACAGCAGCATTTATATTCATTCGCTGGTCTGGTATTACGCGCGTTTTTTTGAAGTGTTATCGACGTTCTTTGTCGTGATTGTTTTACTATACGATATTTCTATGGTTTACAAGAAAACATTGATGAAATATCAGATTTCTTATGAGTCTTCTATTCGCGATCCGCTGACTAATCTCTATAATCGCCGGTATTATTACGATGCAATGAAAACTTATTTAGATAAAAAACAATCAGGGGTAAGGCTGGCGGTAATGGTGGCTGACATTGATTATTTCAAACGCTTCAATGATACCTACGGACACATTCAGGGCGATGAGGTCATTAAATATGTTGCCTGGTCACTTTCGCATTCCCTGCGTGATCAAGATATTCCTTCACGCATTGGCGGTGAGGAATATTCCGCACTGGTGATCGGTGCCTCTGAAGAGGAGGTTCGTACGATGGCAGAGCGTTTTCGTATCAACGTGACACAACATCATAGGTCAGAATTTCCCGGCACTCTCCCCGCGCCGGTAACGGTCAGCGTCGGCATCTATTTTATGGGTAGTGAGGATGATAAAGCCGAAGCTTGTGTGGCGAAAGCTGATGCTGCGATGTATCAGGCGAAGCAGAGCGGCCGCAATCGCATCGTGGTGTTCGGCGAGGCGTCCCTTTGAGAAGATGACATAAAAACGGCCTTCCGTGAGGAAAGCCGTTTGTTGATGAGCAGAACGTTTAGTGAGCCAGAGTTTTTCTCACTTCACTGACGTCTTTTGCTGTGACAGCCGGTGCGTTGTTGCTCCAACCCTGACGGATGAAGGTCGACAATTGTGCTGCTTCTTCGTCAGTCAGACGGTGGGCAAAGCCCGGCATGACCAGTGTCGACGGTGCACGTGCCGTTGAAGGTTGCTGTGCACCCGCGAGAATGGTGTGGATCAGTCCTGTCGGGTCTTTCGCGTTCACAATCGTTGCCTGATCCAGCTGCGGGAACACGCCTGGTGCGCCTTTGCCAGTCACAAAGTGGCAGGCACCACAGTTATCCAGATACAGACGCTCGCCTTCGGTGAGATTTTTCGCTGCCGTCAGTCTGGCTTCGGTCGCGCTGGCTTTCTGCGAATCTTGTGCCGGAACCGGTGGATTACCGCCCAGGAACTTGATGTATGCCGCAATGGCTTTGAGGTCTTCATCGGTCATATGGGCGGTGCTATTTTCCACCACAGACGTCATTTCGCCGCCTACCGCCGCTTTGTCGTTACGCCCTTTGCCCAGATAATCGACGATCTCCTGTTCGTTCCAGTGCGCTACGCCGCGCAGCGACGGGACGTCCCAGTTATTGAGGCTGCCACCCGCCAGAAAATCAGAGTCGCTGCTGTCGAGTGCTTTTTCATTCATGCCGAAGCCGCGCGGAGTGTGGCAACTGCCGCAGTGGCCCAGGCTTTCCACCAGATAAGCGCCGCGGTTAACCTGTGCGGACGCACCGCCGATTGGCTGGAATGGTTTGTCAGACGCAAACGCCCAGTTCCAGAAGCGCATGCCCCAGCGCTGGCTGAACGGGAAGCTCAGATCCGTTTCCGGCGGTTGTTCCGCGCTCGGTTTTACGCCCTGCATAAAGTAAACGTAGAGCGCGTGCATATCCTCATCGCTGATTTTGGCGTAATCAGGGTAAGGCATCGCCGGATACAAACGGGTGCCATCCGGCAGCACGCCTTTACGCACCGCATCCGAGAACTGGGCTTCGGTATAACCGCCAATGCCGTGGTCTTTATCCGGCGTAATGTTGGTCGAATAAATGGTGCCCAGATTCGAGTTGATCGCCAGCCCGCCGGAAAACGCCGGTTTGCCAGCCACCGTATGACACGCGCCGCAGTCGCCCAGGCGCGCCACATACTCACCTTGTTTTATGAGCGCGACGTTGTCGGCTTGTGCATTCGTGGCTGCCTGCGCATTCGCCATAAAACCTGCACCCAGCAGCAAGGCATTAGCGATAAATAAACTTTTGAGTTTCATCTTGTTCATCTCCGCTTATGCCTGAACCAGTGGACCAGGATTTTTCAGGTACTGATCTTTAATTGCCTGCGCTGCCATCAGGGTGATCGCACCGATGGTATCGGTCGGGTTGGCCTGGAAGTTTTGCGGGAAGGCATTACCGCCCGGCACAAAGACGTTATGTACATCCCAGCTTTGCAGGAACTTGTTCAGCGCAGAAGTTTTCGGGTTGTCGCCCATCACCGCGCCGCCCACGTTGTGCGTGGAAACGTATTTTGTCAGGTCAAAGTGCGCGTCCATCGGCAGGAAACTTTCGCTGTAGCTGTCCGGATTCAGCTCTTTAGTGATATTGCCAACGATACCTTTCAGATATTGCTGCAATTTGAGTTCGTTTTGTTTCCAGTCGAAGGTCATGCGCAGCAGCGGATATCCATATTCATCTTTATAGTTCGGATCGAGATCCAGATAGATATCGCGATAAGACTGGCAGGTGGTGGTAATGCTGATTTTCATTGAATGGCCGTACCATTCTTCCATGCCTTCTTTCCAGCCGGTGCCCCACGCAGGCGTGCCTTTTGGCAGCGAGGTGCTGATTGGCGTGCCGGTGGCCTGCGAACTGTGGATTTTCGCGCCGCCGATAAAGCCCAGCGCAGGGCCGTCGAAGTTGCCCGGAGAGATGTCGTTGAACATCTGGCCGGTGGCACCTGCGGTAGCGAACGGATTGAAGTTTTTGTCTTTGAAGAACAGCGTAGAGCCGCCGTTACTGAGGAACGCATAGTTACGGCCAATCACGCCTTCTTCGGTAATTGGATTATAAGGCTTGCCGATCCCTGACAGCAGCATCAGGCGCACGTTACAGAACTGGAAGCTACTCAGCACCACGATTTTGGCGGGCTGGAAACACTCGTTGCCGTCTGCATCCATGTAGATCACGCCTTTCGCGGTTTTCTTATCATCATGCAGTTCGACTTTCAGCACGTTGGCATGCACTTCATAGGAGAAGTTATCCATACGTTTAAGTGCATCCATGACCGCCGTCTGCGGTGAGGCTTTCGAGTAGTTCAGGCACGGATATTTACTGCAATAACCACAGTAGTTACAGGGTGCAATTTGGTTGCCATAAGGGTTAGTCCAGGCGCGGGAGACACAGGCTGACGGATTCGGGAACGGGTGATAGCCCATCTTTTTGGTCACTTCAGCAAACATACTGCTGTTAAGCGTATCTTCCAGTGCAGGCAGGGGATACGGCTCGGAGCGGGGCCCTTCGAACGGATCACCACCTTCCATAATCTGACCACGAAGATTGCCGGTTTTGCCGGACTGGCCGCAGATGTGCTCAAACTTAGTGTAATACGGCTCAATTTCATCCCATGTGAATGGGAAATCCATGATCCGCATATCTTCCTGTAAGATGCCCGGTTTGTAAGCCTCGTCAGCGTAGGTTTTGAGTTTTAAATCAGTCGGCGTCGGGCGAATCAATACCGCTGTCCAGTGCAGACCGGAACCACCAACGCCGGTACCCGGCGCAAATGCACCCCATTTACGGGTCGGAAGGGCAGTTTCACGCATGTTGTAACGCACGGTGACGGCGGCTTCTGCCGGGGTCGCCATGACTTTATTGCGTACCGCGTAGGCATATTCGTCCGCCGGTTTCGGGTAAGCAAATTCTTCATAACCACGATCGCCGCCACGCTCAAGCGCGCGCACGGTCAGGCCCGCCATTGCCAGCTCAATACTCATCAGTGAGCCAGCCCAGCCGAGGCCGACAACAACAACGTCGACTTCCGGTTTAGTTACTTTTGCCATCTTTAATCCTGTCATTCATCAGAAAACGGTAATAGGGCGGGCACTCAGGCACGCGCGCCTTGCAGGCTCACAGGTCCCAGCGGATAAGGGACATTGTGCTGCTTAACCCATTCGGTGAAACTGGCGCGGGCGCCGGGGAAGCCGATGGCTATCCATGCTTTCATCCCTTTGTTTCCGCCGTAGATCGGGTCTGCCAGATAACCGTGTTTGGTATCTGAAAGCAGTTCACTGAAGAATTGCGAAGCCACGAGGTTCTCTTCACCAAGATCCGCAAACTGAATGCCATTTTTCTGCAGCTGCGTCAGAACGTTGTCTTTGTCCTGAGCGGCGAGGTCATGGAAGGCTTTCTGGTGGTTTTGCTGACACCAGGCGTTCGTCAGGCGAATGCCGGTTTTGTAGATTTGCTGCGGACGGAACGGGATCTGATACCCCATTGTGGCCGGAGCATGCACATTGAACGGGCCCTGCATGTAAATTTCATCACCAAAATCACCGTGCATTTGCTGGTCGATAAAAATCGGCACGTTGGTTTCGAGTGCGCCCGGTGCTTTACCTTTGCCACCAGCAGGGATCAGACGGTCAGCAGCGGCCATAATAAACTGCCACTCATCGGTACTGAAAAATATGGGTTTATAATCGAGTAAATCCGGGGCAGCCATTTCCGCAGCTTGTGCCGCCGACAATCCTTTCATCATTATGGTGCCGACCGGCAGAGCCATCAGCGACCCAAGTAAAAACTTGCGACGGGTTGTTTTTTTTTGAAGGAGCATAGAATTACGACTCTCACATGCCTGATGTTAAGTTTGGGTTAATTATTATTATTTTGGGGTACAAATTTATAATATCACTGCTACATCTAAAATAAATGAATAAATTCCATGCGAACTGTGCGGTGGCTAATGTGGTGGTTTTAAATAATCATGGAATAGATTTTAAATCCTTTTAAAACAGCTAGTTATAAATTTTCTATTTACCAAAACTCAAATTAAATTAGCATCAGTTATCAAAGATCATTGTCTGTCTTCACTGGCTGAATTTAGATCAATATAATTGCGCACGGAAAGTTCCTGTTATTAGTTGTTGTGAATGTTAGCTAACATTTTTAACAAATAAGAATTGATTTCAATTTCGGATAATAACGCAGCACGGCTCCCTCCCCTGCGAAGGGGAGGGTTGGGGTGGAGTATTAAGGTCAAAAACATAAACTGAAATGTGCGCGGGCCCTAAGCCGATTCCCGAATCACCAGCCGGTAACCCATATCGACAATCGGCTCTTCAACCACGATGCCTTCAATTTTATCCGCCAGCATATCCGCCGCGCGGATGCCTAAATCCCACTTTTCAACGCTGACTGTGGTTATCGCCGGGCGGTTGTGGGCAGCAAAATTCAGATCCGCAAAACCGATCACCGAGAAATCATCCGGAACACATAAACCCTGTGCTTCGGCTTCCATAATTGCACCTTGGGCCAGCGTATCAGAACTGCAAATGATGGCGTCGAACGGCTCACCGGTGGCAAGCAGTTGTCTGAGTGCATGACGCCCGACTTCCATATTGGCCGGACGTGAGACGATCACTTCTTTAATATCGTGCCCGGAGAGAGTCCGTAACACACTGATGGCTCCGTTTTTACGTACCATGGCGCGGCGATCCGAGGCGCAGATAAAACCAAAGCGGGAAAAACCTTTGCTGAGGAAATAGTCACCGATGGCATTGCCGACTTTTTCGTGCGAGAAGCCAATCAGCATATCTATCGGCGTAGGTGTCAGATCCCAAATCTCCACCACCGGAATATTGGCATTCAGAATGATTCTTTTCAGTTCTGAGGTGTGATGGATGCCGGTCAGCACAATCCCGTCCGGTCGACGCGAAAGCAAGGTCGCGACAATATCGGTTTCATCTTCCGGCTCATAGCCGACAATACACAACAGCATGTGGTAACCCCGCGCCGCGAGCTGGTCGCTGATCGCCTGTACAGTATCGACAAACATATTATTGTTGATTTGCGGCACCACGACGGCGATGAGTTTTGTGCGACGGGTGGCCAGTCCGCCGGCCAGCATATTAGGAATGTAACCGGTGTTTTTTACGGCCTCCATCACGCGGGCAATGGTTGCCGGACGCACGACTTTAGGATTGTTTAAGGCGCGGCTGACCGTCATCGGGGAGAGGCCGGCGGCCTGTGCGACATCTTCGAGCGTGGCCGTGCGGGAAAGGCCATTTTGGATATTTGTTTTCTTATTCAAAGTATTGACCACTGAATTCGGGCGTCAAAATAGTAATGTTTGCGCAATCATTATCAGTTTCTCATATTGTTCCCTGCTTGGGTAAGGGGAAATGTTAACTTTCTGTTGCGTTGCAGCCCGGCTCGGTCTTATTTATCCTCGCGAATTATTTCCCCAAAACGTGAAGGGAGTCATAGGGGATGGTCAAGGAGAGAAGATTTCTGTAAGCACCGAATTATCGCGTCCCGGCGCGATGCCGTATAATGCTTTCAAGCAGAGACGATTCATCATTTTCATTTATATGCTCTGAATACATTCTCACAGGTGAAGGAAAAACCGTTGCCAGAGCTGCAATCTATCGGGATATGAGGGTTTCATCATGGAAAAGAAAGTCATTTATTTGTTTTGCTCCGCCGGAATGTCCACTTCATTGCTGGTTTCTAAAATGAAGGTTCAGGCCGAGAAATATGAGGTCCCGGTCATTATCGAAGCATTTCCTGAAACACTGGCCGCTGAGAAGGGTATGGCGGCAGATGTCGTTCTGCTTGGGCCGCAAATTGCTTATATGCTGAATGAAATTAAAAATGTCTTGCCCGGCAAACCGGTTGAGGTGATTGATTCTGGCCTGTACGGCAAAATCGATGGGTTAGGTGTTCTGAAAGCAGCGGTTGCTGCGATCAAAAAAGCAGCAGCGCAGTAATTTTAATTTTTCCTTATTTTTAAATTGATCGTCTTTATATTGAAATTTTTAAGTCAAAGAGAACTCCAGTCAAAGAGCGAATTTCTTCCCCTGGCCGCCGGATGGCGGCATTAAAGGAAAATACCAATGAGCAAAGCCATTGATTCACTTGAAAAGATACTCCTTCCTTTTGCCGTCAAAATAGGTAAACAGCCGCATATTAATGCCATTAAAAATGGTTTTATAAAACTCATGCCGCTAACCCTTGCGGGTGCCATGTTCGTTTTAATTAATAATGTATTCCTGAATTTCGGGGCCGGTTCTTTCTTTTATTCATTAGGTGTGCGTTTAGACCCGTCAACTATCGATACACTGGCCGGTCTGAAAACCATCGGTATTAATGTTTATAACGGTACGCTCGGTATTATGTCGCTGATGGCACCGTTCTTTATCGGCATGGCATTAGCGGAAGAACGTAAAGTTGATTCGCTCTCCGCCGGTTTATTAGCCGTCGCGGCCTTTATGACCGTGACGCCATACAATGTCGGCGAAGCCTATGCAGTAGGTGCAAACTGGTTAGGGGGCGCCAATATTATTTCCGGTATGCTGATAGGTTTGGTTGTCGCAGAAATGTTTACCTTTGTCATTCGCCGGAACTGGGTTATTACCTTGCCGGCGAGTGTGCCGTCTTCTGTTTCCCGATCTTTTTCAGCACTCATTCCGGGTTTTATTATTCTGTTTATTTTCGGGATGATTTCCTGGTTACTCGGATTATATGGTCATAACTTCCACCAGATCATTATGGATTCTATTTCCAAGCCTCTGGCGGCGATGGGCGGCGTGGTGGGCTGGGCGTATGTGATTTTCAACTCCCTGCTGTGGTTCTTTGGTGTACACGGTTCGCTCGCACTGACCGCTCTCGACAACGGTATTATGACCCCGTGGGCCCTGGAAAATATCGCTCTGTACACCGAGTACGGTTCCGTGAGCGCTGCCATTGATGCCGGGAAAACCTTCCATTTCTGGGCAAAACCGATGCTGGATTCCTACATCATGCTGGGCGGTTCCGGTGCGACGCTCGGGCTTATTATCGCCATCTTTATCGCTTCACGCCGTGCCGATCATCGCCAGGTGGCGAAGCTGGCGCTGCCGTCAGGTATTTTCCAGATTAACGAGCCTATTTTGTTTGGTCTGCCGATTATCATGAACCCGGTCATGTTCATTCCGTTTGTCCTGGTCCAGCCGATTCTCGCAGCTATCACACTTGCGGCTTACTCTCTGGGGATCATTCCCCCGGTGACTAACCTGGCGCCGTGGACCATGCCGACCGGGCTGGGCGCCTTCTTTAACAGTAACGGCAGTATCGCTGCGCTGCTGGTCGCGTTGTTCAATCTCGGTGTCGCCACGCTGGTGTATATGCCATTCGTGATCTTATCTAACAAAGCGCAGGCGATCATTGAAGAAGAAGAAAGCGAAGAAGACATTGCAGCCGCATTGAAATTTTAATCTCAACGGAGGGCGGGCAGAGGCCATCTTCCCGCTGTTATCCGGCCAATCAAGGAGAGACCAGGATGATGGATTTAGACAGTATTGTAGAAACTGAAAACGAAATGCAGGATCTCGAAGAAGTGGTCATGGGGTTGATCATTAACTCCGGACAGGCGCGCAGCCTGGCTTACGCAGCGCTCAAAAAGGCCAAAGAAGGAGATTTTGAGCAGGCGCACGCGGTAATGGCACAGTCAAAAATGGCACTCAATGAAGCGCATCTGGTACAAACCAAACTGATTGAGGCCGATCAGGGCGAAGGGAAAACCAAAGTCAGCCTGGTACTGGTGCACGCGCAAGATCATCTGATGACGTCAATGCTGGCCCGTGAGCTGATTGCGGAACTCATTGAGCTTCATGAGAAAATAAAATAACGTAGGGATCCCTAATGCAGCCACCGGTACTGAGCATGGAAATCAAGACAGCGCGCGAAAATCAGCTCTTCGACGGGCAGAATTTCCACATGTTCATCTACAACAAAGTAGAAAGTATTTCCGGGCTGCATGAGCATGACTACTATGAATTTACAGTGGTACTGACCGGGCGGTATTACCAGAACGTCAATGGCAAACGGGTATTGTTAGAACGCGGCGATTTTGTGTTTATCCCGCTGGGATCTCACCACCAAAGCTTTTATGAGTTTGGTGCGACACGGATATTAAATGTCGGGATCAGCAAAGCGTTCTTTGAGCAACATTATTTATCTTTATTGCCATCCCGCTTCGTGGCATCACAGGTTTATCAGATTAAGACTGAATTTCTGGCTTATATAGAATCTGTGATTGCTTCGTTGAATTTCAGGAACGGGGAATTTAATGAGTTTCTGGAAATGGTGACGTTTTATATTGTGAACCGTTTACGTCATCACCGGGAATCCGAAGTAGCGACAGATGCGCCAGGCTGGCTTAAAAATACCATTGAGAAGATGCATGATAAAGCACAGTTTGGTGACAAGGCATTAGTGAATATGGTGGCACTTTCCGGTAAATCTCAGGAATATCTTAGCCGAGCCACGCAGCGACATTATGGCAAAACGCCGATGCAGATTATTAATGAAATCCGTATTGATTTTGCCAAAAAGCAACTGGAAATTACGAATTACTCGGTTTCGGATATTGCATTTGAATCTGGTTACAGCAGTCCGAGTATGTTTATTAAAAACTTTAAAAAGCTGACATCTTTCACCCCGAATCATTACCGGAAGAAGTTATGCAGTATTAATTAATCCGAATCATTTATTTCTCTGTTTAAATTTGCAGTGCATTATTATTGCACGGGAGTTCCTATGCGTAAAAAACTGAAAGTCGTCACCGTCGGTGGCGGAAGTAGTTATACCCCGGAATTACTGGAAGGCTTTATTAAACGCTACGATGAACTGCCCATTACTGAATTATGGCTGGTTGATGTGGAAGCCGGTAAAGAGAAACAGGACATTATTTTCAACCTTTGCCAGCGTATGGTGGAGCGCGCAGGCGTGCCGATTGTGATGCATAAAACACTGGATCGCCGCGAAGCGCTGGCGGATGCCGATTTCGTCACCACGCAACTGCGTGTCGGCCAGTTGAAAGCACGCGAGCTGGATGAACGTATCCCGCTGAGTCACGGTTATCTCGGTCAGGAAACCAACGGGGCTGGCGGATTGTTCAAAGGGCTGCGGACTATTCCGGTGATTTTTGACATCATCCGGGATGTCGAAGAAATCTGTCCGGACGCCTGGGTCATTAACTTCACCAACCCGGCGGGTATGGTGACAGAAGCCGTATTCCGTCATACCCAATTCAAAAAATTTATCGGCGTATGTAACATCCCGGTCGGCATGAAAATGTTTATTCAGGATGTGCTGAAGCTGGCACCGCAGGATGATTTGTCTATCGATTTGTTTGGCCTGAACCACATGGTGTTCATCAAAGATGTTCTGGTCAACGGCGAATCACGTTTCGCCGAACTGCTTGACGGCGTAGCATCCGGCACACTCACCGCCGGTTCGGTGAAAAACATCTTTGATTTGCCCTTCAGTGAAGGGCTGATCCGCTCCCTGAATCTGCTGCCGTGTTCTTATCTGCTGTATTACTTTAAGCAGAAAGAGATGCTGGCGATTGAAATGGGGGAATTCTACAAAGGCGGCGCGCGCGCTACGGTGGTACAGAAGGTTGAGAAGCAGCTGTTCGATCTGTACAAAAACCCTGATCTGAATGTCAAACCCAAAGAACTGGAATTGCGCGGCGGGGCCTATTATTCCGACGCGGCCTGCGAAGTCATCAGCGCGATTTACAACGATAAACAAACCGAGCAGTACGTCAATTTCCCGCACAACGGGCATGTTGATAACATTCCGGCTGACTGGGCGGTGGAAATGACCTGTACTATCGGGCGTGACGGCGCAAAACCACACCCGCGTATCACGCATTTTGACGAAAAGGTACTGGGGCTGATTTACACCATCAAAGGGTTTGAGATTGCCGCGAGTGAGGCTGCACTGAGCGGTGAACTCAATGATGTTCTGCTGGCAATGAATCTCAGCCCGCTGATCCATTCCGATAAAGATGCCGAAATACTGGCGCGCGAAATGTTGCTGGCTCATGAAAAACTGCTGCCAAATTTTGCCAAAACCATTGCTGCGCTGAAATAACCCATGGCCTTCCCCGAAAAGGGAAGGCGTTCAAACGGGACATTTATGGATAAATTACTGATAGTGAACGCCGATGATTTCGGGCTTTGTAAAGCGCAAAACTACGGGATTATTGACGCATTCAACAACGGCGTGGTGCGGTCGACGACGGCGATGGTCAATATGGCCAGTGCTGAACACGCGGCGGCGCTGAGCAAAGCAAATTCTGATCTTGCCGTGGGCATGCACTTCGTGCTGACGCTTGGACGTCCGTTGTCACCCATGCCGGGTCTGGTCCGCGACGGTGAACTGGGCAAATGGATTTGGGAAATGGCCGGGCAGGGTACGTTACCGCTTGATGAAATCAGGCATGAACTGCAAAGCCAGTTCGACCGTTTCCTGGCTCTGTTTGGCCATTTGCCGACCCATCTCGACAGTCATCATCATGTGCATATGTTCCCGCAGATTTTCCCGATCGTTGAGGCGTTCGCACAAGAGCAGGGCATTCCTGTACGCATAGACCGTGAGGAAATCCGCAGGGGCGACATTGCGCTGTGCGGCGCGAAGAGTACCGACGGTTTCGACAGCAGTTTCTACGGTGAGGCGGTTTCAGAAGCCCTGTTTGTGCAAACACTGGACAGCGCGACACAACGTGGTGACCGCTCCGTGGAAATCATGACCCATCCGTCGTTTATCGATAACACCATAATGGCGAGCAAATATTGCACTCCGCGCCTGGCAGAGCTGGATGTGCTGACGTCGGCCTCGCTCAAAATTGCGATAACTGAACGCGGATTCCGGCTGGGATCGTTTAAGGATTTATAAGCCGTAATACGCAAAGGCTGCCGCTGGCATCAGGTTCGCGGCGGCCTTTTTGTGGGCATCAGCCCGGCCCCTCACTCCCCGCCGCCAGCAGCGGGACCAGAATGTCGCTGATCGGTGTAGGAAGACCCCGGGCGAGCCCATAACGCTGTACGACGCCGTTACGTATATCCCATTCCAGCGGGCGGTTAGCCTGGCGATCGGCGAGAATGGATGTGCCTAAATCTGCCGGCGCACGATGAAAACCCTCAACGATCTCTTGCGGAACGGTATCGCTAAGTACCGCCCCCTCTGCACGCGCGACCGTCAGACATTCCTGCAGATATGCCAGTGCCAGTTGCGTGATATCCCCGCGTGAGAACATACCTGCCCGGCGGTTTGCGAGAACCATCAGACCAGCGACCGCATTCTGCAGCAGTTTGCGCCATGCGATCGTGAGGAAATCGGATGACAATTCAACCGCACAGCGTGTGCCACTGAGCGCCTCAGCGATCCGTTTTGCCTTTGGCACATCCGGCAACGTCAGTCGCGGTTTGGCGCGCAGCCGGACTGAAGCATCCGGTTCGCGTTGTGCCGGGAACCATACGACGGAAGGCAGTACCGTTGCTCCGTTAACGTAAGGTTCCAGCAGCGTTTTCTGTTCAACGCCGTTTTGCAGTGCACAGACAACGGTATTTTCATCGCATAAGGTGGTCAGCCAGCCAGCGCTGTCAGCCACCTGCGTCGTTTTCACCGCAACAAAAACCAAATCGAAAGGACGGGTAACGGTTGACGGATTGTTCAGTACCGGACCTGGTACTACAATTTCGCCGTCATCATGGCGCAGAATTAATTCGGGGTGTGCGGTGCGCCCGCACAGCAGCGGGGTGCGGTTCACCTCATGCAGTACTGCGGCGATGGTGGTACCAATCGCACCGGGGCCTATCAGAGCTATAGCAGGGCGGTCAGACATTTTAAGTTCTCCTGATTTGATTAACCCATCAATAATGTGCCGGTGGCAATCACCGCACATGCCAGCATTTTTCTCAGCGTGAGTGTTTCGCCAAGGAACCAATAACCCAGAACAGCGGCAAACAGTACGCTGGTTTCGCGCAGCGCGGAGACGGCACCCATCGGTGCGGCCGTCATGGCATAAATAATAATGCCGTAAGCCAGCAGCGATACCAGCCCCCCCGCGGCCGCACTGAGTAAACCAGGCCGCCAGCGCAGTAAGCTTTTTGTGTCGCGCAGAACGATATACAGCACTGGCATCAGCACTCCCCATAACATGCTCATCCACACGGTATAGGAAAACGGATTGCCGGAGACGCGTACGCCCATTCCATCCACTACGCTGTATGCGGCGATAAACGCGCCGGTAGCCAGGGTATATTTCAGGCCTGGCATCGCCAGTTTGCGGCTTCTCATTGCAAGCATAAGAATACCGCCAGAAATTAGCGCGATGCCAAGAAGGGTGTTAAAAGCGATCTTCTCCCCGGCGAACAGCGCTGCCCCACAGGTCACCATCAGCGGCGAGGAGCCGCGTGCAACCGGGTAGGTTTGCCCGAGATCCCCGCTCTGATAACTGCGTATTAAACACAGGTTATAGCTGACATGCAGCAGGGCAGATAACACCGCATATCCGATGCTCGCCCGGGCAGGCAGTGGCAGAAATGGCGCGATGACAACGCAGCTCAACGCAATCGCCACACACATGATGGTCATCGACCACAACCGGTCATTACCGCTGCGTAATAAGGCATTCCAGCTGGCATGCAGCAGGGCGGCGAATAATGTAAGTAAAATAATATGAGCGGGCATGTACCGATGCTAAACAGCCTGTCCCCGGATTAACAGTGAAGTGTTGTCATCGGGGTATGAGCAATGATTCATACTTCAGCGGTAACTTAACTGTGCCTGTTGTGATTCGGCCAGCAGCCAGTTACGGAATTTAATGATATGTGGCTGCGTTTCGATGCCTTGCGGACAGACGAAGTAATAGGCGGCCGGTGAAGGAAAATTGACGTCAAAGAGCCTGACCAGACTGCCCTCACGGATTTCTTTTTCTACGTGTCCGCTGCGCGCTAGCGCAATGCCCTGGCCCAGTAACGCGGCTTCAATCGTCATATTGGTGTCGGCGAAGCGTACACTCTCGTGCAGCACATCGGTGTTTATCCCGACCAGCTTAAACCAGGCATCCCATTTCGGTACCAGATCGGCTCCGTCACGCGTCAGCAAGGGAAAACGCAACAGTTCAGCAGGCCCGGAAGGGGTACCAAAGCTGGCTAAAAAAGCGGGGCTGGCCACCGGAAATAATTGTTCGCGGAACATAAATTCTGTATGCAGTGCCGCATAATTACCATGTCCGAAACGGATCGCTACATCGGAATCTGCGCTGGCGAAGTTGATGGCTTTATCCGTACTTTCCAGCGACACCAGAATCTCCGGATGCAAACGTGCTAATTCCGGCAGACGCGGTAACAACCACTTTAAGGCGAAAGAATAGGTGGTGCTGACACGCAGTCGCACCCGTCCTTTCTGTTCACGCAGATCCGCAAGTGTGGTTTCAAGTTTACTAAAGAATTCCCGTACCAGAGGGGCGAGCGCGGCACCGGCAGGTGTCAGGCTAAGGGTTTTACCCCGTTGGAAAAGTTGAAGGCCCCAGATTTCCTCCAGTTTTTTCAGCTGATGGCTGACCGCACTTTGTGTAATAAACAGTTCTTCTGCAGTTGAGGTAAACGTTGTGTGGCGGGTGGCCACTTCAAAGGCACGGAGTGTGGCTGTAGGAGGGAGGTCACGCATCATGGTGTTCCTGTTAATGAGCAAATGCTCATAATAGGGTATGGCGTAGCCCGTGCAAAAGATACGATGACAGAAAAAATGGCCTGCGTTACAGGCCATTTCCATGTTGTTCTGAAAGGGTCAGAACGAGAAGCACGAACACCCTAAAGCACCCCAGAAGGCGTTGTCATCGGACACCGGGACATCAGAACCCCGGGCAATATCATGGCTGTGTTTATGCACGCCGCACGGGCCAACGCACTGATGTCCCTGACGAACCAGCCCGACACGCGCAACACCTTGTGGCGGTGCAGAGCGGTAATGTCCGGGTACCGTGGTGACCGGCGACCAGTCCGGCAGCACCGGAATCGCTGGCGGAGCCAGAGGCGAGAAGCTGCCGGCAGCATAAACCACTTTACCATCGACTACGGTCATCACTGATTCGATACCCTTGATACGTTCTTCCGGCACGCTGAAGAAATCTTCGGAAAGCACCGCCAGATCGGCCAGCTGTCCGGCTTTGATCTGACCTTTCTTGCCCTGTTCGCTGGAGAACCACGAGCTGCCCTGTGTCCACAGCATCAGCGCAGTTTCGCGGTCAATGCGGGCCTCATCATCATACATGGCCATGCCGCCTACTGTACGACCTGAAACCAGCCAGTACAGCGCCGTCCATGGGTTATAACTGGCAACGCGGGTCGCGTCGGTACCCAGCCCGACCGGCACGCCTGCGGACAACATTTTTGCCACCGGCGGCGTATGTTTAGTGGCTTCGATACCGTAACGGTCAGCAAAATATTCTCCCTGGAACGCCATACGATGCTGTACCGCAATGCCACCGCCCAGCGCTTTGACGCGCTCAATATTACGTTCGGTGATGGTTTCCGCGTGGTCAAAGAACCAGTGCAATCCGTTGAACGGAATATCGCTGTTCACTTTTTCAAAGACATCCAGCATCCGGCTGATCGATTCGTCATAGGTTGCATGAAGGCGGAACGGCCAGCGGTGCTCCACCAGATGACGCACCACGCGTTCAAGTTCGACCTCAGTTCCCGGCGGTAAATCCGGACGCGGTTGCAGGAAGTCTTCAAAGTCTGCCGCTGAAAATACCAGCATTTCACCTGCGCCGTTATGACGGTAGAAATCGGTACCCTGGCCAGGTTTGAGCATGTCAGTCCAGAGTTCAAAATCTTCCAGCTCGTGTTGCGGCCGCTGGGTAAACAAGTTGTAGGCAATGCGTACCGTCAGCTGATTTTTCTGATGAAGCTCATCAATGATCTGATAATCCTCAGGATAATTCTGGAAGCCGCCGCCTGCGTCTATGGCGCTGGTCAGGCCGAGCCGGTTCAGCTCACGCATAAACTGGCGTGTGGAATTCACCTGCTGTTCCAGCGGCAGTTTCGGACCTTTTGCCAGCGTTGAATACAAGATCATGGCGTTTGGTTTGGCGATCAACATGCCGGTCGGATTGCCGTTGCTGTCACGCTGAATTTCACCACCCGGTGGATTTGGCGTGTCTTTGGTATAGCCGACCACTTTGAGTGCGGCGCGGTTGAGCAGGGCACGGTCGTATAAATGCAGGATAAACACCGGCGTATCCGGTGCGGCCTGGTTAATTTCATCGAGCGTAGGCATGCGGCGTTCAGCAAACTGAAACTCGGTCCAGCCACCGACGACGCGCACCCATTGCGGGCTTGGCGTACGCAGCGCTTGCTCTTTGAGCATACGCAGGGCATCGGCCAGTGAAGGTACGCCTTCCCAGCGCAGTTCCAGATTATAATTCAGACCGCCACGGATCAGGTGCAGATGCGAGTCATTCAGGCCGGGAACGGCGGTATGGCCGTGCAAATCGACCACCTGCGTCTGTGCATCAGCAAACTGCATCACTTCATTTTCGGTACCGACAGCCAGAAATTTACCGTCTTTGATTGCGACGGCATTTGCCAGCGGTTTTTCTCTGTCAACGGTATGGAACTTGCCGTTAAGCAGGATCAGTGAAGCAACATTATTTATTGGATTCATTGGAAAATCTCCTGTTATTGCGCGGAAGAGCGCGTCAGCCATGAATGAAATACGCGTGTAACGATCGGCATCCAGAGGAAAACCACCAGCCCGACGACCGTTGCGTCATTAAGTAAATGACCGCCTTCGGTGCCTTTAAGCTGCGGCAAAAACTGCCCCCAAAACCAGGGCACAATGTGAGTCGATGGGTAAATCACCCCTAATGTCAGCAGATATTGTTTCCAGCGTGCTGGCGGGCGGACATTCGCACTTGGCGGGGTGAACCAGAATTCGGCGCCGGGACGCACCTCGGTGTTGTCGTTTTGCAATAACAGCGGGCTGACTTCGGCGACCAGTTGTTTACGCAGATCCGAGTTATGCCATGCGTTGAGATTTTCCAGCGTGTCGAAACGCACCAGAATGGTGTAAGCATCGCCGCTGCGGTTCGGGCGTATAACGTTGACGCCCAGATGGCCCGGAAAGGTGCTGGCCTGCGGCATAATTTTATTCAGCCAGGCCTCGTATTGTGTTTCGCTGGCTGGCGCAATCTTGTGGGTAATAACGAGCGTGACATGTTGCTGGTGGGGCTGGGACAGGGACATACATCACCTCAGCTGATTAAAATAAAAGGATTTATCGAATCAATGAAATGATGTTAGTCGGTGGGTTGAATCAATGATAGGTGAGAATTTTTGGGGACTTGTTAAGTTTTTTTGTTAATTACTGCGTGCCTGCAATATGCAAGCTACGCTGTTTCATCACACGATGCAGATTCGACTCCAGCCAGTCTGCAAGTCCGGCAACCTGATCTTTTACTTCAACGCCGAGCGGGGTCAGAGAATATTCCACATGTGGTGGCACCACCGGATAAGCGCGGCGGTCGATGAAACCGTCTTCTTCAAGGGATTGTAAAGTCTGCGCCAGCATTTTTTCACTGACACCACCGACTTTGCGGCGCAACTCGCTAAAGCGCAACGTATTATCGCTGAGGGCGATCAGGATCAGTAAGCCCCAGCGGCTGGTGATGTGGCGTAGAATTTCGCGCGACGGGCAGTTGGGATCCAGCACTTCGCCCCGGCGGATTTGCTCTGTCAGTGGTAAACGTTCAGCGGGTTGCCCGGAAGAAATTATTTTCATACTAACCTTTGGGTGCGTACTTACGAAAAGTTAGTATATCGCATAGGATGTGCTTACGGCGACGCTTTTAGCGTCTTTAAAGTATAACTTTTCTGTCGAAGACTTTTTGGAGAAACCACTATGATCGCAGTTACCGGTGCTACCGGCCAGTTAGGTCGCCTCGTTATTGCCGCACTTTTGAAAAAAGTGCCTGCTCATCAGATAATTGCTGCGGTACGTAATCCGCAAAAAGCGCAGGACCTGGCAGAGCAGGGTATTCAGGTACGTCAGGCCGATTACAGCCAGCCCGCCACACTGGATTCGGCTTTTGAAGGTGTCGAAAAATTGCTGCTGATTTCTTCCAGTGAAGTCGGTCAGCGCGAAGCGCAACATAACGCGGTCATCGATGCAGCAAAACGTGCAGGCGTGCAACTGCTGGCCTACACCAGTTTGCTTCATGCAGACAAAAGTCCGCTGGGACTGGGTGTTGAACACCGTGCGACAGAAAAAGCATTAAGTGAATCCGCTATTCCTTTCGTGCTGCTGCGTAACGGCTGGTATACCGAAAACTATGCGGCAAGTATTGCCCCGGCGCTGGCACATAACGCGTTTATTGGTTCAGTGGGTGAAGGAAAAATCTCTTCCGCTGCGCGTCAGGATTATGCTGAAGCCGCCGCCGCAGTACTGACCCAGGAAAATCAGGCCGGTAAAATCTACGAACTGGCCGGGGATGATGCCTACACGCTGGCTGAATTCACTGCCGAAATTGCCCGTCAGTCCGGTAAAAAAGTCGATTATATCAACCTGCCGGAGGCGGATTTTGCCAAAGCGCTGCTCGGGGCCGGTTTACCGGAAGGTCTGGCGAATATGCTGGCTGATTCTGATGCGGGTGCCGGGAAAGGCGGCTTGTTTGATGATTCCCATACATTGAGCAAACTGATTGGTCGTCCGACTACGCCAGTTAAAGATGTCATTGCAGCAACGCTGAAAACGCTTTAATAAAAAAATGATTGCACTCCGGCCTGTTAATATCATGCCTTAACAGGCCGGTAATATTTTTAGATCACATCATCCTGCGTTGAAAGCAACACCAGCTCTAACAAGTTGCGACAAGCTTGCTGATTACTGACGTTGGTCTCCTGTTCCAGCTGACGCACCAGACCTTCAATGATGGCCTTATTGCTTACCGGATAATGGCTGGAGAGAAGTCCTGAAACGATAGTCCCGAGGATCTCCACTTCGCTTAATGTCGGCGTTTCCCGAACATTTAAATAATCACTGATTTCTGTAACTGTATGTTCTGCTTCGATTTGCATGTAGACCTCCTTAAACTTTTCAGCAGACTTGTCTCATGTGAAAAGTGCCTATTACCAGTCAGAAAAGAGAGTATTGTGAAGTTTCTCTTCACAATTTCCGGCCCTGACTCATCTGATCATTGAATTGCGCATCACGAAATCCCAGCCGTGAAAAAAACCTTTGGAAGAAGGGAAATCCAATTTTCCTTCCAAAGGCCAGGCTGAACACGCCCGTAAAAGACGGACTAATGATGAAGCAGGGGTAACAGAAAGTTATACAAAGATTTCAAATCTGTACAGGTATGGTCGTAAAATATCTTAAACTTTGTTGCTAGCAATCTAAAAAAAGCACAAAAAGTTCATCGTTCTGGTGTGTTAATACATTCACGTAACAATTAAGTTCCGCGCGTAATGGTTCAGGGCGTGAATTTATCTTCCTGTACAACTGAAATGGAGTGCGGCAAAATATGCGCCTTTTTTGCTCGGGTCATAGGCAATATCCGACAGTAGATAAGGAGTCATACGGTGAAAATCAATGTCATTGGCACCAGCGGAAGCGGGAAATCCACGCTTGCACGCAATATTTCTCAGAAACTGAATATTCCTTATATTGAACTGGATGCGCTGTTCTGGCGTCCGGACTGGCAGGGCACGCCGGATGACGAATTTTTTGCCCGTCTGGCAGAAAAACTGGCGGCCAGTGACGGCTGGGTGATTGACGGAAATTACAAACGTACGCAGGCAGTGAAATGGCGCCAGATCGATATGATCGTGTGGGTAGATTATTCGTTCGGACGTACGTTATATCAGGCGGTGAAACGCGCCGTCACCCGGGCATGGGGACAAAAGGAAATCTGGGCAGGCACAGGGAACCGTGAGTCGTTTCGTAAGAGCTTCTTCAGCCGGGATTCGATTATTCTCTGGACGTTGAAAACTTATGCGAAAAACCGGCGTCAATATCAGGCATTGTTTAACGATCCAGACTGGCAGCATGTTCGCTTTGTTCGTCTTACATCACCCAAGCAGACTCAGGATTTTCTGCATAATCTGACCCAGCTGTAACACTATCCGCGGGCTGAATGCCCAGGGCGTTGCCCGTACACTGTTGAGTAGGTTTTCCGAATTAACTTACTGATAATCCATGATTTCTTCGCCTGTCTCCCACACCCAGACATAGCGTCCTGTCGTAAGGCTGGTGTCAATCGTGACAGGCCATTTACCTGTCTTATTCCATCTTGAGCTATACCAATCTATGACATCCTGATTATTCACCATAAGCGGTCATTCTCTCTCGCACTGGTGTTGTAACGACGGGTGCTTTTCCAAACAATTTGAGATATGTCACTCGCAGGAATTACAACACCTGGGAAAGGGATCCAGCGCGCCACAAATGCCCCAGGATTATCGACATAGGAGAATTTGAGACGTTTGGTACTTCCAGTTGTCAGTGTGCGCCGCCGTCATCTTTAAGCCATAGGTAAGCGGGTATCGCCATTTTGATAAGTCCCATTTAACAGTGAGGGTATAGTTATGCCCATCAATCGCCGAAAACAATTAGCGCCGAAAACAATTAGCGGAAATCGTAATAAGTTGATTTTCATAGGCTTATTATTGGTGAGCATTCATCATCGGGACGGTGCAAGAGTGCCTTAGTACCTTTTGGGGCAATACGGCGCTGAATGCAGATTAATGACCGGAATTATGGAACGAAGCGGCCTTCACTAATCAAGCCACAAGGGTTTACGGCAAAGTTATACTGAATCCTCCATCATCGACTTCAGCAGACGGACTAAATGCTGTTGATCGTCCGGAGAAAGTCTTGCCAGAAATTCAGTATCTACCTGCTGACCGGCGGGCCGGATTTTCGCGAGAACCGCTTTCCCCTCCGCCGTCAGTGTAATAAAACGCCGGCGTTTATCTGCCGGATCGGCTGCACGGATCAGCAGCCCGCGTGTTTCAAGACGTGCCAGCATTTCAGCCAGTGTCGCTTTACTGCTGAAGGCGACATCCGTGAGTTGGACCTGCTCAATTCCGGGGTTTTCAGCAATAGCGCGTAACACTGCATACTGCGGTTTCGTCAGTTCCGGGATGCATTGCTGCCATCTCGCAGTGTGTTGCTGGAATACCTTACGCATTAAGTGAAAGGCTTCCTGTCTCAATTGTGTGCTCATCATCATTTCCCGAATTTCTTATTGGTCTGACTCTATCTTAGCAATCTCTGAAGAACGAATGTGACAAGCTATCGCAGGGTTCTCAAAAAGGGCATAAGAGAAGGATTATTCTCATAAGAACAAAGCGCTTTTCTTGTAAAGGAGAATCAGCCTGTCTCTCAGGCCGATTCTCCTGACCAGACGAACATCCGGAGTGTGTTCTACTAAACGGATTCTGTGGTGTTAAAAAACACATTTTCCGGATGTTTTAATCCTAAATTTTCCCTCAATGTATTCCCTTCATATTCTTCACGGAACAGTCCGCGTCGTTGGAGTTCAGGGATCACGAGATCAATAAAGTCATTGACGCCCCCGACAGTGTCCGGAGGCTGGATATTAAAACCATCGGCTGCGCCTGCATTGATCCACTCCTCCATTTTATCAACGACTTCTTTAGCGGTTCCTGCGATGGTGATATGCCAGTCATCTCCTCTGGCAATAGCCCGGTACATGTCTTTGATGGTGTATTTATGTTCTGCTGCTTTCTGAAGCAGAAGCTTGCTGAAATGGCTGTTGATCCATTCAAGTTTTAATGCTTCAACATCAAGCGGGAAAGGGGCGTTAATATCCAGGTGCGTTAAATCACCGAAGAAGGGTTTGATCAGGGCAAACCCCACATCGGGCGTGACGAGATCTTGCACTCTGTCCAATTTTGCCTGTGCTTCTTCACGCGTCTGGCCGACATAAACCATCATTCCCGGCATTACGAAGACTTCATCCTCTCGTCCGTACTCCCGGGCCTTGCTTTTGATTCGCTGATAAAAATCTCTTGCACCCTCTAAGTCGGGCTGTCCGGCATAAACAATATTGGCGTATTTACCGGCCATCGTCACGGTATTGTCTGAGTCGCCAGCAGTTACGAGCACGGGCTGGCCCTGGGGAGATCGTACAATATCCAGCGGCCCACGGACTTTAAAATGTATCCCCTCATGTGCCAGAACATGCATTTTGCTGCGATCGACATATAACCCTGTCTCCTTATTTACAGGAAATGCATCATCACCCCAGCTATCCCATAACCCTTTTGTGACATCAATAAACTCCTGGGCACGCGCATAGCGAATGGCCGGATCCGGCCTCTTTTCAAGACCGAAGTTTCGTGCTTCTTCCAGATTGTGTGAGGTCACAATGTTCCACCCTGAACGTCCGTTACTGATTTGATCTAAAGTGGCGAAGGCACGCGCAGTTTTATAAGGATGACCGTATGTTGTAGATACCGTGGCGACAAGACCAATATGCCGGGTATGTACAGCAATGGCCGAAAGGATTTGCAGGGGATCATTTTTATGAACCGCATGGCCTTTCGTTTTCGTTCTTGAATCATTTTCTATATGGTGTGAGCCAAGGACATCGGCCAGAAACACTAAATCAAATTTTCCTCTTTCGGCAGCTTTTGCAACGTCAATAAAACGCCATATATTCATCATATTATCTTGTGGAACTTCAGGAAGTCGCCAGGATGCAACATGGTAGCCATGACGCCAAATGGACAGACCTAACTTAATTTTTCGTTTCATCATAATTCCTAAGGCCAATAAAAATAAAAAAGGCAGGTATATTTGAGGATTAAAATATCTCAGTCGCATGAATGCGATTATTTAAGGCTGCTAATTTTCGAGTGCCATCTGTGCGTGGTAATGTCACGCATTGTAATTGATCAAACCAAACGGCATCCGGGTCATATTTGGCAAGGAAAGGCTTTCTGCATAATGACGGATCGCGAGCCTGTAGATACTGAAGAGAAAGATATTTCTCTTCATTGAGTTCAATGATGCCGTCGATACAAACTTTACCTGAGGTCGCCGACATTATGGGCCCTCTGACCGAACGTGAAAGCCCCGAGACTTTTGAATAGGCCTTCTGGAATATGTCATAACACTCTACCAGAGGGACTTCGAAATACTGCTTCGGACCGGTATCCCGCTCAACGAACATGTAATAAGGAATACAACCAAGCTGAACCTGTTTAGTCCATAAATCTATCCAGGTCTCTGGTTTATCATTGATATGTTTTAGCAAAGGTGCCTGGGTTCGGATGACGGCCCCGGTCGACAGTATTCGTTTTATCGCCTGCTGGGTTTGTGCCGGTGCCAGCTCCCGTGGATGATTGATATGGGCCATAAAGGCTAAATGCCTGCCACTTGCTGTGATTTTTTCAAATAATCTCATGAGGTCGTCTGCATCTTCATCACTCGTGAAACGTTGCGGCCAGTAGGTAAGTGCTTTAGATCCCAACCGTATTGTTGAAATATGTGTTTCGTCGAGTAGTGGTTGAATGTAGCGCTCAAGTATCCGGGTCCGCATAATCATTGAATCACCGCCAGTAATTAATATATCCGTGATCTCAGGATGAATTTTCAGATAGTCGATTAACTGACGAATATCTCGTGACTGAAAACGATCCTCTGTTTCACCCACAAACTGAGCCCAGCGAAAACAGAAACTGCAATAGGCATGGCATGATTGACCGGCACTGGGAAAGAACAATGCCGTTTCATTGTATTTATGCTGAATGCCCTGAATTTTCTGATCATTAATCGTTGGTACATTAAATGCCTGGCCTGAAGGATGCGGATTCAACTCTGTGCGCACGTCTCTGACCACGTCAAGCAATCCGCTACGACTGCCGCGTTGAGCATGATGAATACGATTGAATTGTGAGTCTGTTAACATACCTGATTGTGGAAATACCAATTGAAAAAGGGGATCGCTAATACCCGCATCCCAGTCAATCAAATTCTCCAAATAAAAGGTGTTAACACGGAACGGTAAGATCTCTGAAATAACGTTGAACGTTTCCTTATATTCACTGGGTAATTTATCCCAATAAAGGGATTCACGAAACTTATTTGCATTCATTGGAAGAAATACAGTGCTGTTGCTTGACATTGTCACTCCTGTTACCGGATATGTTATGAGAAATTAATAATGAATGACGGAATTATTCAATAAAACAGGTATCAATCTTTCCCAACAGGGTTTTTTAATTCGACAGCCATCCAGTCCACAGAAAGTGTGGTGAATGAAGGGTGTTGTATATCAAATCTATGGTATATCTCTTCAGAAAACCCGGGTGTTATCGGGCGTAATGCTGTTGCCAGCGCGATAAGTGCACGCGCAATTACTCTGGCCCGGGTTCTGTTCAGGGCGGAATTCATAAACACGGGTTTTTGTTGCAGTGCTGCGTCTAAACAGAATGTGGTCATTTCATCCACAAAAGTTTCCACACTGCGCGTTATTTTACGTAAATTTGGCATGCTGAGCGAATAACACTGTTCTATTGATGCCATAAACAGAGAGGTGACTTCAAAGAAAGAATGACAATCGGCACACCATTGCCCGGGTCCGGGCAGGTTTTTGCTATCAGAGAAGGGCTCAAATAATCTGTCAGCTGCTTCCAGCATTACCGGTAGTTGTCCGTTCCAAAACTCTGCATTAAAGCGTTCGAATTCCTGGCGATGAAAGTCTGCTTCCTTACGGTGAGTCCGGTTTCTACAAAGATAAAAACGTAGCGCCTGAGCATTTTCAGGGGTGACATACTCATCCACCCAAATAGCATGATTACGCGATGTGGAAAACTTCTGGCCTTCGAGCAGCATCATGTGATTCGGGATAACATACATTGGCATAAATTCTGGCATTCCCAATGCGGCAAGAACGGCAGGGATGACAAGCAAACGGCCAAAAGCATTATCAACCCCAAACAGGATCGCCAGCTCAGGCAATTCATCGCCCGCTATTGCATGCCAGAGCCGGTTTTCACCTTGTAATGCGTACATCTGTTCAATGGCGAGTAAATGACGTGGGACATACTCCATCGGTACCGTGAACCTGAGATTATCGAGTCCGGCCATTTGCACGGGGACTCCCGCACTGTTGGGGTTTGTCAGGCATACTTCCGGTAACCCCCGCTTAAGCCAGCCTTCAATAAACAATTTGGCAAATGCCGGAAGGCTTGCGCTGGCAGCAAAACGCTCCAGTTCATTTTTTAGCGCATCAAGCCGTAAGAAAAGTCGCGTGAGCGGGCGGCGTTCAAGAGACACACCCTGTAAATTAACCGGTCTAATCAGCTCAGCATCAAGCACTAACGCCCCGCATCCCTCGCATTCAGTCCCAGACGATTCGCCACCACAATGAGGGCAGTCACCATGCACAAAGGCATCAACGCAAAATTGACGTGTTGAAGGGTCATAAGGTACGTCGTATGTTCTTTCAACAATCAGACCAGCAGACATCAGTTTCTCAAGCACTTCATACAAAATGGCGGTTGAGCGCTGTGTCGGACGTGTTTCAAGGAAGATATCCTGTTCAACGTTCAGTAATTGAAGTGACTGTTTTAATCTGCGGGTATTCGTTTCTGCCAGACTATAGTAATCAGTGCCTGCTTTAGCCGCAGCGATCTGAATGTGTTCCAGATGCCCGTGTGTACCCTGCACCAGAAAGGTTTTTCTTCCCGACATCCTCGCGGCTCTGGTCAGCACATCTGCCACCATAAAAGGCCCTGCAGCGTGGCCCAGATGCATTCCGCCGTTAGGCGTCAGCATGGCGGGCACGATCAGTAATGGCCTTTGGGACCCTTGTGAACGCAAAGCGCCTTGCTCCGAACTCTGTTCGAATATTTCACGATGATGCCACCATACGGTTTGCATCACGGCGTTTTCGTCAAGTGCTTCAATACGATGGCGGCAAAGAGGTTCGACCCGAATACTGTCACCCGCCTGCAAAATGAGATCCTCACCATTAAGGCAGACGCGTACACTGCCGCTGATAACTGTCCAGAATTCCACTTCCGTATGGTTGTGGCGCTCGGTACTGCTTCCAGGCGTCAATTTTAAAATGCGGATCGAAATATCTGAGGCTTCAGGCACAGGATTAATACGGTAAATACCCTTATCCAGTACGGCTCGTGAAAGATATTTTTCTTGAGTAAGATTAATAATTTCAATATGTGACAATTTTAGTATCCTTATTATTCATGTTACCTGTCAGTGTTTCGTTGTTTATGCTGACCGGTTCTCTACCGGAATAACGCATATTTTTAATCAGTGCATCACCTATCACTCTTCCTCTTTCTGATACCCCTGCCAGGGTGTGCTCTGTCGGGCCATGCTGTGCCTGAGAATGGTTAATAATAAAAATATCTGGAGCTGAAGGTGAGCCGAACTGCACAGAGAAATTTTCAGTCACGACTAAATCATCATTGATAATTTCTGGTTGCAGCGGGCTGATTAATGACTTATGTAAAATGTTTTCAAATCCGGTTGCGCAGATAATCAGATCAGCCGTTATTTCCATTGCCCCATTTTTTGATTGCCTTTGTTGCAATGTCACGGAAATTTTATCTGACTGTTTCTTAATACACTCTATTAAGGCGTAGGGATAAAGATATAAGCGCTGGCAATGATTGACGCGGTCGGAAAATGTTTGTTCGTAGATAGCAGATAGCACATCATCTGTGACAGTGGCGTAATTAGTGTTTCTCAGACCTGACAGCATATTCTCGCGTTCAGCAATGTCATAATTGAAAAATTCCGTTGCGCGCGGATGCGTATAAATATCATTGACGAAAGGGTTGGCATCCGTCGATTTGAAAAGGAAATCACGCGAGACCACACTAATTTTACCCACTGAAGTTTTTTCGAGTAAAAAGCGAATGATTTCACCTGCACTCTGCCCGCGCCCTACCACGACAATATGGTTCTCAGCTGATAGTTCTTGCGTTGCTACCTTATTTAAGAGCTGACTGGAGTGAATGACGTGCTGGTTTTCAGTCAATAACACCTCAGGAATAAAGGGCTTATGCCCCTGAGATAATACTAACTGACGCGTCTTTAAAACTTCTGTTTCACCTGCGCTATTTCGCAGTGTGACTTCAAGAATATCTTTTCCCTGTGGCGAAGATATTCTTTTTAAGTTGTAAACCTCACTATTATAAGAGATGAAGTCTTGCAGTTTTGATGCTACCCATCCGAGGTAATCAGAAAAAAGATTCCGGGAAGGATAATAGGTGTTCAAATGCATAAACTGATAAAGTAATTTTTGTTCTTTAAGGTAATTAAAGAATGTATAAGGGCTGGCCGGATTCCTTAAAAAAGCCAGGTCTTTCAATAAAGAAACCTGTAGGGTAGAAGTAGGCAAAGCCAGGCCAGGATGCCAGCTGGCATTCTCTCTTTTCTCTACCAGGCGTATGTTGTCCCCACTCGTCAGGATGCCGGCTTCATCCAGGTAACTCAAGACCGAAAGGTTCGCGGGCCCTGCACCGACGAGTAAGATATCCAATATCGCGCTCATACTGCCTCCGTAATCATGCATGTTAGGGTTCCGGATGTGGTGATCTCCACATGCCGAAATTTTTTTATTTCGTTTAAAAATTTTAAGCCAATCAGCCCTGCCGGCTTTTCATGCGGATAAATAATGTTTTTAAGTGCCATTTCAAAAATAACTTCTGTTGCAGTGATAGCAAAGGCACAGGTCATAAATGCCATGGCGGTAATATCCGGCGCGGGCTGGAATACTTTAATGATTAGCTCACCTTTTTCACCCGATGAACTGATATGTTGCCATTTGCATAAAACGAAATCTTCACTTGTCGTTTCAACATTCTTACAGGCTGCAGTAAACAGTGTTTCGGCCACATCTCTGATACTGGTATTTAATTTGCCGACGTTAATTTCTTGTCGGGAAAGCAGGCCTAATTCCTGACAGGCCCGTGCAGCGTAGGAAAATCCCGGCCAGCGCAATGTATTTTGCGAAAAATTAACCACATGCTTTTGGAAATATTCCGCCGTTGTTGCAAGCATTGCATCGTCAAAGGCTTCAAGCAGACCAATCGAAGGAAAATAATGATGTTTTACCTGCGCGAACCTTGGGACTGAAAATGTCTGGTGATCCTTTATTGTTAATGCCAGTCGGGGGTCGATGGGCAATTTCCTGCCAAATGTTAGCCGATAACCAAAAGGCCCGGTCGGGGTCACCGGGATACCGCCGCAAAAGCTTTCTATCGTATGACTTTGCGGAAATCGCTCCAGAATAGAAGAAGACATCGATTCCATTAGACCAGGTTCCAGGCCGGTGCCTAACAGCAGAGGATGCTTTCTGTTACCCATCGCCGGGATTAATGGATCATTCAGGTCAGGGCGACCCAGTACAATAATGGGACAATCAATCTGTGATGCCAGAACATTGATAAGTTCCCTGGCATCATGCCAGGAAACAGCAATAATAATGGCATTTATTCCCAGTGGGATTTCAGTAGTAAATGTTTCCTCTTCAATAACGTTAACGTTCAATCTTCCTGACGCGATAAACCCACTATATTCCGGGGGAAGATTATTGAACGCCTCCGGGTTAATATCAAATAAAAAGATGCGCGCCCCGTTATGTAAAGCCATTTTGAGTAAGGCTCGCCCCATATTGCCGGCCCCAATAATGGCAATGCTTCTGTCTTGCAATGACATGACGTTTATTCCTGAAGGAAATTTAATTATCTGTACGCATTTAAAAAATGGCCGGAATATATTTTTCTGCAGATATCTTCCAGCGCATTATTTAATAAAGCGCGGTCATGACGATCATTCCTTATTGAATATTAATGCTTAACGAGGTTGTAACGTTGTTTAGTATATTTAAAAGTATGTCATAAGAAGGTGCATGAGCGACAACCGATGCTACACGATGAGTGGTATAGCTTTCCGGTGGCAGGGTAATGGTGCTGCCTACCGGGATTTCAGTCATAACGTTATCCAGCCCCCCGGTATCCAGGATCGCCTGATCATAACCTGTCAGACCTGAAAACTGACCTTCTTTTTCTGCAAACAGGTAACGTATGCCGGCATAGGATCCCTCTCTCAAGGGGCGCAATTCGGGGACCTGACCAATAGCCACTCTGATAATATTGGCGACATGATCTACCCCGGTGCTTCGTGGCACTAAATGGGTAGTGATATAACCACCACCAGGGCGTCCGTTGATTTCAATCAGCGTAAATTTGTCATTTTCAATTTTACCTTCGATATGCAAAGTACAATTGTCACAACCTACTGCCTGAACAATGGCAACAATTTTTCGCTGTACGTCTAATTTCGCTTTATCAGACGCTGCAGAAGGAAATATATGTTGTGATTCAAAAGGGAAGGGAGTGGTGGTCGACTTGTCGGTTATGCCGATAATATCCACTACCCCACGGTGTACCAGAACCTCAACACTGACCTCCTGTCCCTGAACATATTGTTCAACAATAAATTCATCACCGTGTGAGTTGAAAATAGGGTCATTACCTGCGGAAACCAGTGAGCGGAGATTGCTGATAGCGGATTCAAGCTCCTTTTCGCTTTTCAGAATAAAGATCCCTTTTGAACCATTGCCACCTGTTGGTTTTACAACTGCCGGATAACCTAATGTCTCCATGGCAGTATACAGTTCGTCGAGAGAGGATATTTTGAAATACTGCGGAGATACGTCCTCAACTTCCGAAACAGCCTGACGTGTAAGAAATTTACTTCTGATGATTTTGACCGCTTCGGGAGTTAATCCAGGTAATGACAGAGCCTGGTTGATTCTGGCAACAAAACTCAGTTCCAGATCTGTCCAGCTGAATGCACCGACCACGTTATGTCGCGAAGCTACATCTTTAGCAACCTTAAGACCTAATTCATGATTTGAGGTATCGCATTCATGCCACTCCAAAAGGTGCTCTTTAGCCATTTCAGGGATAGTACGTCCGATAAGTACGACTGAAAGCCCTAATCTTTTTGCTGCTGCCAGGGCTTCAAATCTTTCGTTATTCGTTCTTCTTAAACCCGCAAAAATCACCACTGAATTATTCACAAAACCTCCGTCTCTGGGAATTACATACATTTAATTAACATTTATGGTGCCTTGGAATTTTAGGATTTGGCTTAAGTAAAGTAAATATGAAATATCTTTTTGGGGAGGAAAGTGCGCTATTGAAAAATATTCATGGCGTAAACTATTGAAAATAAATTTTTCATTAATAATCATATAGTTAATTTTTTATTTGTCATTCATGGTGCGGAAATATTTAATAATAAAAATAATCCACGTTTAACAAATTTTTGTTTGTATTTTATTCCAATGATTGATATTTGGCGGTAATTAAGCATGTTGCAAAATTTTAATATTATTTATTGTGTTATTTAAGTAATTATGTTTACATATTACTAACAACTTTGATTGGCCTTTCACCCCAACTAGCTTTAGTAAGGGAGTTTTCCTGCGCGTTATATATAGAGAAGGGTTTTATTGAATTTTCACGACGCTCTCGGTTTAGAATTTATTTAATAAAAGTGTTATTGAAAATTACATTCAAATATTAATTGTTTTTTGGCGAAATAGGGTGTTTATATTTTTCTGCAACATTTTTCTTGGTTTTTCTCTGAAGAAAATAAAAATATCCTTTTTAAAAAAAGTTATTTTTATTTATTTTATGCTAACTAACAGTATTAAAAACTAAGCTGGCGTGATTTTAAGTGAAGTGTTCCGGCCTACAGAAGTGATGAGTGATAATTCATACATGCAGTATTCTTTAACAATGTGGAAAAGAATAAGCTTCTACTTTTATGCTATAAGAAATATTATTTTCAGGAGTTTTTATGGATGCATGGCAATGAGGATGCCATTGAGCGAATATTTAAGGAGCCAAAGGATAGGGGAGACTGACGGAGGTATAAACAACAGGGGTAATCCGGGCAATGAAAGTCCGCCCGGATTATCAGGATCACGCGAGGGAGGTATGGCTTCGCATACAGAACAGACTGATTAGTACAGTGACAGCAGACATGAGAATAAAGATAATGTGGAACAAGGGGCTGTGTTCATTTGTCCATACGGCGAAAACAGCACCAAGACTTTCACCTATACCTACGGCAAGGATAGAAAGTGAAAAAATAGCTGTCCTTTCATATTCTCCCGTGTTGAAAGACATAATGCTTTGATATGCCGGGATAGCGATAATTTCAGCCGTGCTTACCAGGAAAAGAAACAGGTATAGCATTGCCAGCGAATTATGGAGAGATAACACTAAAAATGCTAAGCCAAAGAGTAAAAATGAGATAATAAGTTTGGTATTATCATCAAATCTGTCAATTAAATAATTAACCGGATAGGCAAGAACTAAGACGGCCAGCCCGTTCAGTGCCGTTACCGTCCATACCAAGTCTGTTCTATGCAAACGGTCGATCACAAAGAGTGGCATTGTGGTTAACGCTAACGAATAGATGAACCACACAAGCAGGATAAGTAGCAGCGTCAGTAAAATCACTTTCCTCCTGACCAGGCTCATTAATACCTTGAAGAAATGTCCCTGTTTGGGGAGGATTATTTTTCTTGTCGCCCAGTAGGTGTATGCACAGGTGAGTGTAAACAGTAAGGACATTGTTTCAAACATATAAACGGGCCCGACATGCTGATACAACATGCCCAGGAGTATGGCCCCACCACTTGAAGCCAGGTTTGTGACCGTACTGAGCAACGAATAGTTTAAAGAGAGTGACTGATTTTTCAAAAAGGAGGTGGCAATACGGATAACAATTGAGTTATTCCCGTAGAAAAGCCCGACGAGAAATGCGCCTAAATAGAGTTGTGTAATCTCGCCACGCGATAGCAGGAAGAAGCCCAATCCTCCTAACAGTTGCAGTATTGCAAGTAAAAGAGGGAAGTTTATTCTATCCAGATAGGGTGAAAAGGCTAAGCGGCCAATTCTCGAAAAGAATATCAACGTGAATAATATACCGCTGGTATGGGCTGCTGACAGCTGCAAGTTTTCGTGTAAATAAGCGATTAACAATGCCTGAGGAGCAAAGAAGGCAAAGGCCCCGATGAAATCCTGGACAAGGATGATTTTAAATATTGAAGAGTTTTGAAATGCTTTTTGCATTATTTAACGCCTCCTCATAACTTGCACCCTCAGCACACAATAAATTGCGTTCGCCCAGATAGGCGTGGCCAACAAACCCTGGTTTTTGGTCTAAATCCGGCGGCAAAGCAGAGGGGCGGCTTACTCCTTTACGTTCTGACCACACAGCCATATGCTCTTTTTTCTGTGCTTTATAACAGAGAGTATCGGTTAGCTGGCTTTGCCATACATTAATACCTGCTGTCTCGGCCGCCATCACTGAGATGAAGTCACCCCCGACACGGTTGTGAATTTCTCCCAAAATAATACCTGCATCAGTATCCCAAAACTCGGCGTGGATCATGCCGTATTCGATACCAATCACTTTGCACGCAGACTCCACTAATGCCCGGGCCTGACGTTTTTTCTGCTCGTCAAGAGAAACACCTGCCGGATTAACATGCCCTTGCTCAAAAAAAGTCTCTGCAAATAAAAACTTTTCAGTGATATTTAGCATTCTGAACTTTTTGCCAACGAAAAGGGCTTCAAGGCTGTATTCTTTACCTTCCACCTTCTCTTCAAGGATGAATGGGTAACCTTTCTGCGGGAGTCTGGGAATAATATTATCAATGTTGTCTGAACAGACAGAATATACCCCGCGACTGCCTGCATCGGTGACGGGTTTAAGGATGGCTTCATGACCGGAAAAATGTATTCTTAATTTTTCCTCTACATCACTTGCTGAATAACACAAAAAAGCTTCCGGCTGGCTGATGCCGCATTTTCGTAACAGCTCACGACAAAGATACTTGTTTTGTATCAGCATGATTGTTGCAGGGCGTGTCCATGAGGAATCTAATAATATATTAAGTTTACTATTTACAAACTGAAGTTTTTCGCGAAAAGCATAACTCCGTTTTATATAGGGATACCTGGCCAGTAAATCCCGTATTGCTTCATCATCGTAATGATTGGTTACCACCACCTCGTCGGCTTTTTGCGCTCTGTCGCCAAACACCCTGAGATTTTCTTCTGTGTCGGTAAGCAGGATTTTATATCCTGCTTCTTTGGCTTCATCGAGTAAATCAGGCCCCTGTACCACGCTTGCCCCACCGAGTAATAACAACCAATTCTCTTGCACCCGTGAACCCTCATTTTCAAAATGCCTGAATAGAAATGTATTGCTTTCAGTCTCCAGGTATTCATAACAATACGTTAACTTGTTAGCAATAAATTACATCATAACCAAAATTTATCAAGATAGAAAAATGCATTTTTTTCATTAATAACAAGAAGATGAAAACATTTCATTCAGAGTTTTAATCCTGATATGGCAACATTAACCACTGTTTATGTTGTCACCTGAATTATTTAAGTTGAATGCACTGGTGTCGGGGTCGCTGGATTCAAACATGCTTTTTTTTCCCGATCCCTCAGGTTCAGCCCTATTTATTAGCAAAATTTATAATTATCGCGGGTATCATTTTCTCTCCTTCTCCCGTTCCGCAGGCGAGACGGATCTCATCATGTTACCGGTATCACACAAATCAAAAATCATAAGAAATTTATGATATCTCGCAATTGTCGCTCTCTTTTAACCATTCTATAACAAGTCCTCGGACCACGGACGGACTGACTTTTTTATGTTTAACCCTACAAAAGGCAGGACGAAAAATGACTGCGAAACTATCCGTAACGGCGAAACTATCCGTAAAAGAAAAGGTGAGCTACGGTCTGGGGGATATGGCGAGCCATATTGGCCTGGATAATGTGATTATATTTTTGACGTTTTATTACACCGATGTTGTGGGATTACCGGCAGTATTTGTCGGAACAATGTTTCTGGTTGCCCGCGTCGCTGACGCCATTGTGGACCCCGCGATGGGGCTGATCGCTGACCGGACGCAAACGCGTTTCGGTAAATTCCGGCCTTATATTCTCTGGCTTGCGTTACCTTTCGGAGCCAGCTGTTTGCTGGTTTATGCGGTACCGGAATCCCTGACCTTGGGCGGAAAGATGGTATACGCCAGCGTCACCTATTGCGTGATGATGCTGATGTATACCGCCATCAACATTCCTTATTGCTCGATGGGCGCGATCATCACGCCTGATAATACCCAGCGTATTTCCCTGCAATCCTATCGGTTCTTCCTTGCCACGCTGGGTGGTGCAATGTCCACCTTCCTGATGATGCCGCTGGCAGAGATGATGGGTGGCGGCAATAAACTTGACGGCTATTTTGGTGCGATGGCAATCATGGCGTCGATCGCCGTGGTGATGTTCCTGTTGTGTTTTTTAAACACCAAAGAACGTATCAGTGCGCCGCCGACGCACGAGAATTTTCTCTCCGATTTACGTGATTTAGTGCGTAATGACCAGTGGCGCGTGGTGGCGGCGCTGATCTTCTTCAATATCTCCTTCGGCGTAGTACGCCTCGGCGCGATGATGTACTACGTCACCTATTATCTTGGCCACGCCAGCTACTTTATGTGGCTGCTGGCTGCACATATTGTGGGTAAGAGTCTCGGCAGTTTGCTGGTAAAACCGCTGACCCGCAACCGCAGCAAACTCGCGGCCTTCACGCTGTGCGCGGTGCTGACCGGTGCGCTGAGCGCGGCGATTTTCTTCGTTCCGGCATGGATTTCCCTGCTGGTGGGCATGACGTTGCTGGTTTCAACCTTCTATCAGGTCACTACCACACTGATGTGGGTGATGATGTCTGACGTGGTGGATTACGGCGAATACAAACAAGGCAAGCGCATGGATGGCACGGTGTTCTCCACTTTGCTGGCGATCCTCAAAATGGGGATGGCGGTGAGCGGAGCGGTGGTCGGCTGGACACTGGGCATAAGCGGTTACGTGCCCCATGCTGCCCAGCAGAATACCGTCGCGATGCTGTCGATTATCGCATTGTTCTCACTGGTGCCGGGCATCTTGTCGATGTTCAGTGCATTGTCGATGCGCTGGTACAAACTCGATGACGCCACCATGAAACAGATTAATCAGTCCAAAATTTCCCGGGAACATGAGCCTGAACGTCAGGCCACCTTGCATACACAGGAGTCCGCATGAGCGAATTAATCGCCGAAAAAAACCGTATCCTCTGGCATTTCGATCAACAAACGCTGGTGATTGAGCCCTGGGGAGAAAACAGCCTGCGCGTGCGGGCCACCTGCCGGCCTGAGCTCAATGATTCGTTATGGGCGCTACTGCCAGCGGATGTTCAGCCAAAAGCTGAGATCAGCCGCAGCGCAGAAACCCTGACGCTGCGCAACGGCAACATCACAGCATCGGTGAATATCAAAGGGCAGCTGGCGTTTTATAACTCACGCGGCGAGCTGATCCTTGAGGAATTCTGGCGTCAGCGTTCCACCGTCGGTATCGGTGCGACGGAGAAAAGTCAGGACAAATACATCAGTGCGCTAAAGATGGATGCCCGCGAATTTAAAGCCATTCCCGGCGGTAAACATCAGCTGACCGTACGTTTTGAGTCGCGCGCGGATGAGAAAATCTATGGCATGGGGCAATACCAGCAAAATTGTCTGGATCTGAAAGGCTGCACACTGGAACTGGCACAGCGAAACTCCCAGGCCAGTGTGCCGTTTATGCTTTCGAGTCTGGGGTATGGCATGTTGTGGAACAATCCGGCGATTGGTGAGGCGACATTCGGCAAAAATATTACCCGCTGGGAAGCGCAGGTCACGGAGCAGATGGATTACTGGATCACCGCTGGCGATACGCCCGCTGAGATCATGCATCAGTATGGCCGTGCAACCGGCACCGCGCCGCAGATGCCGGAATATGCCACGGGTTTCTGGCAGTGCAAATTGCGTTACCGCACACAGCAGGAGGTGCTGGAAGTCGCGCGTGAATACAAGCGCCGCAACCTGCCTGTTTCGGTTATTGTCATCGACTTCTTCCACTGGCCGAATCAGGGCACCTGGTGTTTTGACCCGGTGGACTGGCCGGATCCGAAAGCGATGGTCGCTGAGCTGAAATCACTGGGTATCGAAACCATGGTGTCGGTCTGGCCGACGGTTGACAGCCGGACAGAAAATTATAAGGAGATGAAATCAAAAGGTTACCTGGTGAACACGGATCGTGGTGTATCGGTGAATCTTGATTTCCTTGGCAACTGCACCTTCTTTGACGCCACACATCCCGGCGCACGTCAGTTTGTCTGGGAGAAAGTAAAGCAAAACTATTACGATCTGGGGATCCGTACCTTCTGGCTGGATGAAGCTGAGCCGGAATACCGCACCTATGATTTCGATAACTATCGCTATCATCTCGGGCCGGTGCTGGAAGTCGGCAACATTTATCCGCAGAAGTTCGCGCAGGGCTTTTACGAGGGGTTACAGCAGGAAGGCGAGCATGAGATCGTTAATCTGGTGCGCTGCGCCTGGGCGGGCAGTCAGCGATATGGTGTGCTGGCGTGGTCGGGCGATATCCATTCTTCTTTTCACGCGCTGCGTAATCAGATTGTCGCTGGCCTGAATATGGGGCTGGCGGGTATCCCGTGGTGGACGACGGATATCGGCGGGTTCCAGGGCGGGAATATTAATGATCCGATATTTCAGGAGTTACTGATCCGCTGGTTCCAGTGGGGTGTGTTCTGCCCTGTTATGCGTCTGCATGGTTACCGTGAGCCACAAATTCAGCCGCCGGAACCGTGGCGTGACGGCATTGCGCAATGCAACAGCGGCGCACCAAATGAAGTCTGGAGCTACGGCGAAGAGAATTACACGCTGATGAAGAACGGGTTATTCCTGCGTGAGAAACTGCGTCCGTACATCAGCCATGTGATGCAGGAAGCGCATGAGAAGGGGGATCCTGTAATGCGCACGATGTTCTATCAGTATCCGGCTCAGGCTGAAAGCTGGCAGGTGGAAGATCAGTATATGCTTGGCGCCGATATTCTGGTCGCCCCGGTGTTGTACGCCGGTCAGCGCGAGCGGGAAGTGTGGTTACCGGCGGGAGAAACGTGGGTGGCGCTGAATGGAGAACGCTATGAAGGGGGGAGAGCGATTAGGGTCGCCGCCCCAATGAGTGAAATTCCTGTGTTTGTGCGGGAGGGGGCAGACCCGGCTGCACGGGCGATTTTGTAATCTGGTTGCAGATGGCCGCTGCAACGGGGCGGCTGCCTGGAACAGAAGGGTGACAGTTCCGGTTTTTCAATAGCGGTGATCGCACAACGCGCTGCGCCGAAACCGCCCAAGAGAGGGAAGTGCTTTCCCTCTCTTGGATCTCTCCCCGCTTTTCTACTTCGCGCTCCGCTCGCTGGCGCCGCACAGCGGTAATCTCCTACTTATCACAAAACCGTTAACTCTCCGCGAGGATTCCGTAATCCCTCCCCTTGTAGTCTGATGTCATCGACAGTAACCGCAACGGTGGCAACAATGATTAACAGACGTAATTTCCTGCTGGGCAGTGGTGCGGTCTCGGCCGCTGCGCTGATGGGGTTGGTCCCGTCACTGTTTTCCCGCAGCGCCGACGCACAGGCGAAAACTGCGAAATTCGACATCATGCTCACTGAGGCTCAGTGGCATCAGCGCCTCAGCGATGATCAATACCGCATTTTGCGTGAGGCGGGCACTGAACGGCCTTATTCCAGCCCGTTAAATGACGAACACCGGGTGGGTGAATTTGCCTGTGCAGGCTGCAATCTTGCTCTTTTCTCCTCGGCGACCAAATTCGACAGCCATACCGGCTGGCCAAGTTTCTGGAAACCTCTGGGCAACGCCGCGCAAATCAGCCGGGATACCTCGCTCGGTATGGTTCGCGATGAAGTGCATTGTCGCCGGTGTGGCGGACATCTGGGGCATGTGTTTGATGACGGTCCGCAGCCGACCGGCCTGCGCTATTGCATGAACGGGCTGGCGATGACGTTCACTCCACAAGCTTAATCAGTCAGGAAATTACCCATGAAAATTGCATCGAAAAAAATGCGTCATTACAGTCTGATCGCCGGACTGGTGCTGGCGTCAGCGTTCGCGTTCCAAAATAATGCCTGGTCATGGGGCGGGGGCGCTGAACCGGCGGTGGTAATCCCCGCACCGGCAAAAGATGAACCTGCGGGTACGTCGCACAGCGAGACGGCATTGTTTGCCGGTGGCTGTTTCTGGGGAATTCAGGGCGTGTTTCAACACGTGAAAGGCGTGACCAGCGCGGTGTCCGGTTATGCGGGCGGCGACGCGCGAACGGCGAGTTATGAACAGGTGAGTACCGGCGATACCGGCCACGCAGAATCGGTCAAAATTACCTTTGATCCGTCGCAGGTGACGTATGGCGAACTGCTGCATATTTTCTTCTCGGTGGGGCATAACCCGACAGAGTTAAACCGTCAGGGTCCGGATACCGGCAGTCAGTATCGCTCGGCGGTTTTCCCGCTCAGTCAGGCTCAGGCAGAAGTGGCGAAAGCGTATATCGCTCAGCTCGATGCCAGCCACAGTTACAGCGAGCCGCTGGTGACAAAAGTGGAAAGCAGTGCACACTTTTATCCGGCAGAGGCTTATCACCAGAACTTTTTAAACGATAATCCGGATTATCCGTACATCGTGGTGAACGACCTGCCAAAAATTAACGAATTAAAACAGCATTTCCCGGCGGATTATCGCGAACAGCCGGTGCTGGTGAAGCAATAACGGGGCATGATCGGTTTATCACTCAGCCCGGCAGGCTTCTGGTCTGACCGCCTGATCCGGGCTGAATTCTCTTCAGATTGATGCAATCGGGTGAATTTACTTCGCCAGCAGTTCTTTCCGGACGATTTCTGCACCGGCACTTAACGCATCTAACTTGCCTCTTGCTACGCCACGCGGTAATGGGATCATGCCACAGTTGGTGCAAGGATAGAGCTTGTCGGCGTCAACATATTGCAGTGCTTTTCGAAGCGTAGCGGCGACTTCCTCGGGTGTTTCAATAGTATTGGTTGCCACATCGATAGCACCGACCATCACTTTTTTACCCCGGATCAGCTCCATCAGCTCCATCGGAACATGGGAGTGATGACATTCCAGTGAAATAATATCGATATTAGATTTTTGTAGTTTTGGGAAAATCTCTTCGTATTGTCTCCACTCTGTTCCCAGCGTTTTTTTCCAGTCTGTATTGGCTTTGATACCATAGCCGTAGCAGATGTGGACAGCCGTTTCACATTTCAGCCCTTCAATGGCTCTTTCTAACGTGGCAATACCCCAGTCGTTCACTTCATCGAAGAACACGTTAAATGCCGGTTCATCAAACTGGATAATATCGACACCCACAGCCTCTAATTCCCGGGCTTCTTCATTGAGAATTTTAGCGAATTCCCAGGCGAGTTTTTCGCGACTTTTATAGTGATTATCATAGAGCGTGTCGATCATCGTCATCGGCCCCGGAAGAGCCCATTTGATCGGCTGTGTTGTTTGCTGGCGCAAAAACTTCGCATCTTCGACAAAAACGGCCTTTTGACGACTGACCGGGCCAACAACAGTCGGCACACTGGCTTCATAACGGTTGCGAATCTTAACGATCTCGCGGTTCTCGAAATCAACGCCGTTGAGGTGCTCAATAAAGGTCGTGACGAAATGCTGGCGCGTTTGCTCGCCATCGCTGACGATATCAATACCTGCCTGTTGCTGATCTTCCAGACACAAACGCAGCGCATCTTTTTTGCCGTCGAGTAACTCCTGACCTTCAAGCTTCCAGGGTGACCAGAGTGTCTCCGGCTGCGCAATCCAGGAGGGCTTAGGTAAACTGCCCGCAGTCGATGTCGGTAATAATTTTTTCATCACAGGTGACCTTATATTTTTAGTAAATCAAAGAACGGAATGAGCAGACCATTGTTTAAGAACAGTTTGGTAAGGTTTAATAAAATGTTCCTCGGTAAATTTCCCCTGCTCAACAGCCAGCTGGCTACGTTCTTCCCGGTCATAAACAATCCGGGTTAATGAATAATCCTGGAAATTCAGGCTTGGCTGATACTGTTTTCCGGCCGCGGAGTTAGCATTGTAAATTTCAGGGCGGTATATCTTCTGGAAAGTCTCCATCGTGCTGATGGTACTGATCAGCTCAAGATTGGTATAATCGCTGAGCAAATCGCCACTGAAGTAAAACGCCAAAGGCGCAACGCTGTTTTCAGGCATGAAGTATCGCGCCCGCAATCCCATTTTGGCGAAATATTCATCAGTCAGGGAAGGTTCGTCCTGCTGATATTCGATGCCTAATACAGGATGTTGATTGCCGGTACGGTAATAAGTGTTTTTACTTGAGACGCTCAGGCAAATAACGGGTGTTTTATTAAAGAATTCTTTGTAAATATCGGAATTAATGAAACGCTTAAAGATATCACCGTGTAATACACCAAAATCATCCGGCAGGCTAAATCCGGATTTATTCTTATTATGCTCCGGCAGTAAAACGCTAAAATCATAATCCCGTACATAAGAAGAAAAATTATTACCTAAAATACCATCAAAACGTTCATGGGTTTTTTTATCAACGATAGTGGTTTTTAATACTTCAATCACCGGAAAAACGTCGATCTTCCCTGCAATATTAATGTTTAACTGGGCTGTAATGATATCGAGTTCAACGGAGTAGCGGTCACCCACAGGGTTGTCCCAATGCGCCAGTGAATTGAAACGATTGTCAATCATCACTAAGGTGTTGCGCAGGTTTTCCTGGCGTTTTTCACCCCTTGCCAGATTGGCAAAGTTAGTCGTAATACGCGTATTTTCCGAGGGGTTATAATCTTCGTCAAAACGAAGGCTTTTAATAGTGAATGTAATTTCTTTTTTCATTTTTATCAGGTGTCCTGGCTGCTGAAAAACCTAAATTATTTCAGTAGTCTTCATATTTTTAAGAGTGAATCGCGATGACTCTTTTATGCCTGAGTCATTGAGTGAAAAAAAGTGATTTAAATTCACTGAACATGAGCAAAGTTCATGATCCAGCTTGCGCGTCACCGACATACTTCGGCGCTGACCGAAGCATCCCCTTTTAGCCGGTAATAAGCTGAGCGAAATTCATGAGGGAGCAGAAAGATGATCGCAGTACTTTTTGAGGCAGACGCAGTACCCGAATCAGACGCTTGTTTTTCGATGCGTCAGAAATATCCCCAAAAAAGGCCCAAGCCTGTCACGAACATCCGCAATAAAAAACGGGTTAAACAGAGTGCCTGCAATGAACGAATCGACATATTTTTACCCTTCAGCGTTATTAACCAGTTTCATACGCGGTGAAGTATAAGCAGGATTTTCCACACCGGGATGACAGAAATGTTAAAGCTCAGTGCGTGGATTTCAGCGTTGCAGTCCCTCCTTAACGCCAAAAGACATTGAGGAGGGAATTTTGTGAGGTATGGCAGTCTGAGTGTTCGTATTACCACTCCCCTCAGAGAGCGGCTTTCGCTCGTTGTTTCACGGCATAAATCAGTACCACGGCGAAGCACACCATTGGCAGGGCGTAGGAAACGGCGGTGTTGTAATGGTCAGCAATCGCACCCATCAGGTATGGCATCACCGCGCCACCCACAATCGCCATGATCATCACAGAGCTGGCGCGTTTGGTCTGTTTGCCCATATTCTTGACACCCATTGCAAAAATGGTCGGGAACATGATCGACATGAAGAAGAAAATCGCCACCAGTGCAATCACCGACACGTTATCAATCCCCGCGACCACCACGCCGCACAGCACAATATTAATGATGGCGTAAACTACCAGCAGCGTGGCCGGACGGACAAAGCCCATCAGCCAGGTACTGAAGAAACGGCCAACCATAAAACTTACCATACCGACGGAAAGCAGGTAAGACGCATTCTGATTCGACAGCGTGTGCCAGTGTTCGGTGGTGTAGTTAATGAAGAACGCGCCGACACCTACCTGGGCCGCGACGTAGAAGAATTGTGCAATCACACCACCGGTGAAATGGGCATGCTGCCATAATCCTTTTCCGCCACCCTGATCCCCTGTCGCGCTTTGCTCACGAATATCCGGCAATTTGGTGCGCCCGAACAGGAAGGCAATCAGAAGCACTAACACGGCGATGGCGACGTAGGTAGTTTTTACAGATGACAAGCCGTCTGCCGTGGTGCCCTGCGTGGCAGAGAAGAACAGCGAACCGCCGATAATCGGGCCGATAAACTGCCCTAAACCATTGAATGACTGAGAAAGGTTCAGGCGACGTTCTGCTCCGGCCGGATCGCCCAGCACGGTAGCGAACGGGTTAGCGGCGGTTTCCAGACAGCCCAGACCGAGGGCGATCACGAACAGTGCGAACAGAAACATAGCGAAACTGCCTGCGGAGGCGGCAGGCACAAACAACAGCGCGCCCAGTGCATAGAGACATAATCCGACCAGGATCCCGGCTTTATAGCCAAACCTGTCCATGAAGAAACCGGCAGGCAGGGCGATGATAAAATATGCCCCGAAATAGGCGGCCTGTAACAGGCCAGACTGGGCTTTATTGACGTGTAAGACTTCCTGGAAATGTTTATTCAGGACATCCAGCAACCCGTAGGATAAACCCCACAGGAAAAACAGCGTGGTGACCAAAATGAACGCCAGGCGGAAACCGGACGTCGTTTTGCGCTGCGCATAAGCGGGCGCGGCAGTTTTATCGGCGAGCATAGTGTATTCCTCAGTATCTGGTAACGCATGTAGGGGGTCAGCTCAGGTGGCTGATTTTTTATGTCAGATAACGTGAAAAACGTGATGAACTCCCTGAGAGTAGGGAGAGCTTTTGCTCCTCCCACATTCACAGGGTTGAGCGGGTTTTGCTTTGCTCCTCCCCTTCGCAGGGGAGGGAGCCGACCGGGTTTTACTTAATCTGTTCAGCAAGCGAAAAAATCTTCTCCATTTCTACCCACTTTTTACCGGCGGGTGTCCACGGCGTGGGGCGCTGATATTTCCACATCAGGGCTTCCCACTCACACACTTTCGGATCCTCCAGACTGCGGCGTTCGAACAGCCCGCTGTCAAACTCTTCCGTGGTTTCCATCACCATCATCAGCCGGTTGCCCAGCCGGTAAATTTCCATCTCTGCGATGCCATAACGGCGCAGATGCGCGGTAATTTCCGGCCAGATTTTGCGGTGATGACGCTGATATTCTTCGATAAGCGCCGGATCTTCCGCCAGATCCAGTGCCTGACAATAGCGGCGCTTCATGTCAGCGCCCGGTCGAGATGCATATAACCACCGTCCACGGTCAGCCACTGGCCGGTGGTGTGAGACGCGCGGGAAGAGAGCAGGAATACCACGGTGTTGGCGATTTCCTGCGGCGTGGTCATCCGCTGTCCCAGCGGAATATGCGAGGTGATTTGTTGCAACTTTTCGTCGGGATGATCGAAGCTTTTGATCCAGCGTTCGTACAGTGGCGTCATGACTTCTGCCGGGATCACGGCGTTCACGCGGATGCCGTCGCCGAGCAGCGCCGCCGCCCATTCACGGGTCAGCGCCAGAATGCCGCCTTTGGCTGAAGCGTAACCGCTGGTGTTGCCTTGTCCGGTTAAGGCGGTTTTCGAGCTGATATTGACGATCGCCCCGTGGCTTGCGCGCAGGGCTTCCAGACTCAGGTGTGCCATCAGATAATAGTGGATCAGGTTTTGTTCTAACGATTGCACAAAGGCTTCCCGACCGGCGTCCAGTCCGACGCTGTCGTTGGCTCCGGCATTGTTCACCAGCCCGTCGATGCTGCCATAGCGGGTAAGCACCTCCTGTACCGCCGCCGTGCAACTGGTTTCGTCGCGCAGTTCGGTCAGCACAAAACTGGCCTGCGGAGAAAGCTGTTGCAGTTTATGCATCAGTTGATTGGCAGGTTCGGTATTGCTGATGATCACCGGAATGGCACCTTCTTCCGCCAGCGTCAGCGAAATCGCCGCGCCAATACCGGACCCGCCGCCGGTGACGATCACCACTTTATTTTGCAGATGCAGATTCATCAGTCATTTCCTGTAATCGGTAAAGGCTGTAATCGGTAAACCGTGCAGGCATTGCCGCCATATATGGCAGCCTGCTCGTCAGAACTGAGTGAGGCCGTGGCCTGTTCACATAAATCCCATGGATTCTCATCGCCGCCAGCCAGTAAGCACACCGGCCAGTCGGAGCCAAACATCAGGCGTCCGGGCCCGAAAACCTCCAGTGCGGCATCGAAATAGGGCAACAGGTCGCGGGCAGACATCCCCGCCGGGCGCGGCTCAGTCAGTAGCCCGGAAAGCTTACAACTGACGTGTTGTAACGCCGCCAGCGGGGCGATCTGTTTCTTCCAGTACGCAGCGCCCAGGCTGAGATCCGGCTTGCCGAGGTGATCGAGCACCAGAAAATGCCCGTCATGCCTTATGGCAAACTGTACGGCTTCGGCAAGATGGCGGTGCGTCACCAGAATTTCATAAACATATTCCTGCTGCTGAAGCTGGCGAATACCGGCATTGATGGCCGGATCTGCCAGCCATTGTGCAGGCGAAGGTTCATCCTGAACCTGATGACGAAAGCCGCGCAGCAGCGGGTGTGAGAGAGCATCCAGCTCCCGTTGCAGCGCGGACGATGACAGATCGACCCAGCCGGTCACGGCGCACACAAAGTCAGTTTTTCCGGCGATATCCAGCAGCCATCGGGTTTCACTGGTGCATGAGCATGCCTGAACCAGTACCGTGCCCTGAATGTTGTGACGTTGTAACGTTGACGTCAGTGTTTCCGGCAAGAAATTCTGTTTCAGCACCGTCATTTCATCGCTTATCCAGCGGTAGTCCTGCGGGGTGTAGCGCCAGAAATGCTGATGGCTGTCGATTCGCATCATCGGCCTCCTCCTTGCTGCTTTTTCGATCATTAAGGTCAGGCGTGATGGCGGTATTTTTCGACCGACGCCTGATGCATCTCGACAGAGAATCCCGGTGCCTGTGGAGGCATATAAGCTGCGCCGCGAATATCGCACGGGTGTACAAAATGCTCGTGAAGATGGTCAACGTATTCAATGACCCGACCGTCGTGCGTACCTGAAATGCACAGGTAATCAATCATGGACAGATGCTGGACGTATTCGCATAACCCGACGCCACCCGCGTGCGGACATACCGGTAACTGATATTTGGCGGCCATCAGCATCACGGCCAGCACTTCATTAACTCCTCCCATGCGACAGGCATCAATCTGCACCACGTCGATGGCTTCGCGCATAATGAACTGCTTAAACATGATGCGGTTCTGGCACATTTCGCCGGTGGCGACCTTAACCGGCGCAACGCCCTGACGGATTTTGCGGTGACCTTCGATGTCGTCCGGGCTGGTCGGTTCTTCGATAAACCAGGGTTTGGCAAAGGCGAGGGCATTCACCCACGGGATCGCCTCGTCGGTTTCCCACACCTGGTTGGCGTCGATCATCAGTTTGCGATCCGGGCCGATGACTTCGCGGGCAATGCGCACGCGGCGGATGTCGTCTTCGAGGTCGCGCCCGACTTTGAGTTTCAGATAATCGAAACCGGCGTCGACCGCTTCCTGGCATAAACGGCGCAGTTTGTCATCGGGATAGCCCAGCCAGCCTGCTGACGTGGTGTAGCACGGGTAGCCTTCTGCCAGCAGTTTCTCTCTGCGTTGGGCCTTGTTGTCAGCGCGTTGCCGCAATAATGTCAGTGCCTCGTGTGGCGTAATGCAGTCGGTGATGTAGCGAAAATCGATGCAGCGCACCAGCTCTTCCGGTGACATGTCGGCCACCAGTTGCCACAGGGGTTTACCGGCGGCTTTGCTCCACAAATCCCACACCGCGTTAACTACCGCGCCGGTCGCCAGATGGATTGCGCCCTTATCCGGACCAATCCAGCGCAACTGACTGTCGCTGGTAAAATCGCGCCAGAATTTACCCATATCGGCGGTGATGTCTGCCAGTTCGCGCCCCACAATCAGGTGTTCCAGCGCCTTGATCGCTACGCAGCAGATTTCATTGCCGCGCCCGATGGTAAAGGTCAGTCCGTGGCCTTTCAGCGCAGGATTGTCAGTGTCTAAAATCACATAGGCAGCGGAATAATCCGGATCCGGGTTCATGGCATCCGAGCCATCGAGCGCCAGCGAGGTCGGGAAGCGCACATCTTCAACACGTAAAGCCGTAATCGTTGTCATCGCAAAATTCCTTTAGCGTAAAGGGGCTATGCCTGCACTGTCTTCTGACGCTGTTCACCCAAACCTTCAATGCCAAGCCGCATGACCTGACCGGCTTTCAGGTATACCGGTGGTTTTTGCCCCAGTCCGACGCCCGGCGGTGTGCCGGTTGAAATGATGTCGCCGGGTTGCAGGCTCATGAAACGGCTGAGATAACTGATGATTTCGGGGATCCGGAAAATCATGGTGCGCGTATTGCCGTTCTGATAGCGTTTGCCGTCCACTTCCAGCCACAAATTCAGCTGGTGCGGGTCAGGGATTTCATCCGCCGTCACCAGCCACGGGCCGGTCGGACCAAAGGTGTCGCAGCCTTTGCCTTTGTCCCAGGTACCGCCGCGTTCAATCTGAAATTCGCGCTCAGAGACATCGTTGATCACGCAGTAACCGGCGATGTGTGACATCGCATCGGCTTCGCTGATATAGCGCCCGCCGGTGCCGATCACGACACCAAGCTCTACTTCCCAGTCGGTTTTAACCGAATCCCGGGGGATCTCCACGTCATCGTTTGGTCCGACAATCGCACTGGTCCATTTGCTAAAAACTACCGGTTCTTGCGGGATTTCTGCGCCGGTTTCGGCCGCATGATCGGCGTAGTTCAGGCCGATACAGATGAATTTCCCCACACTACCCACACAGGCACCCAGACGGGGTTCGCCGCTGATCCGTGGCAGGCTGTGCGGATCGAGCTGGCGCAGCTTATCCAGCGTTTCGGGCTGTAAAAATTCGCCACGGATATCGGCGATATGTGCGCTGAGATCGCGTAACTGGCCGTTGTCATCCACCAGGCCCGGGCGCTCAGAACCCGGATTGCCGTAACGTAATAATTTCATGTGTCAGTATCCTTCTGTGAAAGTCAGATGTTGTTAGCCGCGGTCGACTCAGTTGCTCCAGCCGCCGTCAATAATTTGCACCGTGCCGGTGGTATAAGAACTGGCGTCGGAGGCCAGATACAGTGCCAGCCGGGCGATTTCTTCGGTTTTACCGATGCGCCCGATCGGCTGGCGGGCAACGAACGCGGCGTACACCTCAGCTTCGCTGCGGCCTTCGGCCTGCGCCTGTGCGGCAATACGCTGGCGCAGGGACGGAGATTCCACCGTGCCCGGACAAATCGCGTTACAGCGAATGCCTCGGGTGACGTAATCCGCAGCAACAGAGCGGGTCAGGCCAATCACAGCCGCTTTTGAGGCGCTGTATGCAAAGCGGTTCGGCACACCTTTGATGCTCGAGGCAACGGATGACATGTTGATCACTGAACCGCTGCCGCGCTCAAGCATGGCGGGCAGAAAAGCGCGGATCATGTGAAACATCGCAGTGACATTGAGATCGAGCGCAAACTGCCATTCGTTTTCTGTACAGGCGAGGATATCGCCGCTGTGGACCACCCCGGCGCAGTTGAACAGCACATCGAGCGGGCCGGTTTCTTCTGCCAAAGCAGCAATCGCCCGCGGGTCTGTCACATCAAGTAAGCGCGGGGTAATCCCCGGAATATTCTGTAACGCACCGATATTGATGTCGGTGGCAATTACCTCGGCACCCTCCAGGGCAAAAAGCGTGGCGGTGTTGAAGCCAATACCTTGTCCGGCGGCGGTGATCAGAACTTTTTTCCCTGCCAGGTTCATAGCAATTCCCCATCAAATATCGCTTTATAGGTCTAATGGTCAGGCCATTGAAGGTGAAAAAAACGCGTTAAAAGCAGTACTTTTTGCTAAGATGTCCGGCAAGCTTCTGCTTAAAACGCCATTCCCGTTAACCAATTTTTTACATGCATAAAACAAATCAGCAAGATTTTTGTCCGAAAAATGCTAGCTGAATCACTTAATGAGAATTGACCTCAGGTGTGCGATGCCGATAAAAAAGTTAGAAAATCCCAGAATATACAGGCAGATAGCTGACCAGCTAAAAACGTTGATTGATAATAAAGAATTTCCACCCGGCAGTCGTCTTCCGGCTGAACGTGAACTGGCGAGTCAGTTACAGGTGAGCCGCGCCTCGGTGCGTGAAGCCCTGATTGCGCTGGAAGTGATCGGGCTGGTGGATGTGCGGGTGGGAAACGGCGTAATTGTCCGTCAGCCGCCTGTCGTTGCGGCTACGCCCTCGCTGGAGCCGGTGATGTCTCAGGCGGGACGCAACCAGTGGGCGGACGTGGATGATGAGCTGAATATCGCGCTGGATTTTACTGCTGAATTGCCCCCTTTTTCGCTGTTGCAAACCCGCCGTCTGATAGAACCTGAAACGGCCGCACTGGCGGCAAGAAACGCAACTGACGAGGAACTGGCGGCGATCAGGCAGGCATATGAGCAGAATTGTCGCGATAACCGTCATGGTTCAGCAACGCATCCCGGCGACCGTTTATTTCATATCCGCATCGCTCAGGCCAGCGGTAATCCGGCCTATGCATTTATCATCGCCCACCTGCTTGGCCACCGTTATGGCACCATGTTCCGTAGCCTGCAATTACATTACACCCCGCAGGACATGCCGCACCGTTCTGAGATTGAACACCTTGAGATCCTGACGGCGCTGGAGGCCAGAGACAGTCGCGCCGCCAGGAAGGCGATGAAGGAACATCTGGATGCGGTGATTAAGATTTTTGGGCAAGGGTAAGAAAAGCCGCTGCATGTCATCACTTATTTTTAATGCGATTTCATTCCGGCGGCTGTCATCATCATTCTGAATAAGAATGCCACCACAGCCAGCGATAATACACTTAACGTATAAATGATTATCAGCCAGACGACGCGCTTCCAGAATGGCTGCTTCCTATTGATTGTCTGATCCTGCATCAGGAACCTCCTGTGAAAACCGGGCGAAAATAATGCCGTCACGCCGCCCGGTAATATTCAGATCAATGATAACCCTCGTTTTCCTTGATTTTCCCGCGGAACACGTAATAACTCCAGAAGGTATAAATCAGGATAACGGGAATAATGACCATCGCGCCAACCAGCATAAATGCCAGACTTTTTGGAGACGACGCTGCATCCCAAATTGAGATGGACGGAGGAATAATATTCGGCCAGATACTAATCCCGAGCCCCGAAAATCCGAGGAAAACAAGCGCGAGAGTCAGCAGGAACGGCATATAGTGCGCGTGACTTTTTATCGCCCGCAAAATTCCCCAGGTACAGGCTAAGACCAGGACGGGTACAGGCAGAAATGCGATCAGATTTGGCATGCTGAACCAGCGATGCGCGATATCGGCATGCGTCAGCGGTGTCCAGATACTGATAATACCTATGATCGCCAGCAAGGTGATGACCAGGGGTCTGGCGAGTCTGCACATTTTCTGATGCAGGGAATTTTCGGTTTTCATGATAAGCCAGGTACAGCCGAGCAGCGCGTAGGCGACCACCAGGCCAACGCCACAGAAAAGGGGGAAGGGAGCCAGCCAGCTTAATGCCGGGCCGGTAAACGTCCTGCCCGTGACCTCAAAACCATTGAGCACGGTGCCGACGGCTATCCCCTGACTGAAGGTTGCCACGATCGAGCCTGCAATAAACGATTTATCCCAGAACGGACGATGCTTCTCCGTGGCTTTGAAACGAAATTCAAACGCCACACCGCGGAATATCAGACCGAAAAGCATCAGGGTTAACGGGACGGACAGTGCATCGGCGATAACCGAATAGGCCAGCGGGAAGGCTCCGTATAAGGCTGCACCGCCCAGTACCAGCCAGGTTTCATTACCGTCCCAGACCGGCGCAACGGTGTTGACCATCATGTCGCGTTCGGTTTTGTCTTTATTGAACGGGAATAAAATGCCAATACCCAGATCAAAGCCATCCATCACGATGTACATCAGGTTCGCAAATACGATAATGGCAAACCATATAACAGTATAATCAATCATGGTTTTTATTTCCCCCGGCGGTGTTCAACCCTTCATGTGCAGCAGACAGCGGACGTGCGGGTGTGCTTTTCTTACCGGGTCCGCCGTGCGAAACCTCATCGCCTTCACCGGTCACCGGCCCTTTCTTAATCAGGCGCATAAGATAGACGTATCCGATACCAAAGACCGATGAATAAACCAGCAGGAAAGCTAACAGGCTGAGGCTCATGTGCATTTCACCGTGTGCGGAGACAGCATCACGGGTGCGCTGAACGCCATAAACGACCCATGGCTGTCGGCCAATTTCAGTGGTAAACCAGCCTGCCAGCAGGGCAATCAGACCGGAAGGCCCCATCAGCAAGGTAAACCAAAGGAACGGACGGGACTGATAAAGCCTCTTTTTATAACGCAGCCAGGCACCCAGCACACCGGCTGTGATCATCAGCAGACCGAGAGCCACCATCACCCGGAAAGACCAGAAAATGACCGGTGAGAAAGGGCGATCTTCTTTCGGGAAACTTTTCAGCGCGGGCACTTGTTTCTCCAAACTATGCGTGAGGATCAGGCTGCCCAGATAGGGGACCTCAAGCGCATATTTCGTCCGTTCCTGTTGCATATCCGGCATGCCGAACAGAATTAACGGCGTGGACTCTCCGGGCCGGTTTTCCCAGTGGCCTTCGATTGCTGCAATTTTCGCGGGTTGATGTTCCAGAGTATTCAGGCCGTGGGCATCGCCGACCATTGCCTGAATGGGGGCGACGAACAACGCCATCCACAACGCCATGGAAAACATTTTCCGAACCGCTGGCGTATCGTTGCCGCGAAGCAGGTGCCAGGCACCCGAGGCGCCGACAAAGAACGCACTGGCGAGGAATGCCGCGATGGACATATGGAACAGGCGATAAGGAAATGACGGATTAAAAATGATTTTAAACCAGTCCGTTGGCACTACGACGCCATTCACAATTTCATAGCCTTGCGGGGTATGCATCCAGCTGTTCGACGCCAGGATCCAAAAGGTAGAGATAAGGGTGCCCAGCGCCACCATGCAGGTAGCAAAGAAATGCAGGCCCGGTCCGACCCGGTTCCAGCCAAACAACATCACGCCCAGAAAACCCGCTTCCAGGAAGAAGGCGGTGAGTACTTCATAAGTCAGTAAAGGGCCGGTGATACTGCCGGCAAATTGCGAGAACCCGCTCCAGTTAGTGCCGAACTGGTACGCCATGACCAGCCCTGACACAACGCCCATACCAAAGTTAACAGCAAAAATTTTGGACCAGAAATGATAGAGATCCCGATAACTGCGATGGCCAGTTTTCAGCCACATTCCTTCAAGCACAGCCAGAAAACTTGCCAGCCCGATCGTAATGGCAGGAAATATGATGTGAAAAGAAACGGTGAAAGCGAATTGTATTCTTGCCAGGTGAAAAGCATCTAATCCAAACATTGCTTACATCCCCTATAGAGAAAATGGGACAAGTTAATTAAACGTAACATAAATTGTATTCTTGCGATTTATACGGATTTTAGTCGAAACGATTGTGCACTGAGATTATTTTTAGAAGTAGATACAGTTTCGTGAAAAAGTACTATAACAGTTCAGGTGATTTTATTTTTTATATTTATAATTCAATGGGGTGTGATCATGGTTGTTCACGGGTTCAAAATGATTTTATTTCCCGGCTACATTGTATGAAAATTGAAAACATTGCTGCTACCACAATATAATCTATTGATTAATAAGTTTTTATGTCTTATCAGTTTGTTTTACCTACGCCGGGAATAAAACGTACCTCTAAAACGCAGACTCAATTTTAATATAACTGTTATAGCCCTGACCTGTTCACGGAAATAAGCCGGAAACAGTTTTAACATGATGATAAATTGAGTATTTGAACACGATAGCAACAATGTTTGTGTGGAATTAATTTTAGTTATTTTTAGGAATTTACTGAAAGATTGTCAGCGTATTTCCTGACGCTATCCGTGCTGGAAGGACGCGCTTTCTGCACCGTCGCCGGACAGACCGACCCTGACGCACAAGGCAATGATCAGCGCGGCACTTAACATCACAATACCCGCGGTAATAAATACCCCGGAGATCCCCCCCAGTCCGAACATGACACCTCCCAGTGCCGCACCGGCCGCGATAGAAGATTGCACGGCAGCCACCACCATGCCTCCTGCGCTCTCAGCCTGATCGGGCACCGAGCGGGTTACCCAGTTTGACCAGGCGACGGGCACACCGCCGAATGCCAGCCCCCAGAGCAAAACCAGCAGAGTGAGCCCGGTTATCTGAACGGGCAGTAATATCATTCCCAATGCCGCGATGCCGACCAGGCAAGGCATTACAATGAGCGTCAGACGAAGGCTGTAAGTCATTACCCAGCCAGCCAGCAATGTACCTGCAAAATTGGCCACACCGAATCCGAGCAAGAGCAGGGCCAGTCCGCCCGCATCAATATGACTCACGCTTTCCAGAGAAGGGCGAATATACGTAAACAGGGCATACTGACCGGTATGTGCCAGCACGCAACCAAACATCCCCGTTGCAATGCCGGGACGGCGCAGTAAGGTTAAGACTGATTCTGTATGCGTAACCTGACGGGGAGCCATGCGCGGTAATGTGAACCACTGAAAAGCAAGCGTGACCCCTCCCACCAGAGCCGCGGCAATAAACGCGCTGCGCCAGCCATAGAGCTCACCGAGAAAACTTCCCAGCGGCACCGAAACGACGGTTCCTACGGCGATGCCACTGAAGATAACCGACAGGGCTCTCGGCACGAATTTCTCCGGAACCAGCCGCATCGCCACCGCTGCGGCCATACTCCAGAATCCGCCCAGCGCGACGCCAAGAAGGATCCGCATCACCAGCAACACGACAAGGCTTGAGGAAAGGGCGACCAGCAGGTTTGAGGCGATCATCAGCACGGTAAAACTTAACAGGACGGTTCTGCGATCAAGCTTACGCGTCAGACCCGGAACCAGCAGCCCGGCAAACAGCGCGATAACAGCGGTGACCGTCACCGCCTGACCCGCTAAGGCTTCCGTCACCTGCAGGTCTGAGGCCATGGGCGTTAACAGGCTGGCTGGCAGGTATTCCGCCGTGAGCAAGCCGAACACGCCCATGGTGAGGGAGAAGACGGCCATCCACGCCGGCGGAGCCTGTTGCACATCTCGTTGGATCGCGGGCGCTGAGCCCTGCGTTTTATGATTCATTTCAAACATTCCTGAAAATTAACGTAGCGCAAATTCTAGGCAGGATGGTTGAGATGATCTATGATTCGTAATCCTTGTTTTTTGACTATTACTCCTGAAATGACACAGCACGATCCCTTTGCCCTTTCATCTGACCTGATCAGTGAACTCCTGACAGGCATGCGTCTGCGCGGTGTGCAATATCGTCGCATCCAGACCGGCCCTGAGTTTGGCATGGCTTTCAAACCGAGGCCCGGCCATGCTTATTTTCACTATCTTGCCGTCGGTTCTGCTGTCCTTAATACCGGGGATGGCGTGCTTCACCCCTTGTCTGCCGGGGATGTCGTTTTTCTGCCGCATGGAATGGCACATCAGCTTCTTTCTGAACCAGACAATACCGCTCAGGATATTGACGACTTCGATGTCGCGCCCCTGGGAGAAGCGGTGAGTGGTGTGGATACCTGCCCGAGTACGGATACGATACCGGGCGCGATTCTTTTTTATGGCTGCATGGAGTTTGATCTGGGCGGAATGCAAAGTCTGGGCAAACTAATGCCGGACACCATGGTGGCGGATGCCAAAGGCGAACGTTATCCCGGACTGTTGCCGGTAATTGACGCAATGAAACGTGAAATATGCTCAGGCCGCATCGGCTTTGCAGGCATTCTGGCCCGGCTTGCGGAAGTTGCCGCGGCAATGATTGTCCGGGGGTGGGTTGAATGCGGATGTGAAAATGCCTCGGGCATTGCCGCTGCATTGCGGGAGCCACGGCTGGCAAAGGCAATTCTGGCGCTGCACCGGCAGCCGGGCAGGAACTGGACAGTGGCGGAGCTGGCGGCAGAGTCGCACATCTCGCGCTCGGTTTTTGCCGCGCGTTTTCAAACTATGATTGGCGTATCGCCGTTGCGTTACGTGACAGAACTGCGGATGCAACTCGCCACGCAGTGGCTCGCAGACAGTAAGATTTCTATCGAGACCGTCGCGTTGCGTCTGGGTTATACCTCACAGGCCGCTTTTAGCCGGGCTTATAAGCGCATTTCCGGGCAATCGCCCGGTGCCAGCCGTTAATCAATCGGCGAATAACCCCCTTTCAGGCTGCTTCGGCATGATGTCGACGCAGCCTTTAAGCGTTATCAGAGTGAGCCGTGGCTCGCCAAAAATCCTTCCACGCATTTCATACAGGCTTCACGTTCCTCGACGTGTGGCATGTGGCTCGAATTTTCGAAAATCACCCATTCGGCGTCTTTGATGAAATCCGCGAACGGTTGCACCACTTCGGGGGCCGCTTCGTCGTAGCGACCGGAAATCAGCAATACCGGCACATTAATGGCGGGCAGACGGTCGATCACCGTCCAGTTTTTCATGCTGCCGATAACGTGGAATTCGGTCGGGCCGTTCATGGCGAGATACACGGTCGGATCCTGGTCCATTGCCGCAAAAGTGCGTTTTACTTCCTCCGGCCACGGATCGAGGCGGCAGACATGACGGGCATAAAACACCTGCGACGCGGCTTTGTATTCCGCGCTGTCAAGGGTTCCGGCGGCTTCATGTGCCAGTAAGGTTTCCTGAACGTCCGGCGGCAGTTCGCTGCGCAGGCGGGCGGCGGCCTGCAGCCAGAGTGCCATTGAGGCCGGAGAGTTGGCAATGACCAGCGCTTTCAGGCCCGGGGGTTGGGTAACAGCGTGTTCAGCACCGAGCATGCCGCCCCAGGACTGACCGAGCAGCGCGTAATCCTTTTCAATACCCAGATGGCGTAGCAGATTGTCCAGTTCCGCCAGAAAAAATGACGGCTGCCAGAAGTCAGCCGGTTTGTCAGGAAGGTGCGTCGAGCGGCCATTACCAATCTGATCATAATGGATCACCGCGCGGCCGGTTTCGGCGATATCGCGGAAAGCATCGACGTAATCATGGGTGCAGCCGGGGCCGCCGTGGGCAATGACCAGCGGCGTTTTGCCACTGTTTAAATCGCCACAGATGCGATACCAGGTCTGGTATTCCTGAAACGATGCATAGCCTTCAGTGATGTTGTACATTTTGTTTCCCCTGCCGGTGAATAATCTTTACAGGGTAAACATCGGGGCTGCGCTGAACAGCTAGTAAAAAAGATAGAAAACCGGGCAGATCAGCTGTCGAGCAAACGGTAATGCATCGCGCGCACCACCGCCTGCACACGGTTACTGGCACCCAGTTTACGGGTTGCGGTATTAAGATGCAGCGTGACCGTGGCAATTGACCGGCTGAGTTTGCGGGCAATCTCTTTGGCGGTTAACCCTTGCGCGGCCCACGTCAGACATTCGCGTTCGCGCTTGCTTAAATGCACATGGCGGCAGGTGAGAATGCTGCTGTCGAACAGGGGAAACACGCACTCCTGAAAGGTCAGCGCCAGCAGGCTCAGTTCGGCCAGTACATCATGAATATCCAGCTCATGCCCCGCACCGGTATGAATGCCCGTGACGGTCACAAAGCCACCGTTCGGTAAATGCAGTGGCACCGTTGCACCGCTCGGCATGTTGTTATCGCACATGTAATGGGTAACCGGTTTATTGAGTTCACTGAGTCGGTTTTGCAGCGAAGTATTGTCCGGGCGCTGATAAGACCAGACAAAGGGTGCGCAGCTTTCGAGGGCGTAATGCTGTACCGGATCGACCTGATAATACCCGCTCTCCAGCCATAATCTCTGCATATCGCCGGGCACATTGCACATCCTCAACAACGACGGCGTGATCAGCTCGCCCTGGAGCGTTCGCGGTACCGGCGTGTAATCGTAAATCAGGGCATCAAACCCCAGGCGCGAGGTCTGGGCGAAAAGCTGATCAAACGCACCATCAACGGTGGTTTCCCGTAAAGACACTGCACTCTCTTGCACCGCGAGCTTCATGAATTTATCTCCACATCATTTCTTTCCGGGCTAAATAGGCTGATCGGGCATCGATTTTGCTCAACCTCACTTGTTAAAGAAAAGTTATGCAATCGCGGTGCCACATCGCTGCGGGTGCAAACCTAGTATTTTTGCTAACTACCGGGGGAGTCTGGCTGCGGCTAACGTAAAGCCACAGGGGAAAAGACTCTCGCTCTGCACCAGAAACTGCCATTAAGAGGATTGTCATGCACCGTTACCGATTTTTGTTATGGCGACCGCTGCAACTGCTGCCGGTGTTGCTGGGGATAAGTATGCTGACTTTCGCGATGGTGCGTGCCATACCTGGCGATCCGGCGCGGATCCTGCTCGGGGTGCGCAGCACACCGGAGGCCATTGCCCGCATCCGTTTGCAGTACGGGCTGGATCTGCCGGTCTGGCAGCAATATCTCTATTTTCTGCGCAATCTGTTTCATGGCGAGATGGGCAAATCACTGATTTACCGCGTGGATACGCTGAAGCTTATCATGTCGCGTATTGAACCCACGCTGTATCTGGTGCTCGGCAGCGTGGTGCTGGCGATGCTGTTCACCGTGCCGCTGGCGGCCGGGGCGGCGCGACATCGCGGGCGGCTGGCGGATCAGGTGATCCGTCTACTTTCTACTATCGGCCTCGGATTACCGGCGTTCTGGCTGGCGATCATGATGATTTTGCTGTTCAGCCTGTCACTCGGCTGGTTTCCGGTGTCGGGCTATGGCAGCGACTTTGGTGAGCGGGTTCATCATCTGTTTCTGCCGTGCCTGACCGTTGCGCTGGCGCTGTCGGCGGTACTGACCCGTAACCTTCGCGCCAGTCTGCTGATGGAGTTACAGAATGATTACGTTACCGCCGCCCGTGCGCGGGGACAGAACGAAAACCGTATTTTCTGGCGACATGTGATGCCCAACTCGCTGGTGCCGACGGTCAATCTGCTGGCGGTGAATATCGGCTGGCTGATTGGCAGCACGGTGGTGATTGAAAGCGTATTTGCCATTCCCGGCATGGGGCAACTGCTGGTGAAAGCCATTATCAGCCGCGATTACATGGTAGTGCAGGGGGTGGTACTGGTGTTTGCGCTGGCGACGGTCGCAGTGAATTTGCTGGCGGACTTACTGACTGTGGCGCTGGATCCGAGGGTGAAGCTATGAGCATGACCGAAAAGATTGCGACACAGCGAATGGGATATTTTCATCTGCGCTGGTTGCCGCGCCAGCAGGCGTTGCGGCTGGGGATTGTGATGCTCAGTGTCTGGGTTCTGATTGCGCTGCTCAGCCCGTGGATCGCGCCGTTTGACCCGATAGCGCAGGATGCATCAGTGACACTGTCACCGCCATCGTTCGCCCATCCTTTCGGCACCGATAACTTTGGCCGCGACATTCTTTCCCGTGTGATGTGGGGCGCACGGATTGATCTGCAAATCTGTCTGATTGGCGTCATTTTTCCGTTTATCTTCGGCACGCTGACCGGCGCGTTTGCCGGGTATCTCGGCGGTGCAGTGGACACCTTTTTCATGCGGGTGATAGACGTGGTGCTGGCGTTTCCTTTTCTGGTGCTGATGCTGTCGGTTATTGCCATTCTCGGGCCGGGACTGGGCAGTTTTTATATCGCGATGGCCATGGTCGGCTGGGTGTCGTATGCCCGTCTGGTGCGCTCGCAGGTGCTGACGCTGAAATACCGGGATTTTATTCTGGCCGCGCGCAGCCTGGGCTACAGCCATCCGCGTATCTTACTTTTGCATTTGCTGCCCAATGCGCTGACCAGTTCGCTGGTGTTCTCAATGTCCGACTGCGTGCTGGTGTTACTCAGCGGCGCGTCGGTGAGTTATCTCGGCCTCGGCGTTCAGCCGCCGGTCGCAGAATGGGGTGTGATGGTCGCTGAAGGCCAGAGTTTTATTACCACGGCGTGGTGGATAACAACCTTCCCCGGCCTGGCGATTGTGGTGCTGGCGATGAGTTTCAGCCTGCTGGCGGACGGACTGGGTGACAAACTGGGGGAGCGACCATGACGTTAATGCAGGTTTCCGGCCTGACCATTGAAGACCGGCAGGGTGTGGCGCTGGTAGACAGGCTTTCGCTGACGCTGAATGCGGGGGATATTCTCGGACTGGTTGGCGAAAGCGGTTCCGGTAAAACGCTGAGTTGCCGTGCCATGATGCGCCTGCTGCCGGGCGAAGGGCTGCATATCCGCACCGGCGAAATCCGCCTGAACGGTACCGATTTACTGACCCTGAGCGATAAACGCATGACGGCCATTCGCGGGCGCGAAATTGGCATGATTTTCCAGAATCCGGCCAGTCATCTGAATCCGGTGATGACCATCGGCCAGCAGATTGCCGAAAGCCGCCGTCTGCATTTTGGGGCCAGCCGCCGTGAGGCACAGGGACAGGCAGTGGAACTGCTGCGTCAGGTCGGTATTCCGGACCCACAGCGACGGGCAGATAACTACCCGCATGAGTTTTCCGGCGGCATGCGTCAGCGGGCAATGATCGCCGTGGCGCTGGCCTGCGAACCAAAAATGCTGATTGCCGACGAACCGACCACGGCGCTGGATGTCACCGTACAGATGCAGATTTTGCATCTGCTCCGCGATCTGCGTGACCGGCTGGGTATCGCCATCATTCTGATTACTCATGATCTGGGCGTGGTGGCACAAACCTGTGACCGCATCGCGGTGATGTACGGCGGACGTTTGTGTGAAACCGGTGAAAAACGCCCGGTACTGGCGCAGGCACTGCATCCGTACACCCGTGGCCTGATTGACTGCCAGCCGGTCAGCGAAGGTGGCGCCGGACGGCTGATCACGTTACCCGGTCAGCCGCCGGTAGCGGCACGATTCCCGTCCGGTTGCCGTTTTCATCCGCGCTGTGCGCAGGCGACGGCGTTGTGCCGGGACAGCCAGCCCGCGATGCAAACGGGCAGCCACGCCACCGCCTGTCATCATCCGCTGATCCACGGGAGGGGAAATGAATCATTTGCCTGATCTCACTGTGCAACCTTACCCGCTACTCGAAGTGGAAGATCTTTGCGTGACGTTTCCGGTTTCCGGTTTTGGTTTTAAAAAGCGCCACGTTCAGGCTGTGAATGGCGTATCACTGCACATCCGTGCAGGCGAAACGCTGGGGCTGGTTGGTGAATCAGGCAGCGGAAAAAGTACCCTTGGCCGGGCGATGTTGCAGCTGGAAAACACCAGCGCCGGACGGGTTCGCTTTAACGGGCAACTGATTACCGAAGGTATGAAACCCGACATTGCCCGTCTGCGCCGGCAAACCGCCATGATCTTTCAGGATCCGTTTTCCTCACTCAATCCGCGCCAGACGATTGGCGAAAGTATCGGCGAGGTGCTGCGGGTACACAGGAAAGTGACGAAAGCGGAGATTCCCGCGCGGATTAATACGCTGCTGACCCTGGTCGGGCTAAGCCCGGAACATGCCACACGCCGTCCGCAGGCATTGAGCGGCGGGCAATGTCAGCGCGCCGGTATTGCCCGTGCGCTGGCTATCGAACCGCGCCTGATCGTCGCCGATGAATGTGTTGCGGCGCTGGATGTGTCGATTCAGGCGCAGATTATCAATCTGCTGATGGATCTGCGTGAAAGTATGGGTCTGGCGATCCTGTTTATCGCCCATGATCTGGCGATTGTGCGCCGCCTGTGTGACCGCGTAGCGGTGATGTACCTCGGGCGTATTGTCGAAAGCGGGCCGACGCAAACGGTGTTTAGCGCGCCGCGACATCCGTATACCGCCGCGCTGGTGGCGGCCATTCCTGAAATCGACCCCGACCGGCCGCTGCCGGAGCATCCGTTACAGGGTGAACCACCCAGCCCGGTTTCGCTGCCTGCGGGCTGCGCTTTCCATCCACGCTGTGCCTTTGCGCTGCCTGAGTGCAGACAGGGTGCGGCACCCGAAACCCGGCACATTGCCGACCATGCCTTCGCCTGTGTTCTTGAAAACCACAAAAGCGACGGAATTAATCCGATGACTGAAGGAATGTTATATGAAACAAAAGCATTTTAACGTTGTGGCCGCCGGAGTGCTGCTGGCGCTGAGTCTGGTCAGCGAAATGGCGCAAGCGGCGGGGGTGCTGACCATTGGTCGTCGTGAAGACAGCACTACATTTGATCCGATCAGGTCAGCGCAAAACGCCGATAATTGGGTGTTCTCCAATGTCTTTGATCCGCTGGTGCGCGTTGATAACACCGGCACCAAACTGCTGCCGGGTCTGGCGGAAAGCTGGACGATTTCGCCGGACGGCAAAACCTATACGCTGAAAATGCGTGAGGCGAAATTCTCTGATGGCACGCCGGTGACCGCTTCCGATGCGGTGTTCAGCCTGACGCGTATCCGTGATGATGCCGGATCGCTGTGGAAGGATTCGTACAGTATTATCGATACGCTGAAAGCCCCCGACGCTCATACGTTGATCATTACCCTGAAAACACCGTCGGCGGCGTTTCTGTCGCAGCTGGCGCTGCCGAATGCCTCGGTGATTTCGCAACAGGCGCTGACCAAACAGGGTGCGGATGACTTTGCGGAACATCCGGTCGGTTCCGGCGCGTTCAGCGTGAAAGAGTGGACACGCGGCGAGAAAGTTGAACTGGTGAAAAACCCGTATTACTGGGATGCCGCGAAAGTGAAACTCGATGGTGTCGAGTGGCTGACGCTGCCGGATGACAATACCCGCATGCTGAAAGTGCAGGCCGGAGAAATTGACGCGGCGCTGTCGATCCCGTTCTCACGCATCTCATCGCTGCAAAAAGACCCGAAACTGGCGGTCGAACTGGATACCTCAACCCGTGAGGATCACCTGCTGATCAACCATTCCCACGGGGATTTGGGCAAAGTGGAAGTGCGTCAGGCGCTGGATTTCGCCATCGATAAAAAAGCCATTATCGATACCGTGACGTTCGGTTACGGCAAAATCGCCAACTCCTACATTCCTGACGGGGCGCTGTATCATTACGCCGGTAACCTGCAACGCCCGTATGATCCGGAAAAAGCCAAACAACTGCTGGCGGCGGCCGGGGTGAAAAACCTGACCCTGAAATATCTGGTGAATGCCGGTGATGAGGTGGATGAACAGATTGCCGTACTGCTGCAACAGCAACTGGCAAAAGCCGGGATCACTGCCAACTTGCAGAAAGTGGATCCGAGCCAGAGCTGGGACATGTTAGTGGCGGGAGACTATGACATTTCGGTGATGTACTGGACTAACGACATTCTCGACCCGGATCAGAAAACCACCTTTACGCTGGGCCACGACTCGAACATGAATTACATGACGCGTTATCACAATGACAAAGTGAAAGCGCTGGTGGCTGCCGCCCGGGTGGAAATGGATCCGAAGAAGCGTGAGCAGATGTACATCGATTTGCAGAAAATGGCGAAAGCCGACGTGAACTGGATTGACCTGTATTACAGCCCGTATCGCAACGTGACGCGTAAAAATATCAAAGATTTCCACCAGAATCCGTTAGGGCGTTTCACGCTTGAGGAGACGGTGAAAGAATAAGAAATCCTGCACCAGGGAGATAATAAGAAAGTTGAGACAAAAGTCTGTTTTGTTGTTTTTAGCCCGCTTCCGAGCGGGCTTTTTGTTGCCGAAATCTGCCATTTCCGGGTTTTGTCAGGCTGCATCCGGAGAAATAAAAAGGGAGAAGGCAGAGCAGTGTCGTCTGCTAAACCCCCTCCGACTTTCTGCACTTAATGACTTCTCATTCCCGCCGCAAACATCAGCAGATGAAACACCGATGCTACAACAAATAACGCCAGCACGCTGCCGCCCCAGATGACGGCCATCCAGCCGACACGCTTTAAAAACGGGGCTTTAGTAATGTTATTGCCATCCATTTTTCTGATGAGATTCATAATGCGATTCCTCAGTGATAACCCTGATCCGGCGTGACTTTCCCGCGGAACACGTAGTAGCTCCAGAAGGTGTACACCAAAATAATCGGGATGATGAACAGGGCGCCGACCAGGATAAAGCCCTGACTTTGTGGCGGTGAAGCGGCCTCCCAGATAGAAATGGACGGCGGGATGATGTTCGGCCAGATGCTGATCCCCAGGCCGGTATAGCCCAGGAACACCAGTGCCAGTGTCAGCAGGAAGGGCGCATGATGCGCATTTTTACTGATGGCACGGAACATCCACACCGAGACCAGCACCACCAGCACCGGTACCGGCAGGAACCCATAAAGGTTAGGGCGCGAGAACCAGCGGGTGGCGATATCAGTGTGCGTCAGCGGCGTCCACAGGCTGACGGCCAGCGTCACCAGCAGGAATACCACCAGCAGCGGTTTGGCGATTTTGTGCATCGCTTCCTGCAATTCGCCCTGGGTTTTCATGATAAGCCAGGTGCAGCCGAGCAGGGCATAAGCCACCACCAGCGCAAAACCACAGAACAGCGTAAACGGTGTCAGCCAGTCCAGTGCGCCACCAGCGTAAGTGCGGTTCACTACCGGAATGCCGTTGATCACAGCACCCAGCACCACGCCCTGACAGAAGGTGGCGATCACCGAGCCGCAGATGAAGGATTTATCCCACACGTGACGTTTGGCCGGGCTGGCTTTGAAGCGAAATTCAAATGCCACACCACGGAAGATCAGACCAAACAGCATCAGGGTCAGCGGAATAGTCAGTGCATCCAGAATCACCGAGTAGGCCAGCGGGAATGCACCATAAAGCGCCGCACCGCCGAGCACCAGCCAGGTTTCGTTACCATCCCATACCGGCGCAACGGTGTTCATCATTACGTCACGGTCGTGCTCTTTTTTGACCAGCGGGAACAGCAGACCGATGCCCAGGTCGAAGCCGTCCATCACGATATACATCATCACGCCGAAGATGATGATCAAAAACCAGATCAGCGGTAAGTCGATACCCATTATCAAGCTTCCTTATTTTCGTCGGTCAGTGATTCGGAAATAGCAGACAGCGGACGTGCGGGCGTGCGGTGCTGGCCGGGACCTCCGTGATCAACAGCTTCTCCTTCATGCGCCTGCGGACCCTTGCGGATCAGACGCATCATATAGCCGTAACCGACACCAAACACCGAGCAATAGATGACGATGAACAGGATCAGACTGACGCTCATTTGCAGCACATTATGGTTAGAGACCGCATCTTTAGTACGCAGCAGGCCGTAAACCACCCACGGCTGACGCCCCATTTCCGTGGTGATCCACCCCGCCAGTAACGCCAGCAGACCGGAAGGCCCCATCAGGAAAGCAAAGCGCAGGAACGCTTTAGAGGTATACATTTTGCCGCCACGGCGCAGGATCAGGCTCAGTACACCCAGCAAAATCATCAGCATGCCGAGACCGGCCATAATGCGGAAGGTGTAGAAGATAACCGAAGAGTTCGGGCGGTCTTCTTTCGGGAAGGATTTCAGCGCCGGGATCTGATGCGTCAGGCTGTGCGTCAGGATCAGACTGCCCAGATACGGGATTTCAATCGCGTAACGGGTTTCTTCACGGTTCATATCCGGATAACCAATCAGCACCAGCGGGGACGGTTTGTTGTCTTTATTTTCCCAGTGGCCTTCAATGGCCGCGATTTTGGCGGGCTGATATTTCAGGGTATTCAGACCGTGGGCATCGCCGAGGAATGCCTGAATGGGCGAGACGATCAGCGCCATCCACATCGCCATCGATAACATGGTGCGGATGGCTGGCGTATCGCGACCGCACAACAAATGCCAGGCCGCAGCAGACCCGACGAAGAATGCAGAGGCGAGGAACGCGGCAGTGGTCATATGCATTAAGCGGAACGGGAAGGACGGGTTGAAGATAATCTTCATCCAGCTGACCGGAACCACCAGATTATTAACAATTTCATAGCCCTGCGGAGTCTGCATCCAGCTGTTGGAGGCGAGGATCCAGAATGTCGACATCAATGTGCCGAGCGCTACCATACAGGTCGAGAAGAAGTGCAGGCCAGGTCCGACGCGGTTCCAGCCGAACAGCATCACGCCGAGGAAACCGGCTTCCAGGAAGAACGCGGTTAACACCTCGTACGTCAGCAGCGGGCCGGTAATACTGCCCGCAAAGGAGGAGAACATGCTCCAGTTGGTACCAAACTGGTAAGCCATCACCAGACCGGAGACCACGCCCATACCGAAGTTAACGGCAAAGATTTTCGACCAGAAATGATACAGGTCGCGATAAGCCTCTTTCTTTGTTTTCAGCCACATGCCTTCCAGGACAGCCAGAAAACTGGCAAGCCCGATAGTAATAGCGGGAAAAATGATATGAAAAGAGACGGTGAAGGCGAACTGGATACGGGCCAGTTCTAGCGCATCAAGACCAAACATAACAACCTCTTTTTGTGTGTCAGGTTACCCTTCCAAACAGTAATACCGGTACGGGAACCGGCGATGTCTGACATTCGCAGGTGAAGTCTAGAATGAAAGGGGGGACTGCCGGGGTTTCGCGAGAAGCCGATTTAAGCACAGCGTGTGAGGGGATTAACAGGGACGGTTCCGCAGGGAAATTAGTCGTTGAAACACTTTCAGCGTGGTTAAAACGCAAGAGTGGAAAAACTAATTTTGCGGGAAAGCGGCAGCAGGGGAATTAACCCCAAAAACTAAGGGGCCAAGTTGTTGCATTGATCTGGATCAAAAAGTTTTGATGTTTTTCAAATGTAATTTCTCTGCATCGGGTAATGGCTTGTTGTGTGCAAAATTGGTAACAAGAAAGTTAAATCAGCAGTGGCGACAGCGCATTCCTATTTTTAATGCAATGTAAATTTATGTCATCGATTTTGCCCAAAAATGCAGCCGTAAGGTAATGCTTGTAGCATTTTTTTACATTTGAGCCGCAAGGCGGAATGAAGAAAAACAGCAGTGCTCCATGCTTTCGTCCGGCATTAACCGGACGGGTATATAAGAGGTAAGCCGCTGCGGGCGTCAGGGCCGGGCTGGTTTCCGCGCCACCTGTTATGCCCGGCCCCGGTAAAAAACGGCGTGAATGTCAGCAGTCTGTCTTCACCGTGCAGCTACCGGTAAGGTCTCGATAAGTAAGGCGTACCGGTTCAGTAACTGCGTAAACTGATTGTCGAGTTGCAGTATCAGCTGTGGCGGGATAGACGTATTCTGTTGCCGCATATCGGCGAGTTTTCTCAGTGATTCCTCAACCGGCGGGGCACTGTTCAGCGCCTGCTGGATAGCGAACACCGACGATTTGAGCTGTGAAACGGTCATGTATTTACCGCGTTGTTCATCCAGCCCGTTGAGTTTGTCCGCCAGTTGCTGCAACTGAGCATTCGCCTGTTGCCAGCCGTTGAGACTTTCCGGCGGCACGGCGCTGGCATTCAGTTGCTGTGTCCAGTTTTTTGCCAGTGCGGCGGTGGCGGGATTATCAGGCCACAGTATCAGTGCCTGGCTGACCAGATGTGACCCGGTATCCTGCGCCCAGTGCGGCGACAAGGCTGCCAGCTGGCGCGTTTGCTGCTGCGCGGCAGCCAGAAACGCCGGTGCTTCACGATGCAACATTTCAGCCTGCTGGTTTTTCATTGTTTCCAGTGTCTGGGCATTCAGGGGCTGTGGTATTACCGGCAGCGTCGCCATCAGTTGCTCACCGGATAGCGGATGATAAAACGCCGTGATAGCTGCGCAGACTCCGCCACCAGCCAGCAACGTTGCCATGATGCCGGCGAGAAAACCTTTCCACTGAACCGGGTGTTTAATCGTCACGGGCGGGGCAACTTTCTCCTGCAGTTCTGCGGGCTCAGCCTGTGCGACATAAACCCACTGCTCGCGGGCTTGCGTAGCCCATCTTTTTTCTGTGTTCTCTGGTGCCGCCGCAGGCAATACGATTGTCGTATCACTGGCCGCGTGCATATTTTCCAGCCTCACGGCAGCACCGTGCAGAAAACTGCTCAGTGCTTCCAGCTGGCTGATGTGTTTAAGTTCAAGGCGCTGCAAAACATCACACAATGCAGTGATCAGTTTCTCCGCCTGATAAATAGCTGATAAATCATGATATTCCAGCGTCATGCTGCGCAATATTTGCTGCAGGCGCTGGCTCAGACCCGAGAGTATTTCCATCCGCGCGTGAGCCGGATGCGGCCATAATCCCGTCCACTGACGGGAGAGTAATGCCTCGAGGATCGCGAGCCCTTCATTTAATCCTGACATACCCGCTGACCGCGTTCTGGCCTGTGTGTACCACGACGCCGTTTGCAGTTCGATGCCATTTTGCTGGAACAGGTTCAGGCATAACTGCTCCACTTTTTGCCAGTGCACATCCGGGCGTGCCGGATGGGTTAACTTGCTCATTTCTTCGCGTAAAACGGCGTAATCAGCCAGCGCACGCGGGTCACCCCCGGTGCGCAGCTGGCGTTCAATCGACATAATCGTTTTCCTTAACTGACGTAATTCTGCTGTTTCATATGACGCATCAGCACACGGCCTTCCGGCATAAATTCCGTACCGAAACGCACTAAGCCGAGCTCTTTCAGCTCGGCGTCAATGGCATATTCAAGATGCCCTGGTCTGGATTGTGGCAATAAAATCACGTGCAGCTTTTTGATGCGCGGCTCGTATTTCAGCAGGGTTTCTGACAAGACATCCAGCAGTGAATGTGCCGTGCCGGGCATTCCGTGCAGGATTTTACTCATATCCGGCAGGCCGTAATCCGGCAGATGGCTGAGCGTTCCGGCGCGACAGTTGAGAATGCGCTGCATGTTGTCGAGCACGGAGAGGATCACCTGATTTTCTTCGCTGACGTTGTGCAGATCGAGGCCACCGGCAAAGTTGCCGAGCAGCATTTCGTAGAGTGAGGGTTGTGACATATCACTTGTCCTTCAGCGGCAGCAAACTCATTCCCTGGTTATTGAGTTCAATCTGGCGCGCCTTATCCGGATCCAGATCGTCTCGGCTCAGCACGATACGCCAGGTATTGTTCTTCATATCTGGCGACAGGAACATGCCTGCGACTGCCACATACTGCGCTTTTTCATCCAACGGCGTGTCGATAGTGACAGCCGAACCCGGACGGATCCGAATGTCCTTTCCTGCCAGCAGATCGGCGTTAATTGCCTGACTGTCTTGTGCAAAAAGCGACGGATAATCAGTATCATCAAACACTTTGCGATCTTTTAACTGATAGATGCGCACTACGGTGGAGAGCGGAGCACCGTTGGTATTGTTGTTGATGGCGTCGCGCGCCTTAATATCCAGGTGCAGCGTTTTCACCTGCTTGTAAAAAATGGATTTGGTCATGGCGACGGTGCCGTTGCTGACTTTTTGGGTCAGTCCGCATCCGCCCAGTGTGGATACCATTGCCAGCATCAGTAATGTAAAACGGGTTTTACCAGCGATAGTCGCCATATTCATCAGTCTCCCTTCGATGAAGATTTTCCTGAGCGCGCTGATAGCGGCCCAGATTAATAGTGATCACTTCAGTTTTATTTTGGGCCGCAGATGTAATCCTTAACCTGCGCATCACTGCGGTTCTTCCCAGCAGCACACCGGATTTTTCCGGCTGGCAGGAAAGTTTTGCATCGGGCAGCAGCGCGCGTGACACCGACAGTTGTAAACGGACGTGCAACCGGGAGCCAAGATACACCTGCAACAACGCCAGCAAATCGGTGTAAAGCTGGCCACCCGGAAGCCATTCACGGGCTTCATCCGGATTTTCAGTGGTCAGTTTCAGCAGAACCTGACAGTTCACATCGACGGTCTGGCGGCCCATCACCGGGCTGCTGCTCATACTGACCGGCGCGCTGGCACTCATGGTCAATTGCTTGCGCAGGGGAATAATGCAGCGGTCATGCGCCAGTATCTGCGCCTGTGTATCCGGTGCCAGCAACTGAACCAGTGCGATAATGCCTTCGCTGGTGCGTGTCGGCAGCCGCATCATACTGGTGAGCGCCAGAAAGCGGGAAACCGGCGTGGCAATCTCTTGCGCACATCCTTCTATGCCCAGCCCGCAAAGACTCAGCAGATATTTCGAGGTTTTATCTGTCCCGCCGGGTGTAAAAGTGGCGGGATATGAGTATTTGCGCCAGATTCGGTAATACTGGGTGATCAGCCGGTGGTTGAAAATATCGAGAAAGTCGCTGACCGCTTCGTAACCGTCGCGACGTTGGGTAATGTCGTCGATATACGCGGTTGGCAGCGGTGATTCCACACCATACAGCCCCATAAATGTGGTGCGGATAGTCGGCGGAAGATGCGGATGTTCCGGCATTTCCACCCGTTTAAACTCGCTGGCCGGAAATCCCATCCCCGGATGCGGTCGAAAACGCACCGGGTCGTGTCTGACCTGCCATTGGCTGCCCAGCGCCGGGGCATCTGGCTGGCTTTGTTCCAGCAACTGACAAAAACGATAAAACTGGGTATAGGGCAGTTTATCTTGAAGTTGCTCGATCAGCCGGGCAGGCGCTGATTGTGATTCTCTTTCCATCGGATACATTTCCCGGCAGGCTGAACGATAAGGGTTAACTGATTGAATAAATGGATATCAGCATAAAGCGCAAAGAAGCGGTTGAGCATTTCCCCGAACAGATGAATATCGCCTTCACCGGTAAAGCCGTTGCCATCCAGCGTGACTTCGATATCAATGCCGCGCAGCAAAAAACCTTTCTCAAAACGTTGGATCTGGTGGTGTTGTACCCGCTGAATAGCATCCAGGCGGCGGTTGTTCAGCTCATCGCTCTGCCAGTTGTAAAGCTCCAGCGTGCCGCGCAACACTTTCGCGCTGCTCATCAGATTAAGGTAACTGGAGCCCAGGTGGCTGAGCACCCGCCACTGGAAGTGATCTTCCGCCGGAGGATAGGAGGGCAGCGTCGGTTTGCTGAGATTTCGGACTTTCAGTGGTATCTGTAATACGGCTTCACAACGGTCAAGCAAAGTGCTTTGCAACGCTTTGCGTGGCAACTGACCGTTAGTGCCGGTAATTTTCAGGGAGACGGGCTCGCGGGTGAATTCGCGATCGACTTCCCATTGCTGTCCGCCGAGGATCAACCATGTATCATGCAGCCCGGTCACGCCGCGTTTTACGCGAGTGTGGAAATAACGCTCCGGCGCATGGCGTCTTTGCATGCCGCCGCGATGACGGAAGCTGGTGAAGGGCACGTAGGTTGCGTCCGACGTTCGCTGTGAGCCTGTTACAGAATCGACAGAATAAATTTCGGTATGACCGTCCTGTAACCGGCGCGGCCGCAGCAGATATTCATTTTCCATTCCGTTAATAATCAGCGGATCGGCTTCCAGTGTGAACAGGTTGATCACCGGCACACAATGCAGCGCCATGGCTTCATCGGTGACAGGCAGGTCGTTTTGCCACTGACTGTTGAAAACCACCTCCAGATCCAAGTGAGCGATCCCGGCGGGCAAGGTCACTGATTCCAGTCCGTTAAGATGCACGAACATGAATTTTTCGCGGAAGGTGAAATACTCCAGCAGCAACTGATAGCCACTGAACGCACTTTCACCTTTTGGCCACAACAGATCTTCATCCGAAAATCCGCCGGGCGAGAACCAGCCATCCAGTTTGATACGGTCAGCCTGATTAGGCAGGCGTATATACAGCGCCGCCTGACGGCGGGTGAGGGCCAGATGCAGCGCACTGCTGACGGGAGCTTCTCCGGGCAGATAAAAACACAGACGATGTAAATCGACCTGCGACCAGTCAGTCTGCGTGCTGCAGGTTAGTCTTACTCGCAGCACCGAACGCCCGTCCGGCTCGGTCGCCATGACCACTTTCGAAACGGCCAACGGGTTAAGCGTCATGTCGCGCGTAGTGCGGTACTGACAGACGGTATTTTTAGGGCCGACAGGGCGGGAATAGATTTCCAAACCTGCGGGCACTGTTTCGGCCATCTTCATCAATGGTACGTCCGGGCTCAGCGACACAATGGAAAGCGACGGTATGGTACGCAGATAGTGCGGCCATAACATGCTCACCAGCCCTTCAGTAAATTCCGGCAGGTCATCATCAATTTTTTCACGCAGCCGTCCCATCGAGAAGGCAAAGCCCTCAAACAGGCGTTCAACATAAGGATCAGGTGTACCGGATTTATCGAGATCAAGCATCGCGGCGCGATCAGGATGAGTTTGTGCAAACTCTTTTGCCGCATCACGCAAATAGCGTAATTCGGCGTCGTAATAATGCAGGGTTTGGTCTTTCATTTTATTCTCTGTGAAAACGTCAATGATGTTTGCTAATTATTGTGAAAAAAACCAGCACCAAATAGAACAATAAATACCATTTGAGACAGTATATTCTGGTCAATGAAGCTCCATCGTTAGGATGCATTCATGAAAAATAGACATTTTAATTTCTGAATTAAATATTGCCCAACCACAATCTTTACTAATTAGGTTTTTCTTAGGTTGATAATTATTTCTAAAAAGTTTTTTTAAAACTTAAGATTTTGCATACCCAGTATGTCGTCATATTTGCTGGAAATTTTGCGTTGATTTTATTTGCGAAGGAAGATAAATCGCCATCAACTTCAGTAATAAAAATAACACCACCTTCTCCGACCATTTGTTGCAAGATATGAAAAATATGTGAATCCACCTCCAGAGGTTTAATAAAACTATATCTGAATACGTTATAATAGGGGTGTTACCTATTATAATAAATGCGCCTGCTTTTTTAAGGAAATAGTCACTATTGGGTCGCCCGCGTGACTATGGGCAAAACTCTTACCGTAAAGCAGTTCTGATTTCAGCCTTGTGGCAAGCATTTCTTTTTCTGATTTAGACTCTGGGGCGTATATAACAAGGTACTTATACCCTTTAATGCGTTGAGTCATTTTGTTCATCCCTGTTAATTCATCCGTTGCTGCTCTGAATCGCTGATTATTACGTGAAATTACGCTGCACCCACAAACCGCCAGTCAACGTGCTGCTCCTGATGGAACAGTTGGTCACTGAGCGGCCAGGGGCGTGAGCGGCAAAACTCCACCCGGTCAGTGGGCATAATCTCGCCTTCCCTGAGTGCAAGAATGGCGTTCCGGCTGAGTCCTTCACGCGGCAACCATGCAATCTGCCAGTAACCGCTTTTCGGACAAGGTTCACCGGTTTTACACAGCAGACTTAGTGAGGCACTTTTATCAAAATCCGGTGACGTCGGCAGCGGCCTGCCGGTTTCAGGGGTGAGCTGTTTGTCTTTCGCCAGCTTCTCAATCAGGGCTTCGCTGGGTTTGGTCGGCGGAATGTTCGCTTTGCGATCTTCCAGCCATTTTATCTTGCCATCCCAGGCAGGCAGCGGAGCCGGTGGGAGGGGGACGATATCGTTGATTTCTGGGACGGTGGGGCTGGCATAGGAGTAGTCGGAAAGTATTTTCCAGATTGCCTTGTAACGTTTAGAACGTTCAGGGTCTTTTTGCTGGTTCATAAAATTAAGGCTATCAGTAGGTTCTGGCCCAATGAATATATTACTTAACTTTCCAGCCGAAGTTTCATCTCCCGCCAACACTCCTAGTTGAAAAACTTCCAGTGCATTTTGATACATCTTGCGGTTTTTTAATATATACCCAAGAGTTCTGGCCGCATTTGCATCTCCTTGTTTAGATGCACAGTAATACATTTCTTCAACGATTTCTTGAGCCAAACTTACCTCTGCAAGTTTGTCGGCAACATAACTTTGTGCTTGGGGATTACCGTTATCCGCCGCTTTACGGTAGTAGCGAAGAGCCATTTCAGGATCTTTTTTCAGTCCAGCGGAACCGTTCTCTAAATAAATTGCTATAAAGTAATAACCGGTGGCGACATGCGCATTAATTAGTTGGATGCTCAAATGAAGCCTTTCGGTACTTGTAAGATTAAATTGGCCTCGGATGGCACCGTTTTGCAAGTTAATATTAGCTTTATAATGGTTATTAGATGAGGCAATGCGGTACAACCTTTCTATTTCAATATCCACCATTTCATCTTTTTTTAATTGATTATTAACCTGTAACCAACGACCGTATTTAAACAGTTTGTCAGCATCAGCAGATGGTTCGGGAATAACTTCATATTTACAGACAAATGCAAGTCTTACGTCAGTATTGGAAAGAGGGTCCATGGTGATATCCTTTTTTACAACAATGGGGGTAGCGGCCTGATCGCAGGCAGTCAGTAGCAAGCATAATAACAGTAACACTTGGCGCATTAGTCCATGTCCTTTAAGGTTGCTTCGACGTATAAAAAAGCAATTAGCGGCGCTGTAGGTTTGGCTTTCTTAGTTTTTTGAAGGCTTTTATTGTCCTCTAAAATATCTTGCCAAGCGAAAAATGCCTCTGCGGGATCATCTTGCGTGCCCCGATTATCAGTATGCAATTTCCAAAGTTTCTTACGTAAGCCCTTTGTCACGCTTTTCATCTCATGAGCAATATTCATTTCGCTGTCTACTTGCATACTGCGGGTGTTGATATTGGCGGAGCCATGAGTAGTGAAAACATCATTTATGATCATGAGCTTGGAGTGAATATAAACAGGCATCCATTTCTCTGCAGGTGAATCTTTCGCTACCAGTGAGCAAATATGAACTTTCAGACCGGGAACCGTTTCAGGTTTAATTGTGCTGTCCTGAATTTCCTGAGCCTGTTTTTCAAATTCTGCCGTTTTTCTTAGCAAGTCCTGATACCTTTTATTCGCATCGGCAGGATCGAGATATATAGCAGGCACAGTGGTGAAAACTTCTTCGCTGGCTTTGCCAATCCTGGTCAATTTTGTCACATTCGGAATTGTGTCGGCGCGGCCGAGAACTTCCAACATGCGCTGGGTATTCACCGTGCCAGCACCAATACCCTGATCGGTAACGTTGGTGACAACGAATAAATGTAATGAACCGTGTTCACCGGGATCCCTGCCCGCTTTGCTTTGAACTTCTGCTGTTTTTTTGATGGCTTCTGCCAATGGAGGCCAGCGAAAATATTGATTCTCTATATATAAACTGCGTCGCATTATTAACTGTTTTCAAATAGAGTTTTTCTATATCTCGTTTGCCTTCCTGCGCCTGAGTGCGCAAAAGTTGCGCCATGATCGGAGTGCCAAATTCTGAACGCTGTTGAAGCTTTTTAGCGACTTCTCTAGCATTACGCATAACGAGTAAATCTTGTCCCGTTTCTCTCAGCCACGCAGTGGCAAAGTTTTTATGCAAATGTTCCAGAATTGGCCCGGTTACCTGACTGGATATATCTTGTCTTGGCAGATCTCCGCGTGGTCCTGTGTTAGGTCCAACTTCTGATGGCATTTCAGTGTCAGCACTCGGGAAGCGAGGAAAGAGTTTATTCAAACTTGCCGGTCCCATCTTTTGCCTGTTGGTCGATTTAAACAGGATGTTTTGCGGATCGGCGATTTCAATGTTGCCGTCACTGAGTTTGATGTAGCCGCCGCCGCAGGTCTGGGTCAGCTCTCTGGCGGCGGTGATAGTGACGGTGCTTTCCGTGCTGGTCACGGTGATGTCGTTTATGGCCAGCGCCGATAATTCGTCACCCTGTGCCTGAATGTCGACTTTCCCTTTTCCGGCGAAGAGCTTTATGCCGGATTTTTGAGCAAACAAACTGATGCTTTCGCCTGCGGCGACGGTAAAGGATTTGCCGCTGCTGATGTCGGTATTGCCACCCGACATAATTCCGAATATGTTCTTCGCCACGTTTGTCTTCCATCCGCAGCTTATTGTTGGCTGGCGTTCGGATGACGTTACGGGTGTTGTTTTGCTCCGTGACGTGGTCGGTGTGGCGTGAGTCATGCAACGCATGCGCGATATACGGCCTGTCCGGATCGCCGTCGTGGAAGGCAATCGCCACTTCCGTGCCCTGTATCAGCGGGAAGTGGATACCATACTCGTCACCGCCATAAGGTCTGGCGAAGCGCACCGGCATACTTTCCTGACCCTGCGCTTTACCATCCTGGTCGGCATCGAATCTGACCCGATACAGCCCTGATGTATCCTGCCAGGCATAAATATCATTGGCTTTGGCGCTGGTGACACGCGCCATCAGGGTGCCGCTGACCACGGGACGGAGCAGCAGAGCAGGGCGCCAGCACAGGGTTTCACTGTAAGGTACCGCGTTGAGCCTGACTTTCAGGGCATTCTGCCGGCTGCCGCTGAAGTGGGTGTGGATCAATACGACCGCGGATGACAGCAATTCCGGCAGCGTTGAAGGGATCGCACTGTCGGTAATCGTCAGCACCTGCGCGGGTTGCAATGTGGCATCATTACTAAAAAAGGAAAGGATTGTTTGTTGTGACAAAACGCGTTCGTGGTCGAGACGCGCCATAAAGTTGGCGGTTTCAGCCGCAGGGTCGGTTTTGTCGCCCGTTTCCGGATGGCGCGGTTTGTAGTGATACACCTCTCCGTAAGTGATGCTTTCGCCCGCTCCGCGGGTCATGTCTGCTCTGGCAGACTGTAAAACCCGCTGCGCCTCACGGTAGTTGTAATCTTTACTGGTGACGGATGCCTGAACTACGCTGTGCTGAATATTTACGCCCCAGACGGAGTCCGCACCGCTGTCGCTCATCCCGGACGGACTGTTCAGCGGCAGAGTTTTACCGAAATAGTAAGCACTTTGCTTATCGGCAAAGTGGATGATTTCAGTCTGCGCATCAGGTTGCAGGGTGAAGAAATAAAATATCCCCAGTTCAGAAAGCAGGCGCTCGATAAAGGCCAGATCGCTTTCCTGAAACTGGTTTATCTGTTCGCGCTTCGGGTATACCTGTTTCAGCGAAAATTCATACTCCCAGCCTTTGAGGCCGTGTTCGGTCAGCACCTCTTCAATAACGTCAGGAACGGATTTGTTCACAAAGAAGCGGTGTGTGCGAAACTGATTTGCAAGCAGTGCCAGAAAGGGCTCAAGCGTTACCTGATATTGCACCTGATCCGCTGAGCCTGATATCCGGCTAAAATCCGTGATCACACCATGTACGACTTTTTGTGCAGACAGGCTTTCCAGCGGACCTGTGCCCATGGTGAACGTCGCCGGCTGGCGGAGTAGCTGGCGGGGGTCGATATCTTTTTCCGTACTGGTAAAGGTGAGGGTGTAGCGATAAAGCTGGCTCATGCCTTCGTTGCCGGTGAAACTCTCCATATCCAGCAGGGCCTGGCAGGAAGGTACAGTCAGGCGATAACGGTTCAGAGTGATTTTCGAGAGCGACAGCAGGTCTTGTGCAATATCCATCATGCGGGTATCTCCTTATCTTTATTAGCCACACAACACCGCAGCACGTGCCGGATCAATAGCAATTAACCCCACCAGCAGATTCTCCATTTCACCATGCAGCCGCGATTTGTCGGTGTCTGCGCGCCCGGATTTCATGCGCAGGAGTTTCAGGCGTCTGGCTTTCACTTCAAACAGCAGTTCAGGTTCCCATTGCGTGAGGGTGAGCGTGGAGCCCTTGCTGTCCAGTTCCCCCAGCAGATGCAGCGCCATGTCATTTTTGCCGTATTGCTCGGCAACACGGGCCATCAGCAGACGTACCAACCATTGATGGCGGGGCGTGCGGGCACCGGGGCGGTTTTGCAGCCAGTTCATCGCGGCTTCTACGCCGCTACTGTCAGCCTGTGCCAGCGCTTCTGGTTCAAGTTGCAGGATATCGTCATTGCCTGCTGTGGATGCCGATGCAGAGGGTTCGTTACCCCAGCTTTCCTGAGATGTCATGACCTGTTGGTTGATCCAATTCAGTGTGACTTCATCGGCGAACGGGGTGCCATCATCAAATGCCAGCCCTTCGAGACCGGGTAAGCGGGTGAGCATTCCGTTTAAATCCTGCTTAATGATGTCAGCCCAGGCTTCATAGGGTGCGCCCGCTTTGATCAGCGCCTGATGGAGATACCATTGCAAATCCAGCCAGAGATGATTCACGCCCTGAGCGAACAGGCTGTCTGTCTGCTCCAGCAACTCCAGCCAGCTTTGCTGCAGATAAAGTCGCTTGAGCAACGCGCGGTGTTCCGGTTTCGGAGGCGCCAGACGGGTCCGGCCATCAGCGGCAAGGGGAGGCAGTTCATGCACTGTATCCAGGCGGATGCTTTTAATCAGATGATGACCTGAGAGCCAGCCGGATGGCTGATCACGCAGGTATTGCGCCAGCAATCTGGCCTGTTCTAAGAGTTCACGCCCGGAGGTGACCGGCTTCAGTACCGGGGATTCTCCGGTTGCAGCTGAATGCTGAATGCTTGTAGTTCTGCTGTTTTGCGGAATGACAGCGTCAAAACCGCCGGACTGTGCAAGGCGGTTTTCCAGCGCGGCATAGAGTGCCCCAAACTGCGGTCGGGAGGATTGCTCCCACGTACTTAATCCTTGCTCAATTAAAGCCAGTGCGCCCACGATGCGGGAAAAATCAGCCTTATCCACTTCCGGGAACAGCGAGAGACTGTCGAGCATGCGTGAACCCGACAGCCATTCCATCGAGGCTTTCCTGCTGGCTGGCCGCAACGGATGCAGGGTTTCACCAAAGCGTGAGATCAACCCGGCCAGCAGGGAAAGGCCATCGGCCAGCCCGGCTTCACCGTCGCGATGCAAGCGCGCCCAGATGTAATAGGTGGCAACGCGGACGTCCTTGCAGTGCGTGATGAGCAGATTTTCCGCCAGTTCGCAGGTCAGAGAAGTATCCGCGCCGGAAAGTTTGTTTACCTCTTCACGCATCTGCTGGAAGCTATCGTCATAACCCGGGTCTTCGCCAGTTGGCGCTTCTGCGGTTACCGGATGGAGCCAGTTATCCCAAAGCAAGGCTTGCTGTTGTGCCTGTGCTAACAGAGACGAAGTTTCAGCAGAACATGCATTCTGTAGGGTAATTAATGTGGACATTACGGCTCCTCAGCGACAGCGTCGGGATCAAAAGGTTTTTCTACAGAGGCAACCCGTGCCGCCTTAACCTGGAAAATCTGCGCGGGGAGAGTGAAGTTTCGCAATCTCAGCAACGCCAGCGGACCTTCACCCGCCTCCGTGCGCAGGGTGTAATTCAGCCGTCTGCCATCCGGTGCTTTCCAGGTAATGTTAAAGCTGCTGCTCACGCCCTGATACGGCGCAACGGCGGCTTTATCGAGCAGACGTATCAACCCCCAGGCACCCGGCAGATCGGCGAACTGACGTGTGCCTGCCTGTGTGCTTATCCAGCTCAGGCTTGCGCCGGGCGCTTCGGTATCATTCGGCCAGGTGAAGCGTTTCCACGTCGGAAGCTGGTTGTAATAGCTGAGTTTCTGACTGTCGATCACCAGATCTGTCTGCATGACATCTTTGGCTGTCCCCGGACGCAGTTCAAAATGCACACCCGCTTCGCCGTTGGTGAAAACCACGTCAGACAGGTAGCTCAGGGTATCCAGAGCTTTCAGGAAGACAGGACTGAAGGTCAGTCCTTGTGCATTGATACTGTCCGGCACCCAGTGGCTGCCTTCTTTGTGCAGGACGCCGTTCAGACGGGTTTGCATGAAGCGGGCGATGCGACCGCTGTCGCTGTTGAGATAGCGGGCCATCAGCGGCAGTGACACTTCGCTGCTGGTATTTTTTAACGGATAACGACCACCGAATGCGCTGTTCCAGTCATTGACGATGGCTGTCTGCCATTGCGCGTTCAGACTTTCTGCCGCCGGGGTCAGAACTTGCTGCCACGCCTGCTCCATCGGCCGGACAAATACTGTCTGTCCGAATCCGCTCCATTCCTGACCCAGACTCGCGGCCACCAGACTGCCGTAATCGCGGGTTTCTGTCAGATCAACCGCTTTGCCCTGAAATACTGTCTGTGCCAGTGTTTGCGTCATTGCCTGCGGATCGGCGGCATTCACAACTTGCTGAAGTTTAAGACGCACCTGCGTAACCCGCGTCAGGAAGGTTTGCAGACTGAGACTGGCATTGCCTTGCCCACTGGCTTTCTTGTCCATCAATGTCAGTATCGGACCAAACGTCGCATCCAGCGGACCTTGTGCACCGGCCTGCTGATCTATGGCCGGTTGTTCATCACGGTTTAAGAGATTTTTTGCAGATTTCACCAGCGAGTCAGATAAAGCTTCGCCGCTTTGACCGGTTTTGCCTTGTATGTTAAGGGTATTCATCAGCGCCACCAGTGGCGACTGACGCACGTCCGCCATCAGGGTCAACTGATCGATAGCATCTGACAGTGTTTGTGCCTGTTGCCAGTGCAGACTGTTCAAGAAATCCAGCCAGCTTGCGGAGAAGTCTGCGAAATAGCGTTCTTTCAGGCGTGCCTGAAGTGCTTCAGGTGAATCCTGCTGCAACACGGCGGTTTTGTTGTCACTCAGCACCCAGTCCATTTCTTCACGTCGTCCATTGACCACTTTATCAATCGCCGGTTTGACGGACTCCTCCCAGGCTTTACGGGTGAATATGCCCGGCACCACGGCATCCGTGGTCAATATCTTTTCAGCATCCGTATCGCCAGCCATATCAGCCAGCGTCATATCTGCATACTGGTGAGCGACCTGTAGAAGCATTTTCTGATAAAGCGAGGATTCACTGTTACGGGCACCCATCATGCGAACCAGTAAGGTACGAACCTGACCGATAAGATTTTCATCTGCAGAAAGTTGCCATTCCGGATGACGGGAAAGGTTACGGCCATAAAAATCCAGAAGGAGAGGACCTTCTCCCTGCCATACACCATCCGGTGCTCCTTTGCGTTGCGGCCAGTCGCTTAATAGCGTTTTGCTGAACCATGCCGCATCCATTTTTTCAGGGCGTGACAGCATCAGGTAGAGCTTTAACTGGTCGTAAGCGGGCTTCACCAATGCATCCCGGCGCAGATCATCCGGTGGAAGACCGGTGAATGTGGTGAGCTTGTCTTCAAGGTACTGAGCGGCGGCGTCACGTAACAGAGGCATCGCACTGGCGGCATACTGTGGCCAAAGTGCAGCCAGCAGAGGATCATTCTGATTCAGTCCGAACCGGCTAAACCAGGGTGCATGCTGCTGGCGGTATTGAAGCCTGTCGAGCGTGTTTTGCAGTTCGCGCTGGGCTTTGAGTCGCGGTGGTAGCGCCTGCTTCACATCCGCAGCCTGTTTCACCTGCGCTTCGCTGGTATTAATCGTCTGGCGGTTAACGATAAAGGACATCACCATTCCCGCGCCCCATAACACCATCATACCTGCTGCAATCATGCCGCACGTTTTACCCCACGCGAACCCGAGCTTTTTGACCGCCAGCCCTGCGGGTAATGACGACAGTGAGCCGAGCAAAACATCCCAACGGTTATCCTTGCCCCAGTGATGTTTTACCGTGCGCTGTGCATTGACAGATGCCGGGCTGAACATGATGCCTGCAAGGGGAGAAGGGCGGTAAGGGTTGAGCAACGCGGCCACAGGTTCAGCAATAAAGTCCGGTTTATGTGCGAGTTGATCAGCAAGCTGCAACAAAAACAGATTCTGCCTGCTGACGCCGATTTGCTGCATGCCTTGTTCGATCAACGTCGGCACCAGCGCGGTAAGTTGTTTTCTCAGTTCATCCGGTTTGCAGGCGGCAGGCAGCAGGCAGCCCACAGGTTGCGTGATACGGGCTTTATTTTGATTTCCCGCTGAATGCAGTGACCACACGTACAACGGCAGTCGCCATCCCAGCAGATCAAAGCGAACTGAAAACGCTTTCGCGGCGCTATCCATCATGTCGGCAGAGAGAGGTGTTTGCGTCTGCAACTGACCATTCTCCGTATGCTGCGCCAGTGCAGATGTCACCCAAACCAGGCCATCCAGCGGGCGGCGGCGCAAATGGCGCAGTGCAACAAGCCATGCGCTGTCGGCCTGCGCGGCCAGATCGCCACCCCACAACAACACGGTGCCGCTGTCTTCCTGCCAGTATTGCGATGTCAGGCCGGGAGTCAGACGCTCAACATCGGCAGCGCTGCCGGTAAGCAGCAAAATACGGACTTTGTGTGACCAGAAGCGGCCGTAAGTCTGGCGCAGGGCTTCGCGGATTTCGGTTACCGTGACGTGGCGCGGCGGTGTTTGCAGCAGACGTTCTTCACTTCCCGGCAGGACGTTCTGCTTTTTTTCTTCTTCGCGGTGCATGAGTTGTTGCACCAGTCGCAGCAGCGCAGGGCCAAAACGCAGCACTGCTCCTAGCAAGCAGATCATCAGGAAGGCTGCGGCTTTTTTGCCGGTAGTATCGAGACCGAGTCGTTCCCCGTGATGCCAGACAGCCCATCCAATGAGGCTGAATACAGCCAGCAGCAGAACCGTCAGGCCCCCAAAACGCCATAGCCTACTTAATACGCTCATCCCCACTCCCTGTTGCGATGGTGTAAACAAAATTTTCTGCTCCTGTTGTGGATAACGCTAACCAAGATTGTTGTCCGATATGAACAAAATCAGCCCCCAGCGCGAGGGTAAACCAGGGAGAGTAAGGTCCCTGAATGCCGCAATATGTTTCGACTGTCAGAATATTTTCTGCCTGCCATCGGGTGCCAATTGCATTTCCGATGGTGATAACTGCGGCGGAGGACGCGGTCCATTTTTGGTGATCACCCAGGACGCTAGTAGTCTGGCAAGCCTGCGTTTGTGTTGTAAGAAGCAATGTCAGCTCTTCGTTGAGATTATCCACATGCAGCGGCATAGGACGCAGTACACGGACGATGTGTGGCAGAGCATATTTTTGCGCGACATCATCACTGGTGAACAACAATGCGGCCAGACCGTCGGAATAACGTGTATCCCCGTGCATCTGCTTCACCAAAATCAACTGCACCGTAGATTCCGGTTGCCCGAGTCTTTCATCAAGTGACCGGAATGAAAGCTGATCGGTGATGTTCAGCGATGCAGGACGAAGGTTTTCAGGCGCACGGGTCTGCCAGCACTCATCAAACAGGGCGAATAATTTCTGCCTGCCTGATTCGGGTTCATCGGTTAATACCGTGACCTGAAGTGCTAACTCAGGGGGGAGTATCTGCAGGGCACTCTGAATACCTTCCAGCAACGTATTAATTACCGACTTGTTATCTTTCAAATAATCAATGTGGCGAACCAACCCCTGTTGCTGCGGTAAACCTCTCAGATTTTGTTGTAACAGTGCTGCTGAAATACTGTCCGGTAGCATCACGCAACTTGCGGATACTGCGATATAACGTTCTGCCCACGCGGTCCATTGTTGCTGAGCGTGTTCAGCCTCACGCTGGAAGAACTGGAAACGCTCCATTTCGCGGCCATAAAGATAACCACAGGTACTGAAAGTCAGTATCCAGAGCACGACGGGAATCAGCGCGAATAACCAGATATTGATCGGTTTCAGCACGCTTAGTGATCCGGAAGCATGTAAAACGAATAGCAACACACTGGCAATCACCGCCAGCACACCACTGATTAACCAGCCGCCGGAAGAAGGAGGTGAGGGTTGTTCAGTCGTAAAGGGTTTTTGACGTTCCCAGCCCATGACTTATCCTATTGCGCAATCCGGAGCACTGGAGATGACCTGACAACCGCAAAGGCATTTACAGCCATCCACCACAATGGCTTTACCGTCTGAGGACCATTCGGGTGAACCTTCTACAATAGGGTTAACACCGTGAAAGGGAACAGGGCAACTGACTTTGTCACCTATTAAGGCGACAGGTTTTCCGTTTACAATCATGGTTGAAGAGGCTGAAATAACAGAGCCACCGTGTGTGGTTTTATCGCCGAGTAATACGAAGCCTTTTGGCATGGGAATTCCTTTTTATGTGATGTTATGAATAATATTGATGAAATAACGTTAAAGGTAATTTAAATATGCGAATTTTAAATTTTGTCTTAATTTTTTTGTCGGGAGAAATTACGTAATTCTGTTTAATGTTATTGGAGTTTGTTTTTTCGTAAAATATCCATGGCGGTGTTAATCAATATGGTATCCATAAATCCTACCTCTCATTCATACATTTATGAGAAATATATCAGACCTCAAGTGGAAAGGGTTTTTGATTTCCTTTTCTACCCATTGACTATCAGAGGGTGGAGACAGTGTTTTATCCGTTGCTCTGGTGCAACTGCTTAAAATAAGTACTGAATAAGTAATGTTATACCTACCCATGTAATAACTATCTAAAGTAACGGAATGTGTTGGGAGGCTTGCATTGTTTTTAGATATAGCACAGCGTTCACCATACTTTTCTAAGCAGAAATCACCCATTTCGAAAGTGCCGCCTATGACATAAACCATATTTTTTATGGTTTCTTTAAGGAATTGTTCTTTCTGTTCACAACCAGCAATAAGAAATAAACTCAGAGGGATTATTATTATTTTTCTGTAGGACATAAGGCGCATTCCTTCGCATTAATTGTTAGCGATACTTTTCTGGTAAGGATTGGGCGTTAATTACGCAGCGGAAGGTAATGTTAGGGAAAAATCCTTGCTCGGCTACTTTGTAAGGATCTATTTTTGGTTCCGATTCAGACGCTTTACGAATATCCCCATTATATTTTATAAGGACATCTACTGGAAAAATTCTTAACAACGGTTCTTTTCCCGTTCTGAACATAGTTGTTGCCGTCGGTGTTGCATCATCTTTACGGCTATCTCCTAGCGGCATTCCCCTCAATACTTTTTCAATACCTAATTGTGGGCCAGTAGAATTATGCGCGGGACTATGTTGATAAAATGTATCGCTGAACCAGTCAAACATCCATTCTTGTCCATTTCCTGCCATATCAAATATTCCTAAGGGCGACGCTGGAAATTTCCCTACTGGGTATAAGCCGGCATAATAACCTGAGTATCCTTTTTCTTGTTCATATGAGGGAACATTAATACCAACTCTAAAATGCCCATCGTTAGTGCCATACTGAGTATCTTGACCGCGATTCCGAGCAGCGTATTCCCATTGAGCTTCTGTTGGTAAGTTAAATGGTAGGCTAGTTTTTTTTGCTAACCACTGACAATAGTCCATACTCAACTGCCAGTTAGCGGTAGCTGGGTAATCATCACCTCGTAACGAAGGGTATTTTTTTAACCATGTTTGATCAATCTTTAGCTTAGGGAGTGATTGGTCATTTGTAAAATGATCATATTCACTGTAAGTGACCTTATACTTAGCCATGTAAAAACTATCAAGTGTTACCGAGTGGACTGGCAGACTTGCATTATTATTGGAAAGAGCACAGCGTGTGCCATATTCTTTGACGCAAAAATCACCCATTTCGAAAGTGCCGCCTTTGACATAAACCATATTTTTCATGGTCTCTTTAAGGAATTGTTTTTTCTGTTCACAACCAGCAATATGAAATAAAATCAGGGGGATGATGATTATTTTTCTGTAGGGCATAAGGCGCATTCCTTCGCATTAATTGTTAGCGATATTTTTCTGGTAAGGATTGGACATTAATTACGCAACGGAAAGTGATTTTCGGAACGAATCCGCGTTCAGCAATCTTATAAGGATCAGTTTCGGTGTCTGCCTCAGTTGCCTTTTCAATATCGCCATTAAATTTATCCCATAAGTCGGGTGGTAAATCTTTTAATAATGGATCTTTGCCAGTTCTAAACATCGTTGTCGCGGTTGGTGTTGCGTCATCATCAACACTATCACCTGCAGGAAAGCCCCTCAGTGATTTTTCATTGCCACTAACAGGACCAACGGGATTTTGTGCAGAGCTATTTTGATAGTAAGTCTTGCTATACCAATCCAGCATCCACTCTTGCCCATTGCCTGCCATATCATATAGCCCTAATGGAGTCGCTGAAAATTGTCCTACTGGGTACAAACCAGCTGCAAAACCAGCATATTGTTTTCTCTGTTCATAGCCAGGAACTGTTTTACCTTGAATAAGGTGTCCGTCTACGGTTCCATATATTATATCTTGTCCGCGATTGCGTGCCGCATACTCCCATTGTGCTTCTGTAGGAAGGCTAAACGGAAGATTTGTTTTATTGGCTAGCCATTGGCAATAATCACTACTTAGCTGCCAATTTGCAGTCGCTGGATAGTCCGCATTTCTCAAATTAGGATAACGCTTAAGAAAACCTTCTGAGATTTTCAGTTTTGGTATCTTGTTGGCACTTGTATAAAAATCATAATCCCTATACGTGACTTTATACTTTGCCATATAAAATCCATCTAGCGTCACGTCATGAACTGGTAAGCTGGCATTATCGTTATGAATAACACATCTTTGCCCGTATTTTTTAAGGCATACATCTCCCATTTCAAAGGTTCCGCCCTGGACAAATACCATGTTTTGTAATGTTTTCGTAATAAATTCATCACTCCTATCACATCCTATTAAGCTCAAAATTAAGGCTGCAAGTATTGGTGGTTTAAAGTTTCGCATTTCTAAAATCTCCATTTCTATGTTAAAGCTTCATTTTTATAGTAAAGTCTACAAATCATATTTACTGCCAATTTATAATCGTATGTATCATTTGCCATTATTTCATAACCTGCCATTGGCGTGGTGCTAAGTCTCTGATAGATTGATTCAAACGATTCTCCGAAACCATCGCTTATCAAGGTTATAGTACCAAACTCTACTTTTGATCTATCGCCAAAATACATACGACTTGCCAGGCGAGTTTGCTTTTTTTTCCAGTCTGGGTATTTTTTTTCACCTAGTACCAGTGAACAATGCTGAATGACATTTTCGTATTCTGATTTTGATTGAACCCAGCGAAATATATTGATGACTCCCTGTTTAAACTTAGCATTGTTTTCATTCCACATATCTTGTAGGGCATCTACAAAGTCTTCTTCCGTTAACATTGCAAGCATATTGCCTTTTACTTCAGGAGTTGAATATTTGCATAGATTTTTGTCAGACGATATTTTTTCAATAAAAGCAATCCTTTCGTCTTTTGTCTCTAAATAATTATTAATGGCAGCATCAATGTCTGAAGCGGATTTATATAGTTTTTTAACATTTTCGCTATTATTGATCAGGGTTAATAAATTTATTTTAGCTAAATAGTCAAATGCATCTTTTTTAATTACGACTGCCAATTTCTGATAATCAGCATCTCGTAATAAATAATAAACGTATTTTAGAAAATCTAACAGCAACTCAGCATCTACTTCAAAATCAATTCCGCCACTTGCACCCGCACCCCAACATAATCCGGCATGACAGGCAATATATAATTTTCCTTCTGATAACTTAATCTCGAAGGTAGCTTCGAAACCACTGCCAAATAAGAATGATGAACTTTCACTGATTTTTGCAATCGCTTTATAATCTTCCTCTTCTGTCGCGGTCATCTTTTCGGGTTCTTTCCACATAACAGAACCTGAAACCTCTCCTTTTGCTTCGACGCCTGCAAAAGCGCGAATACCACTTTTGACTTCTGAGTTTTCAGTAACTTTGGTTAAACTGATTTTTCTCTCACCCGGTGGCGGAGTGGGTTGGTAGTCAGAACCGCTGCCTCTTATACCAGCCGTTTCGTCTCCATCGGGCTTTTTATTTATTGCGATGCCTAATTCTGCAGTTAAGGATGCACCCACACTGCTGGTAGCTACCACTTCCAGATCCAGTCGAAAATATCCCAGTACACATTCACCACCGCCACGCTTTGGCACGGAAGGTAACCAGCCTAAACGGTGGGGGAACATCACTTTAAAATTTGCTTTGCCTTCCCAGATGGCAAATTCAGCACTGCCACTTACTTTGGCCTGTGCCTCCATATTGACAGGGTCGAATTCCAGATTAGCGCCGACACCGGCGGTATACCGTAAAAGCTGAGCACCGGCGGAAGCATCGAAATGATCTGATCCTGACTGATCTTGCTCATCATGCAGTTGAAATTTAGCCGCTTTGTTCCATTTATCCGACCAGGCGAATAATGAACCTGTGTGGTTGGCAGGATCGACGATATCCCAGTCTTTTTTAATTTTAACGCTGACGTCTTTAAGCTGATTATGCAGTTCTTTCTTATCAATTTTCCCATCTTTGATAAAGCTGCCTTTTCCGCTTTCTGCCTGTTCCGGAATGTAAGGTTCCCATCTTTTACTGTTCAGGCTCGGGCGAACATAAATAACTTTTCCTTTACCACCAGATTTGCGTATTGGCAGCACCTCGATTAATTTTTCAGTGTTATTGCCAATTTCACTTAGTGAGTGAGGTTTATCTTCAGTATCGTCAGCAGCCTGCATGGGTTCGAGGAAGTTCAGGCCACGTTTCAGATTTTTATTGGCATCAAACAGAGTCTGTTCAAGCTGACTGTATTTCGAACTAAGCGCCGGGACTTTTGGCGAAGCCAGGCATTGTCCCTGAATATCGGCAAAGGCTTTTGCTGCACTGATTTGTTTCTCAACGAGTCCTTGCAGGCGGTTGTTTTCATCTTCAATGGAAGTGGCTGTTTCACCGTCCACGACATAATAGTATCCGGTTGAAAGCTCGAAATAGACGACACCTTTATCTTTGGACTTGATATGCGCGTCTGTGCCCGTTCCCAGTGCTTTGGTCTGAGCTTCGGCAATGGGTTTGCTTGAATCCGTCATGTTAACTCCCTGTTATTCATCTTCCGTGTAGAGCCTGATACTGCCAGGTGTTGCGCCGTATACCGCTGTTGTCTTCCCCTCAGCATCCGTTCTGCCGTGTATCTCTTCGCCTTCGGCGGTGATTAATTTATACAGATAGTTCGGACGGGGTTTACCGGTGTTTTGATCTCTAATAACAAAAAACTCATTGAAACCTTTGGGAAACTCAACTAGTTGTGAGTGTAAACTTGCGGCCCCTAATTTTTGTACATTTGCAGCTTTGAGCAGGATATTCCCTGGAGCACCCAGTTCAATATTACCGCCGCTGATTTTGATATACGCACCGGCGCATGTCAGTAAGAGTTCGGAAGAGGCTGTAACGGTGACTTTCCCTTCCGCACTGGTCAGCTGAACATCTTTTTTCGCCAGTGCTTCAAGGTTGTCGTCCTGCGCCTGTATTTCCACTTTCCCTTTAGCCGCAAACATTTTCATGCCCTGTTTAGCGGCAAACAGGCTGACATTTTCACCCGCAGAGACAGTGAAGTTCTTCATCGCGCTGATATCGGTATTTTGCTGCGAAATGATGCCCACGCTGGCATCTCCCGATGCCAGTCGCACCGCTTTCGGGCTGCTTACGCTGATGCCTTGCGGAGCATTGAGTAAAATACCGGGCTGAACCAGGTTGCTGAGCGACCTGGTCAGCATCTCTTGTGAATCGGTGTCTGAGGGGGTAGCAGTAGCAATCTCAGCTGCAGCTGACATACTTTTCGCCAGCGAAAGGGCATTTTCAAGTTGAGCAATGGCAGCGTCCATGTCCAGCATCTGAGTACTGACACCGGCCTGATCCGCCGTGATAAATAAACCTTTCCCGCCGCGTATCGCTCCCCATTTATCCGTTCTCAGCTCAAACCCTTCACCGCGCTGTCCGCGTTTAGCATCCACATTATGCCCAAGGTTCAGCTGGGTTTTACCCCCATATTCGGTGCTGAGTTTGATGTGTTCTTCGCCGCGCTTATCTTCCATGCGCAGTTTGTTATTTGCAGGCGTGCGGATGACGTTGCGGGTGTTGTTTTTCTCGGTGACGTGATCGGTATGACGTGAATCATGAAGCGCGTGCGCGATATACGGGCGATCAGGGTCACCGTCGTGGAACGCGATCGCCACTTCAGTGCCCTGGATCAGCGGGAAGTGAATACCATAGACATCGCCGCCATAAGGTTTAGCGAGGCGGACGGGCATGCTTTCCTGACCCTGCGCCTTTTCATCCTGATCAGCATCGAATTTGACGCGATATAACCCCGCAGCATCCTGCCAGGCATAGATGTCGTTGGCTTTTGCGCTGGTGACGCGTGCCATCATCGTACCGCTGACTTTAGGACGCGGTTTAAGAGCAGGGCGCCAGCACAGGGTTTCGCTGTAGGGGGCAGCGGTAAAGTTCACCGATAATGAAGTCGCCCTGCTTCCGGCAAAACGTAAACCAGTGATGACGACGGGCGATTGCCAGACTGCCGGAAGGGTAGGTGGCAGAGTGCTTTCCTGGACAGTGAGCACTTGTAGCAGGACCAACGTCGCATCCGTGCTACTTCCACTCAGTTGGGTTTGTGCTGCTAAAAAACGCTCATGCTCAAGACGTGCCCAAAAGTTGCCGCTTTCCGGTGCGGGTGTCATTGCGTCACCGCGAACTAAATGGCGGGGCTGGTACTGGTAGACATCCCCATAAGTGATGCCATCACCGTCACCCCGGCTCATATCTGCCCGTGCGGAAACCAGTGAAAGCTGGGCTTCCCGATGGTTATAATCTTTAGCCAGTACCGACGCCTCGACAACCTGATGGCGCAGTGCCAGACCCCATACCGCTTCGACGCCGTTATCATTCATCCCGGCCGGATTACCCAATGGCAATGTCTTACCAAACTGGTAGCAACTTTGTTTATCGCCAAATACCACTATCTCGGTTTGTGTGTCTTCCTGAAGCGTGAAGGTATAGAAAATCCCTACTTCGGCCAATAAACGCTCGATAAACGCCCGATCACTTTCATCAAATTGGTTAATTTGTTCACGTTTCGGATAGCTCAGCTTTAAATTGAACTGAAACTCCCATCCTTTGAAGTTGTGTTCGCGCAGAATCTGTTCAACAACCTCAGGGATGGATTTTTGGAGAAAGAATCGATGTGAGCGCTTCTGATTACCTAAAAGTGCGAAGAAGGGTTCAACGGTAATCTGATAATGGGCTTCATCCGCTGAGCCTGTCAGACGGGTGAAATGAGTCACCACGCCATGTACGACTTTTTGCACGTGCGGCATCGTCATACCTGGAACCAAAGCCCCTGCGGTTTGCATCGTCAGCGTTGTGCTACGCCTTAACATCGTTTTCGCATCAATATCTTTATTGGCGCAGGTGAAATCGATTTTGTAACGATACCCGTAACTTATTTCTTCCTGTCCCGTAAAAGACTCCACGTCGAGATACACATCACAGCTCTGAACATCGAGTCGGTAACGATTCAGGCTTCCGGAGAGCGAATTAACTGTATCGGTTAATGTATCGATAATATTCATTTTGCATCCTTCTGCATTACCCTGAGTCAGCAAATCATGCTCCGGTAATATGTGTCCTTTGAATGAGTAAATTGGCAGGAACTATTTAGCTATAAACGTAGCCGCAAACACTTCTCTACTTCCGTTTTGGGTGTCAATGACTGAAAAGCTCACGTTATATTCATTATTAGCGATAAATGCATAGCCCATTAAAGGTAAGCAGCTATTTCTGGCATATATTTTTTCAGTGAAATTGACAATAAACTCATTCGATTCCCCTGTTTTTTGTATTTTCATCCGTTCGAAGACCGCGTTTTCACCTGTCTCCGAGGAATATACGCACACTTGTCCGTCAGACTGTTCTACTTCAGCGATATCCCAAGGGATCCTGTCACCCAGGCATCCGGTGAGCAGAAAAACAAGCATTAATATTGTTATCTTCATAGTGCCTCCGGTGACGGAAATGAACCCAGAATGCTCTCATACATGCGTATAAGATCGACATCAGCATAATAACTGTCTTTATTAATAAAGTTATTGCCCCACAGTCCTTGCCAGGTGCTATATCCCATATCCCGCAACACATAATAATCTGAGACAATAGAGGCTTGTTGTTCCATGGAATAGTCAGACAGACGGTTTTTAGTTAAATCATAATGATAATTTGCAGCCCAACTGAATAGTCCGCGAAGTTTAACCAGCATGCCATGCTGATACTGCCAGACGTGGCAGAGTTCATGTAAAAAAACATGCCTGCTGTCTATGCTTATTCTGTCTGATGAAAAGTCAGCGTAATAATAGCCTTCCCGGAAATAAACCTCTCCGTTTGGCGTCATGGCGACATTCTTCGCCTGTAAACCGAACGGAAGGTAGCTGCCGCAATGGATCCAGACTGTTGAGTAGTTGATCTGTTCGCCGTAAAGCGTTTGCGCTAATCTGACTTCCCCCGGAGTCATTCTCCTGAGCTGTCCTTCTCCGCCTGACATATACGTTTCCTTTAAAGTGAAAATCATAATACGTATTGGAGTGAAAGCGTTTCCTGGTCGTCAAATTCCAGCGTAATCCCGTCTTCCTCATCCCAGCCCAGTGCCAGCGCGGTGGTGCGCTGTTGCCCGGCTATGCGTTGCAGTAATTGCTGGCTGAGCACCGGCAGGACCTGCTGATTAAGCAGGCTGTCGATGTTGCGCGCACCGGTATCAGGCAGCAGGCAGGCACCGACCAGCGTGTCGTACAGGCTTTCTTCGATGGTGCAGCGCAGGCCGTAATATTTGCTCAGACGTCTGGCGACTTGCGCCAGTTTCATCTCGACGATAGTGCGCATGGCCGCAGCGTTCAGCGGTTTATAAATCAGCGTCTGGAAGCGGGCGAGCAGCGCGGGCTGGAAATGATCGCGCAGGATCGGGCGCAGCAATTCCTGCAAATCGCTGTCGGTCGCTTCCGGCTGTTCATCCAGGAGTTGCATCAGGTGGTCGCTGCCGAGGTTGGCGGTCATCAGGATCACGGTGTTACGGAAGTCGATTTCGCGTCCTTCACCGTCGCGCATAAAACCGCGGTCGAACACCTGATAGAACAGATTGATGACGTCACGGTGCGCTTTTTCCACTTCATCGAGCAGGACGACGCTGTAAGGACGTTTGCGTACGGCTTCCGTTAAAATGCCACCCTGCCCGTAACCGACGTAGCCCGGAGGTGAGCCTTTTAGCTGGGAAACGGTATGTGCTTCCTGATATTCACTGAGGTTGATGGTGATCAGCGATTTTTCGCCGCCGAACAGGCAGTCGGCAAGCGAGAGAGCTGTTTCTGTTTTACCTACGCCGCTCGGGCCGACCAGCAGGAATACGCCCAGCGGGCCGTCCTCAGACGTCAGGCCGGTTTTGGCGGCACGCAGACGTTGTGCCATGCCGGCCAGCGCATGATCCTGGCCTACGACGCGCTTATTGAGATTTTTTTCCAGCTGCAGCAAATCGGTTTGTTCGTCTTTCAGCAGGCTGGTCAGCGGTACGCCGGTCCAGTCTGCAATCACTGTCGCAACGGTACGCACATCAACATCCGGCGATAGCAGCGGGATGTTGCACTGTAAATCAGTGAGTTGCTTTTGCAGGCTGGCAATTTCTTCCTGACGGCTGATGTCCTGACGGGTCTCCAGCAGTTGCTGTGTGAGGTCCTTTTCCGCGTGGTACTGAGCGGTAAGTATATTAAGTTGTTCGTCTAAGCTGTCGGTCTGTTGTTCAATTTGTTCCAGACGTTCACCGTGGGTTTTACTGCCCAGTACGATGTCTTCCAGCAATGCCTGTTCTTCCATTTCCAGCGCGGTGATCTGTGCCTTCAGGCGGGTCAGGTCTTCCGGCAGGGTATCCAGGCTCATGCGCACCCGGGCGGAGGCGGTGTCGAGCAGATCGACGGCTTTGTCGGGTAACTGGCGGCCGGTGATGTAGCGGCGGGATAGACTGACGGCGGCTTTCACCGCGTCGTCAGTAATATGGACACCATGATGTTGGGCGTAACGGGATTTCAGACCGCGCAGCATCAGGCATGCCATCTCGTCATCCGGTTCATCGACTTTGACTATCTGGAAGCGGCGCTCAAGAGCCGCATCACGCTCAAAATACTGCTTATATTCAGACCATGTGGTAGCGGCAATGGTACGCAGTTCGCCGCGGGCGAGGGCAGGTTTAAGCAGATTAGCGGCATCCGCACCACCGGCCTGATTACCTGCTCCGATAATGGTGTGCGCTTCATCGATAAACAACAGTACCGGCGACGGCGACTGTTGCACGGCATTGATGACGTTTTTCAGGCGCTGCTCAAACTCGCCTTTCACACCGGCTCCCGCCTGCAACAGACCCAAATCCAGCGTACGCAGACAGACGGTTTTGAGGCTCTCCGGCACATTGCCTTCCGCAATGCGTAGGGCCAGGCCTTCGACCAGTGCGGTTTTCCCTACGCCCGGTTCGCCGACCAGAATCGGATTGTTTTTACGGCGGCGGGACAGAATATCCACCATCTGACGAATTTCATTGTCGCGACCAAATACCGGGTCAATCTGACCGGCTTTGGCTTTTGCGGTGACATCCAGCGTAAATTTATCCAGTGCGGCCTGCAGCGCTTCGCTTAATGACTGACCACGCATACCCGCATCATGTTGCGAAATAGCAGCATGATCGGAGAGCGATGACGGCGTACGGTTCAGGCTTTCCTGCTGCTGTAGCTCCGGGCGCTCTTCGGACAAAGTATCCAGCACCGGTTTCAGGCGACGGATATGTTCTTCGCTCAGGCTGAACAGCGGCCATAATCCTTCACAACGCAGCAGGCGCGGCTGCGCCATCAGTGCCTCCAGCAGATGTACACTGCGGATGTTCTCATTGTCATCTTGTAGTGATGCAGCCAGCCAGCCCGCTTTCATCAGCATTTGCAGATCCGGAGAAAGTTGCGGGCGGGAATGTACAGAGCGTGGCAGCGCATCGAGATGTGCCAGCAGGCTTTGCCACAAGGCGTCCATATCCCACTCGTAGCGGCGGGCCAGTACGGTAATGTCACCTTCGCCCAGTTCCAGCAATTTGAGCAGCCAGTGCTCGACAGTGATTTCGCTGTGGGCTCGGGTCTGGCAGAGCGTTGCGGCACCCTCCAGCGCTTTGGCACAATATGGGTTTAAGCGGCGAAGTAATACGGCTGACTGATGTTCCATGCTGAGTTCCTTTTTTGGGTACGCTACCGCCCTTAGCCATTTCCGTTGCAGGAAACCCAGGCCCATAAGGTCGATGTCCGTTTCTGTTTTTGTTTGCTTCATCCTCAGGCAGCGGTTCAGCAAACAAAAACAGCAGACGGTGAGCCGTCTGCTGTAGGGTCTTACGCGGTAGTACGTTCGTTCCACGAATCGGAATGAATGATGTTGCCGTCTTTGTAGGTCCAGGTGATTTTTTCGTAACGCAGCTCAATAGCTTCGAGGTGGTTGTGTTTCTCTTTAGCCGGATCTTTTATGTCGTGCATTTTTGGCGCGACTTTCACCAGCTTGACGTTTTCCAGTTTGGTGTTGAAATACTCAACTTCCTGCCCTGCGTCGTTGATGCGATACCATTTGAACTCAGCAGATTTCAGGGTCTGACCGGTGGTCACGGCTTTGTACAGGTAGGGGCTGGAGGAATCGATTTCTTTGGTAAACAGGAACGGGGTGTGAATACGGGTACCTGTCAGTTTGCCGGTGTTGTTATCGGTCGGGATATACAGGTTGTGATCCTGTGCAACGACTTCGATGCTGCCTTCGCGATCTCTTACGTCTACGGAACCTTTAATGTCCGCACCGCCATCATCTTTCAGCCACAGATAAACAGGAATTGCCATGGGTAGTTCTCCTTTCAAGGTTAAGCATTCATCAATCATTTGATGAATGTGGGGTTGCTGTTGCCTGACAGGCATCTGCCTGTGGCACCAGACTGATTTCGACACGGCGATTAGCCGCACGGCCTTCCGGGGTGTCGTTTGTTGCAATCGGGCGGATTGCACCGTAGCCCTGTACGGCAAAACAACTTTCCAGAATGTCGCCGGTCTCTCGCATCCAGTTGCGTACTGACTCTGCACGCCGGTACGAGAGGAGTTGGTTGGATTTTTCATCCCCCGTAATATCGGTATGACCCGCTACCACGATCAGCCAACCCGGCTTAGCTTTGATTCCAACCAGCGCGTTGATCAACACTTTGGTGGAACCCGTTTTGAGCTCAGATTTACTCACGTCAAATAGCGACAGGGAATCTAACAGGATAGTTTTCGGTCCCTGCACAATTTGCGTAAGTACTTGCGGTGGTGGCGGAGGTGGTGACCAGCTATTAATCGCGGCTTCAAGCGGCGCAATCAGCCGCATACCCTGATATAAACCCACTGACATGCGCATCGGCGCTCCGCTGCGTATCCATTCATCCAGCAAACTGGCGTCAGCGCGGAGTTGCTGCTGTGCAACTGTTTTAGGTGATGGAGGAGTGCCACTGAGGCGGTTATACAGGGCAAGGTGATCGCCCACGCTTTGTACCAGACGCTGGTTATTAACAAACGATGCGAGAAGCGCAAACAGGAGGAAAACACCACACAGCAAACCTGCTAACTGCCAGACCTGCATAAGACGAGAGACGCCATGACGGCGTGGCAGATAAGGCAACAACACTTCCGGCAATGGCAGACATTCCTTCACCTCGTGAACGTGAGGTGTGAGTGTGGTAATGCCACCTATATGACCCTGCCACAGATTGTCCGGGCTACCGGTGACGAGGGTAAAACAAGCTCCCCAGACGCAGGGGATCAGGGCAGGGACATCGCCTTGTCGCTGAGTGAGGATGTTGCCTACGTGAGTTTCAAGCCACGGCAACAGGCTCTCCATCCAGAAGACAGCGCTTAACTTTTCCTGACTGTTTCGTGCATCTGATCGCTGGCTCCATTCCACAAGTGATATAACACCGGCGCCGGCTTCCTGGACCTGAACATCTTTAAAGTCAGGCGTGATGGTGAACCAGCGTTCAGTTTCAGTGGCGGATGCCGAGGGAGGCGAGAGCCATGTGCTGATCCAAACGGGAGGAACTCCAGCCAGCCAGCTTTTACATTGCACAATAGCCCGGTGCCAGACATGTAGCCTCTGTGTTAAATCATCCTTTTCCTGATGTTGTTCAGGCAAAATGGCAAGCAACACAGAAACCTGAGCAATAAGCGCCGGACGCTCCGCTGCCAGATGTTTCGCCAGTAACGGCAGATCTTCCGGCAATGCGACCGGCAGATACCACCCCTGACGCGTTTCACGGAAGGGGATGGATACGGAGAACAGCGGCATACTGTCGCCACAAACCAGCACCACAGCGCCTTGAAAACCTTCAGGCGGGAGAATGGCATCTGCGATTTTTACTTGAGCAATTTCATCGCGGTTGTACCCACGCCACTGAAAATAACCCATGGTGAGGCTGATGATCGACACAAGCATGCTTAGTGCAATACGGCTGACGATGCCAAGCGGCCAAAAACCCAGAATGAGCCACAGGGACAAACAGGCAGCTAAAGGCAGCAATATTAACTGTGTTAATCCGCGCATCCGTCAGTGGTTCCCTGTCAGTTTAGAAACCATGTGCGTCAGCTGCGTGTTTAATACAAACCAGAGTGCAATTAGTATCACGATGCCCGCGACCCATGAGAACCAGTAGGTTTTGCGCCCTGAACGAAGGCGTAGTGAACGCGAAACGATCGGCGTTTCTTGTGCCGAGGCAAAAGGCGGTACTAACTGATTCAGTTTGCGCACAACGTCTTCCCTGCGCTCATCTCCTTGGTCCCGATAACGGCCAGCGAAGCCGAGCATCAGCGCCCGGTAAAAACAGGTTAGCACCGCGATATCCGGTGCTGGTTCCTGGAGTACCTTACGGATGCGTTCCCAAAACTCTTCCCCCGCATTGAACGTATTGAAATAACGTGCCTGCAACGGGTCTTTAATCCACTTCGTGTGGCCGCTGTCCTTTTTCTGACGATTGAGAATACTTTCATCAAGTAAAGCACACTGGGTATACAGCATATGGTCACAGCTGGTTTCGCTAAAACCGGCAGCTGACAGCGTCTCGTGCGCAGTGTCAATCCATTCACAGGCACGACGATAGAGGGCCTCTCCGTCATTAATTTCCTGCCCGTTACGCAACTGGCTGACCATTAGCCAGCAGGGATAAAATACTTCATCAATGAAAGACGTATTTTTTTTGCTCATGAGCGCAGCACCGCAAACAGTTCGAGTTTAATTTCGCCCAGCGAGCCGGGGGTATAAAAGGCACAGTTGCCCGAGTCCAGCATGGTCCGTGCAGCCGGGCTGTTCAGATCCAGGGCAAAATACTGGTTCTCTAGACGCAGCGGGATAGCCGCCGGGACGTGAGACAGCGCCTTCATTACCACTCCGTTCAGCGCCACATTGACTACGTCAGAAACATCCTCAAAGCTGCCTGCTTTACAAAGCAGGGGGAACTGGGTTTGCAACAGGTGGTTAGGAATGGAGGAGCGTACGGAAAGGTAGAAATCTGCACCGTCTCGCAGACGGGCATCGTGCAAGGAACCTGTCCAGAACTGAGCTTCATGTGTCAGCTCAATCGCGACCATACGGGATGGCAAGCTGGCTTCGAGCAAGGCATCCAGCAGGCTGAATAGCGGAGGGAAAACTTTCTCCGGCACATCATGCTGATACATAGGAATATCTTCAGCTTTATGCTCGAGAGAAAACGTTAGCAGACTGCCCGCCAGTCGCACCAGTTCACGATAGAACAGTTCGGGATGGCGGTCCGGAGACTGATAAAGCTCCATCAGAACCGGTTCCGCGCTGTTAAACGCATTCAGCAACCAGAATAAGGACACATCAGCCACTGCAAAGTCAGCCATCCGTTCATTGCTTTCACGGCGCATTTCCATCAGACGGCGACGGCGGATCTGCAGGCGATGGATCAAATCACCCAGTTCGGTCAACACTGTCGGACTGGAAGATAACGAAAGCATCGGCGGGATGAAATTCGCATCCTGCATCCACTGACCCTGCGCATTACGTACAAGACGTACGACAGGGCAGGTCAGATATGCACTGTTTTCCTGATACGCAAAACGCAGCGTGATCGCATGACGCTGGATCGCCAGTTCTGTCCGTTCATGCCCTGATAATTCTTGCACCGTCACCCATTCCTGCTGCCAGCGACGCGGCCGCTCACTGTCCTGACCATCATCAAGATTGCCGCCGTTGGCAGAAAGCAGCGGTAACGCCAGCACCACCTCTACCTGATCACGGTCAGCAATTGCTGACAAATCACACGCAGGGGGGAGATTATCAGCCAGTTCAGTATCCACCAGCGTGCCGTCGGGAAAGCGAACCGCCAGACGAAGGGCATTCAGGCGAGACAGCGCCAACGAGCCAGTGTCGAAAGTCGCTTCAATAACACCCCAGGGATGGGCCAGCGTCATATGCGCAACAGTATCGGCGACAAAAGCTTCCCAGCGGGCTTGTTGCTGGAACTGTTGCGGGGCCAGAAAGGCCCCGTCACTCCATAACGGACGATAAATTTTCATCGTTTCTCCGTTTATGCCTTAGCCTTTGGCATCTGAGAAACCAACGACAGGTTCACGTCCATACCTTCCACCTGGAAGTGCGGTACGGCGTAGAGTTTTACGCGGAAGAAGCCCGGGTTGTCCTCGATATCTTCTACGGTCACTTTGGCATCACGCAGCGGGTGAGAAGCCTGCAGATCGTCGCCCGGATCGGTCATTTCAGTCACCAGCGTGCGAACCCAGGTATTCAGCTCCAGTTCCAGCAGACGGCGGTCTTTGGTGGTACCGATATTTTCGCGTTGAATCAGTTTCAGATAGTGCGCAATGCGGGACAGCAGGAAGATATACGGCAGACGGGCATTGATGCGGCTGTTTGCCGTGGCATCCGCAGTGTCATAGAGCGCCGGTTTTTGTGCCGAATTGGCAGAGAAGAAGCAGGAATAATCGCGGTTTTTATAGTAGGACAGCGGGATAAAGCCCAGATTAGCAAATTCAAACTCGCGGGTTTCCGGGATCATTACTTCAGACGGAATCTTCACCTGATTGCCGGTGCCCAGATCGTACAGGTGGATCGGCAGATCAGTCACTGCACCGCCTGCCTGTGGACCACGGATTTGTACACACCAGCCGTTTTTAATGAAGCTTTTCACCATATTGGCGGCAAACGCGAATGCCGCGTTGGTCCAGAGATATTTCTCATGGTCCGGGCCTTTCACTTCTTCAACATAGTTGAAACTGCGTACCGGTACGGTATCCGGACCATAAGGCAGGCGACCCAGCACGCGCGGCATGGTCAGACCGATATAGCGGGAATCATCGGAATCACGGAAGGATTTCCACTTGATGTATTCCGCCCGGTCAAAATAGTTGCCGATATCTTTAATTGCGGCGACTTCTTCCATGGAATCTTTCAGGAAGAATTTAGGGCCGACTGCGCCCACGAACGGCATATGCGCCGCCGCAGAGACTTTAGAAATATTACGCAGCAATGCGACATCTTGAGCTGACGCGTCAAACTCGTAATTGGAAATCACAGAACCGATAGGCTCGCCGCCCGGAGTGTCATATTCCTGAATGTAGGCATGGCGATACAGGCCGCTCTGAATGATTTCAGGGCAATCTTCGAAATCCTGACGCAGGTCGTCTTTGGAAACGTCCAGCAGTTCAATTTTGACGTTTTGGCGGAAATCGGTACGGTCCACCAGGAATTTCAGCCCACGCCAGCCGGATTCAATCTGCTGGAATTCCGGATGATGCATGACCACGTCTAACTGACGACTGATCTGGCTGTCGAGTTCGGCGATGTGATGGTCGAGCAGGGTTTTGTCCAGGCGTTCAACATTCTGGCCGGACAGCTTGAGGCGTTCCAAAAATACCTGTACAGCGGCTGTGACACGCTGATCGGCGGTAACATCGGCCAGTGCAGACGTGTCCTGAAAATCGTTCAGGTCACCCAGTGACGACACAGGCGTCAGGTTAATTTTGTCAAACAGGGAAGCGTATACAGTGCCCGCTTCAGGGCGATCCAGAACGGTTGTCTGGCTGGAAGAAGAATTTTCAGTATTGACTGACATAAGCATTATCTCGCATTAATCCATTAAGTGGAGGCAATTACGCCTTTGGTGCCAGGGCATTCAGCTCACTGCGCAGCTCGTTGCTCAGCGCAGGATCTTTGAGAATGGTTTCGAGCTCTTTTCGGAAGGTAGCGTTGTCAAGCAGATTGGATTTGAGGTCACGTAATAAATTACGCATTGCCAGCATCGCGCGCAGTTGGGGGATCTGACGGGCCACTTGTTCCGGTTCGAAATCTTTCATTTCGTTGAAATTGAGAGAGATATTTTCTTCGCCGTGGTCATCTGCCAGCGTATTTTCTACGGTCAGGTTCAGTGAGGGGCTGAATTCAGCCAATACGCTGTTAAAGTTATTCTTATTAATGTTAACTTTTTCGCGCTCAGATAACGGACGGTTCTCTTTTCCGTTACTGTAATCCCCCATTACCATTAATTTTAACGGTAATTCGACTTTCTTCTGCGCGCCACCCGTGTGTAAATCCAGCTTTATGTTAACGCGTGCTTTCGGAATTTCATTTTGGAAACTATTAGACATGATTATCCCTTACTTATAGAGTGATAAACGCTGCCAATGATTCTTAAAATATAATGTTGGCAACCCTGCCAAAACTGCATCCTTTTCCGAAAATAGATCGGAATAAATCAGGGCCACAAGCGATCAAAATATCCATGAGAAACATTTCGCAGTGTGTTTTGAATTTTTATGAAAAAGTTAAATCGCAGATAAATACCTGTGGCGATATTTTAGATAAATAATGCACAGCATTGACATGCAAATGGTGTAACTGAATGTTTCTGCTATCAAGGCGTGACATTGATGCTAATGCCTTTTTATATATACAAATTTTCCCCGCATTACCGTGCAGCCCTTGCAGGGTGAGGGTTTCACTAAGTCAAATTTTATATAATTTTTTGGTTGCTGCGAAAAGTGACAAAAAAATAAATAATCTAATTTTTTAAAATATTTATCTGAAATGCCAAAGCTTAAATGAGCATCATATTTAATCTATAGGAATAAAGTTATAAAAACTCTAATAATATTCACTCAAATAATGTTTGAGGTGCTTTTTATAAAAATTCTTGTGGAAAACACTTCATTTTCCATTTGAAAATTTCTTGTGCTAATGGTGACAGGGATTGAGTGCGTCACCTCTAATCAGTGCTATATATTATTTAAAATAACTGAAATAAATGATTTTTAAGAAAGCCGCTGATTATTTTGAGATGTTTTGGCGGCAGGAAAAGCCTTTTAAGCACGTCCGGAAATTTCTACTATGATCGATCATCTTGCCAATAATTGCAGATAGGGCGCGGGAAATATTAAACATTTGGGCAGAAATGCCGATAAACAGACTCCTGCTTCGTTTTGAGAATCTCCCGATGTCGCTTAAAAAGTCGTCCTTGCTCGTTCTTATGGTTCTTTTCGCCCTCTTTTTCACCAGTATATTGTCGAATGTTTGGCTGCTCACCCAGAGTAACCATTCACTGGATGATGTGAACAAGGAGATCCGTGTAGTGCTTTCTATTATTGACCCCATTAACCACAGCCGGACCTCACGCGTTCGCGTAATGGAATATATGAAAGAAATTGAAAATGGCGACGGCCAGCAGTCAAACTCTGCTCTGGACGGGGTCACTGAAGTTATCGGTAAAGCCGATGCGGCCTTTCAGGCATATCTTGACGCACCAAAATTGTCTGGTGAAAGCAGGCTTGCCGAGGAATACCGCAGCACTTACCAAAATTATCGCCAGAATGGTATCCAGCCATTAATTGATGCGGCTAAGGCCGGTGATCAGGTAGCGTTTAAAGCCCACATCCCGGCTGTAGTGAAACTCGATCGTCAGTATGAAATCGTACTGGATAAAGTATTGGCCCTGCATGAACAGTACGCCAAAAATCTTAACAGCGATGCACAAAGTCATTTCAAATTTGGTATCGGGCTGACGATCGGTTTTGGTTTACTATTTCTGATCATCATTATCAGTGTACTGGTGTTACTGAAGCGTTTTGTTTTGGTGCCACTGCTAAGTTCCCGCGATCACTGCCGTCAGATTGCCGAAGGTCATCTCGATACGCCGGTACCTGTCAAAGCACAATCCCGCAGTGAAATTGAAGAACTGATGCAGTCGATAGAGTATATGCGTCAGTCACTGACCCGGATTATCGGACAGGTCCGTGACACCAGCCATACCGTGGCGCATGCATCCCAGGAAATCTCTGCAGGTAATATTGATCTGGCTTCCCGTACGGAACAACAGGCCGCCGCACTGACACAAACAGCCGCAAGCATGGAAGAACTTGGCGCGACGGTAAAACAAAATACCGAAAATGTCTCCCGTGCAAGCAGTCTGACACGTGAAGCGGTTCAAAATGCACGTGCGGGCGAGAAAGTTGCCCAGGACGTAATTGGTACGATGGGGCGTATTAACAGCAGCTCGAAAAAAATCGAAGATATCACCGGGGTGATCAACAGTATTGCTTTCCAGACGAATATTCTGGCGCTTAATGCCGCAGTTGAAGCAGCGCGTGCGGGTGAGCAGGGCCGCGGATTTGCCGTGGTGGCCAGCGAAGTGCGCAGCCTGGCACAGCGCAGTGCCGTGGCAGCAAAAGAAATCGAAAGCCTGATTTCTGAATCAGTGGTAAATATCCGTGAAGGCTCGGATCAGGTCTCACGTACCGGTGACTCCATCTCTGCGATCATTTCCTCTGTCACTCAGATTAATGTATTGATGGAACATATTTCGACAGCTTCAGATGAACAAAGCCGTGGCATCAGCCAGATTGAACAGGCGGTGACAGAAATCGATGGCGTGACACAACAAAATGCGGCCCTGGTTCAGGAATCAGCGGCAGCAGCGGCCTCGCTGGAAGAACAGGTTCTTCATCTGACCCGCTCAGTCGCCACATTCAGACTGGCAACGGTGTAGCCCTACCGTTGTAATGACATAAGTGATTAAGATAAAGGCGGTGATTAGCCGCCTGTATTTGATCACACGGGGAGTGCGGACTTTATGCGCCCTTTTTGTAGGTTTTATGAACAACGCAGATCTTTATATGTTCACCATAAATCCCTTCACAGACTCATTATTTTTCTTTATTCATCATCTTAATGACTCCAGACTTAATAGGTCTGGAGTCACAAACCTTTTGCCTGCGATCCTCAGACTTGATATAACTCCGGCCTGTGATTTTTAAGGTGATTTAGTGCAGATGAGTAAGATCAAATCCGTGGCTTCAGTTGAAAGAGATTTTGCTGCTGAAAATGTCGGCCAGCATGTTTTGGCTTATCTGCAAAATGTAAAAATGACACCGCTTGCAAAACTGGATGATTTTGATGAAGAGGGCAATGCGACGGTCAGACAGGTGATTAATGTTTGGATCCGGCTTTCGCTGATCCTGACGCGACGTCGGCCAGAAATTGCGGTTTCATCCCTCATGAAACACGTACTGCCGGTGATCGGTGAGGTACCTTTGAATAAAATCACCCGTTTACGACTGAATCGTTTGTTTAATGTCTTGTTGGCGGACGGGAAAATTTCGGAAGCAAAGCGTGTATTCGCCCTCTGTAAGCAATTTTTTGGCTGGGCTGAAACGCAGGGATATCTGGTTCATTCACCGCTAAGTTCCATGAAACGCCGTGATGTTGGCGGCCGCAATACCCCGCCACGTGAGCGGACGTTAACCGATGCCGAAATCTGGATTTTCTGGCATAGTCTGGATTTATGTGACATTTCTGAACAATGTCGCTGGGCATTGAGGTTTTGCCTGCTGACAGCACGGCGGCCAGATGAAGTGGTGCGTGCCAGGAAAGACGAGTTCCATTTGCAAATTGGTATCTGGCGGCAGGGTACGCGCAATAAATCGGCTCGTGACCATAGTCTGCCGCTGACGACATTAATGATCACCTGCATCAATGCTCTTTTGTCGTCCAGTCCGGAAGGCAGTCCCTGGCTGGTGCCATCGCCGCTTGATGCGCAAAAGCCCTTATCACGCGGCGCAGTGACACAGGTGATACGCCGTCTGTTGCGCGCGGAACGTGGCCTGGGAATAGAAGCTTTTACCACCCGTGATTTGCGCCGGACGGCGCGTTCCAAATTATCGTCCCTGAATGTCCCGAACGATGTTGCGCGTAAAATCATGAATCATTCACTGGAGGGTATCGACCGTGTTTATGACACGCACGATTATCTGCCACAGATGAAGCAGGCGCTGGAAGCATTTTCTGACAATATTCAGGGCATCATTGACGCACCCGATTACTATAATTTACGGCATAATTTTGAGGGCGAATCACTGCATGTTTGTGAAAGTTCGCTGCTGTTTATGGAGAGATAGCAAGCGTCGGCCCGATTTAAAGGTTATGTTGATAGCTGACGATGAAGAATATAAACCGGTAAGAACCAGGCCGGGATAAGCCAGAGATGTGACCTGCTACAATTGGTATTGACTTGGCAACCCAAGAAGACAGAGGACTAAGAATGCTTTCCAAACAAAACAAGGCTATCGGGCTGCCAGAACCGACGCAGACTATTTTATTGAGCACCGGTACAGCGGAAGAAAAACGGCAGGAAATACGTGAATATTTTCTTCGCACCTGGGAGTTGTACGAGAGCCTGTTTGATTGCCTCGCTGATGAGCGAGCATATTTCAGTAAGGCTATTTCGCTTCGTCATCCGCTGATCTTTTATTTTGGTCATACCGCGACTTTCTATATCAATAAATTGATGGCTGCCGGGCTGATCCCTCAACGTATTGACTCCCATATCGAAGCTATGCTCGCGATTGGCGTAGATGAAATGAGTTGGGATGATCTTGATGATCAAAACTACAACTGGCCATCGGTCGCCAATTTGCGCCAATATCGCGACAAAGTACGGGAAGAAGTGCTCGGTATAATTGACACTATGGCGCTGAGTTTACCCATCGGCTGGGACAGTCCTGCCTGGGTGATCCTGATGGGTATCGAACATGAACGTATTCATCTTGAAACGTCCAGCGTACTGATCCGTCAGTTACCGGTGCAATGGGTTAAGCCTCAACCTCACTGGCCCGTGTGCGAAATCGCCCGCCATGACCGCAACACTGTACCCGTGAATACAATGCTGGCCGTTAAAGGTGACATTGTCACTTTGGGTAAGCGTGATGATACCTACGGATGGGATAACGAATACGGCACATCTGAACAGAAGATTCAGGCATTTAGGGCCAGTCGGATGCTGGTCAGTAACGCGGAATTTTATACCTTTGTACAGGCCGGTGGCTATGGCGATGCACAGTGGTGGGACGAAGAAGGGGCAGGCTGGCGAAATTTCACACGGGCGGAAATGCCCACTTTTTGGGTGGGTTCGCCTCTTGAACCGGAGCAACTGAAATTACGTCTGATGACGGAAGAAGTGCCGATGCCGTGGGACTGGCCGGCGGAAGTGAATCAACTCGAAGCCGCGGCATTTTGTCGCTGGAAAGCTGTCCAAACCGGCGAATCAGTTCAGTTACCGAGCGAAGCTGAATGGATGATTCTGCGCAATCAGGTGGAAGGCGATCAGCCCGGGTGGAAAACAGCGCCAGGAAATATTAATCTCGCAGGGTGGGCATCATCCTGTCCGGTGGATCATTTTGCTCAGGGTGATTTTTATGATGTGGTAGGCAATGTCTGGCAATGGTCGTCCACGCCGATCAGTGGTTTTGATGGTTTCCGTGTACACCCTTTATATGATGATTTTTCGACGCCAACATTCGATGGTAAACATTCCATGATCAAAGGCGGAAGCTGGATTTCAACCGGCAATGAGGCGCTGAAATCTTCACGTTATGCTTTCCGTCGTCACTTTTTCCAGCATGCTGGTTTCCGCTATGTCATTTCCAGCCATCAGGAAGTGGTGAAAGTAAATCCGTACGAAACTGACGGACTGGTGGCACAGTACCTTGATTTTCAATATGGTCCGCGTCATTTTGATGTAATGAATTATGCTGAGCAACTGGCTGATATTGCGGTTAAAAATACTGTTAACCATTGCAGGGCGTTAGATATAGGGTGTGCTACGGGTCGTGCGAGTTTCGAACTGGCGCGTTATTTCGACTCTGTGGTCGGGATGGATTATTCAGCACGTTTTATTGATGTCGCTCTGTCACTGGCACGTGGTGAAACCCGTCGGTATGTCATGCCGGAGGAGGGCGAACTGGTGGAATATTGTCAGGCTTCGCTCGCCGATGTGAATCTGTCAGCAGAGCTTACGCAGCGGGTGACTTTTGTACAGGGTGATGCCTGTAACCTGAAGCCACAGACGGAGTTATACGATCTCGTTTTGGCTGCTAATTTGCTTGATCGTTTGCGTGAGCCAGCACGTTTTCTGACCGGTATTACACCCATGATCCGTTCTGGTGGTCTGCTCATGCTTTCTTCACCTTATACCTGGCTTGAAGAGTTCACCCCGAAAGAGCACTGGCTGGGTGGGTTCCGCGAAAATGGTGAAGCCGTTACGACCCATCAGGCACTGAAACGTTTACTGGCGAGCGAGTTTGAAGAGGTTCGGACACCAACAGATGTTCCGTTTGTGATCCGTGAAACGGCTAGGAAATTCCAGCATACTGTGGCGGAACTGACGCTATGGCGTAAGCGGTAAGTAGGAATTTCTGCAAACGATTAACGGTCGCTCCGGCGGCCGTTTTTTTTATCTTCTGATTGCGTGTGAAGACGCTTTTTTCTGCCTGAATGCGATAAACACTGAGGTTTAATTTATCGTTGTTTAGGTTATTTCAAGCAAATGTATGTTGTAACTAAAATGAATGCCATTGTATTTTAAAATGACAGTAACAAAAGGGGAGTGCCGTTAAAGACCACGAATACCCATGACAGATGCCGGACACGAAGGTCCGGCATGGCAAAGCTGAAAACTTATTTCTCTGCAGGGCCACAACCACCGATCATTTTAGAAATTGAAATGGCAGGGTGCAGTAAATAAGTATAATCACAGTTTTTTTCTTTGTTAAAAACACTACCCGTACAGCCGGAAAGCGTTGCAACCACCGCAGCAAGAAGTGTCAGTTTAAATAAATTTTTCATATAAATTCCTTTTTAAAATAGATAATTATGTGTATAAGCCGTCATTTGAAATTCAGGCAAGCGCGAATATACGCTTAACCACCGCAACAGGCAAATAAATACCAGTGATTTTACGTGAGGTAATATTTAATTTTCGATCCTCTCCGAGGCATTCATTATTAATATGTTTATAAATTTAATGATATTAATAATTTTATAAGGATTTAATATTCATCACATATATAATTAATATCCCTTATGAACTTTTTCAAAATGCCCTGAACTCAAAAGACTTTTTTCACGGGTCATTTAATGACAAACTGTCCTTACTTAGCCGCCGGAATGAACGTTCTTTGATGAAAGCTTCTCTTTGTCTCTGCCCGCTTGTACTGTTCACCGCCACTGTTTTATCTGCTCCTGACAAAAGCCTCATTCAGGCACAGTGCGTCGCCTTAAAAAATGTGCATATCAGTGCAGCTGCAATCGGACTTCCGACAAGAGGAGCGCGGGTTACCACCGTGGCGATGGCAGGCCATCCGGGTAATCAGCATTGCAAAGTTGAAGGGCAGATAGAGCCTGTCGATACTGATGCTCCCGATATTAATTTTGAGCTTTATCTGCCGCTTGACTGGAACGGTAAAGCCCTGCAATTGGGGGGGAGTGGTTTTGACGGCGCGATTAAAGACGCTGACACAGCACGCCTTGCCCCGGCAGCCACACCCGGAGCAATAAAACAAGGTTATGCCACGTTTGCCAGTGATTCCGGCCATCAGGGCGGGGTGTCCGATGCTTCCTTTACCCTTAATCAGGAAGCCTGGGATAACTTTGCCGGTGCGCAAATCAAGAAAACACACGACGTGGCCGTGGCCTTAATCCGACAAGCTTATGGTCGTAAGCCGGATCGCATGTACTTCCAGGGTAATTCACAAGGTGGCCACGAAGCGCTTGCCGCGATCCAACGCTTCCCGCTCGACTACGACGGTGCGATTGCCATTCATCCCGTTTATAACGTCGTTGAACTGCATCTGGCCGGGATCAGCATCGGAAAGGCAATCTACAACACGCCGGGCGCATGGATTTCGCCAGCAAAAGCCGCGCTGATTGCCAATGCCGTTACCGGCGCTTGCGACAAACTCGATGGTCTGGCTGATGGTGTGGTCGCGGATCCGGATGCCTGCAGTACCACCTTTAAACTGGCACATCTGCGCTGCCCGGAAGGAAAAGATGTGGGTGCGAGCTGTCTTTCAGACCCGCAAATCGCGCTGGTCCGGATGCTTGATAAACCGGTTCCTTTAGGTGTCAGTCTGCTGACGGGTGATCATTTCGCTCCATGGCCCATTTTGCGCGGTGCAGATGCATCCGCATTGGTCAGTGTTTTTGGCTCCGGTGCCAACAGGCCAAAACCAGAAGCCAGCAATATCATTATTTCCTTTCCTTATATGATGGGTGATCAGGCCGTACGCTACGAAGTGATGCGTGATGCCAGTTACGATTCTCTCCGCTTTGATCCCGCAGCTCACGAGACACGGCTGAAAGAACTGGCAGTACAAATCGATAATGATAGTGCCGACATTCACGCTTTTGTGCAGCACGGAGGAAAACTGTTACTGATGCATGGCACGGCGGATATGGCCGTTCCGCCGGGAAACACCGTGGCATATTACGAAAAACTGAAAGCTGAATTTGGTGAGCAAGAACTTCACCGGTTTGCCCGCTTTTACCTGGCCCCCGGTTTCACCCACAGCAGCGGCACTTATCGGGTAAGCTGGGATTCTCTGGGGACACTGGATAAATGGGTCGTACATGGGATCGATCCGGGCCAGCAAGTGATGACTGATACAAACAAAGCGACTGCAGGACGCGAAATGCCTTTATGTGATTATCCGTTGTTTCCGCGATACAACGGGAAGGGTGATCCGAAAGTGGCCTCCAGTTTTACCTGTGCCAGCCGATAATACTCCCCGTCCTAAGTTTTTCCCGATTCGGCGGGTACACATTTACATGAGATTGCAAGGCATTTACCTATATGAATTCACAGGTGAATGAACGTTCTCAAAAAATCTTGAACATCCGTTCAAGTCTTGGCATTATCCTCCTCTGTTTATCCTGCTCCGGATTTTTAGTGGCATATCTTTGTAAAGAAGCACGCAGAACCACCCTTCTGGAAGCCGCCGCCCGAATTGCCCGTCGTGAAGGTCTGGCTGCGACAACCGTCCGTCGGGTCGCACAGGAAGCCGGCGTTGCAACAGGTCAGGTACATCATCATTTTTCCAGTGCGGCTGAACTACGTGCGCAGGCTTATACGCAGGTGATGAAAGTCCTTAAAGACCAGTTACTGGAAAAATCAATCACGCTCACTGCCCGTGAGCAGCTCAATCTTCTATTGGTTGGCCCGCATGGCGACGCGTTGCTCAACGCGATCCCGCTCTGGCACGAAGCGATGCTCCTGACTGAACAGGAGCCGCGGATGAAAGCGGCATTTGCCGTGTCAGTTGCTGACTGGCATGAACTGGTTTCCAACGCTATCACCCTGGGCAGGCAAAAAGGGCAGTTTGTTGAAGGAGAATCTCCTGAGCACATCTCCTGGCGACTGATTGGCCTGAGCAGCAGCATGGATGCCATGTCACGTCTCGAAACCCTCGGGCTAACCGCAGACTGTGCCGAATACAATTTGAACCGTGCCATCGAAAATGAGCTGTATGCCCGGGAACCCGACCGTAAGGAAACGTCTGATGTTTAAAACACGTTAGCCACAGCGCGGATGTTCTCGTCGTAATAAAGGTGATTTCAAAATCTGTCGCGCATTGATAATGATGCGACTTTATAGCAGCACAGGGAGTTCATTTTGCAGAGCGAACAAAAACCTGATTTTCATGATGATTTGATCAAAGAGCTACTCTACTGGATCGAAGTCAACTTAAGTGATCGTCTGACCATGGAAAAAGCCTCGAAAAAAACCGGCTATTCACCGTGGTATCTTCAGCGTTTGTTTAAAAGTAAAACGGGTTACGCACTGGGTAAATACATCCGTGACCGTCGTCTGACGATGGCCGCTATCGCGTTGCGTCTGACTAATATGCCCATCCTCGATATTTCGTTGTATTACTCTTACGATTCGCAGCAAACCTTCACGCGTTCATTCAAAAAGAACTTCGCCGAAACTCCCGGTACGTATCGCCGCAACGCATCATGGACCATGAACGGGATCACCGCGCCGCTGACTGTCGATGAGTTTCCGCAACCGGAATATGAAATCGTTGAACTGCCGGAGATGGCGTTTGAAGGGGAAACAGTCTCACATTCTTACCCCATTGAGGCCTTATTCAACAGTAAGAATCACGTTCACCGCGCGCAGTTGTTGCGTTATCTGGAAACACCGGAATCACTGCTGGCGCCGGTCTGGGGGTTGTCGGACTGCCGGCCTGATACAAATGATGAAGTGGCGAATGCGTTGCAGATGGATTATACCGTGGCGCATCAGGTGCAACCCCGTGACAGCCATAACATCCTGGTTCCGGCCAGTCGTTATCTGAAGATCAACTATCCGTACGATCTTAACCGGCTGAATGATTTTATTCTGTATCTGTATTCCGTTTTTCTGCCAACTCTGGGTCTGGAATTTATTATGCAGCCGGACCTGGAAAAATACTCGCGTGAGTCTGCTCTCAAAGGCGTAACCTGCGAATATTATATTCCGCTGGCCAGGCATTGAACGGCCAGCAAACAGAAACAAAAAGGCCTCTCATCAGGAGAGGCCTGACAGACAGAAAAGCAGATCAGTTAAACACCATACCGCCATCAATCAGCAGCGCCTGACCGGTCATATAATCGGAATCTGGCCCGGCGAGGTAAGCAACGCAAGCCGCAACATCTTCCGGCTCAGAAAGGCGTTTCAGTGTAATATTCTTAGCGAATTCCTGGGTACCATAGCCCACCGGTTTTCCAGCTGCTGCAGACACCTGACGATCTATTTCTTCCCACATCGGTGTTTTCACAATCCCCGGGCAGAAGGCATTGACAGTAATACCCAGCGAGGCCAGATCGCGTGCTGCCGTTTGTGTCAGCCCGCGAACCGCAAATTTACTCGAACTGTAGACGGCAAGTTCAGGGTTACCCACATGCCCGGCTTGTGATGACGCATTAATAATTTTGCCGCCATGTCCGAGTGATTTGAATGCTTTAACCGCGGCCTGAATACCCCAGATGACACCTTTCACATTGATATTATAAACTTTATCAACAATTTCAGGCGTGATGTCTTCAATCAGTGTTGTCGGCGCAATACCGGCATTATTCACAATGACGTCAAACCCACCGAGTTGTTTGGTGGCTGCTTCTACGGCAGCAAAAACCTGTTCCCGGTCAGACACATCCGCCAGCTGTGCAATCGCTTTACCACCGGCATGATTAATTTCTTCAGCGACTTTTTGTGCAGTCTCCCCGTTGAAATCCACCACAGCCACAGCAAAGCCATCCTTCGCCAGACGCAGTGCAATCGCGCGGCCGATCCCCTGACCGCCACCTGTAACTAAAGCCACTTTTCCATTTTTAGACATACGACTATCCTCTATGTATTCGGTATCTTCTTCAGGTGCTGCGCGTAAGACACGGTCTACCCGACCCGGTGCCGTTACGTGAGCTATCCACTGGTTTACGCCTGCGACGCTCAATGTGCAATTGTTAGCCACGGTCATTAACTTTTTCTCACTCACGAGGAAAGGGTGGATGATAAGACTGCAGCTGGGCACAAGCAGTTGCAGGGATATTGTATTATTCCGGCTTTCTATCTCACTTTGCGGCTGTTAAAGTGGCCGCCTGGTTAACCTTTTAAAATCTGCAGAGAGTTTCCCCGGTTATTCATTATGCTGAAGCTATTCACAAGATACTCATCGGTGGGTGTGATTAATACGCTGATACATTGGCTGGTGTTTGCAGGTTTGTACGCCTGCGGAACCCGGCAATCGCTGGCTAATATTCTGGCTTTCGCAGTTGCAGTGACCTTCTCATTTTTTGTTAATGCACGATGGACATTCAAAGCTGAAGCGACAACCCGGCGTTATATGTTTTATGTTTTGTTTATGGGCACTGTGGCGGCTCTTATCGGCTGGACAGCCGATAAGACGCATACCAGCCCGGTCGTAACGCTGATTGTATTTTCCCTCGTCAGTTTGATCTCTGGTTTTATCTACTCACATTATATTGTTTTCAGGGTTAAAAAGTGAAAATCTCATTGGTTGTTCCCGTCTTCAATGAAGAAGAAGCAATTCCCATTTTTTATCATGCCGTAAAGACGACGCTATCTGAATATAATCTCGAAATTATCTTTATTAATGACGGCAGTACAGACGCCACCGAGCACGTTATTCATTCTCTGTCCGTTACGGATCCGTCAGTCAAAGCGATCAGTTTTATCCGCAATTTTGGTAAAGAACCCGCTCTGCTGGCAGGGCTGGAACATGCGACGGGTGACGCGGTTATTCCGATAGACGTTGATCTGCAGGATCCTATTGAAGTTATCCCGCTGATGATTAATAAATGGCGTGAAGGCTCGCAGGTGGTATTAGCTAAACGCAGAGACAGAAGTACCGACAGTCAGTTCAAACGCAAAACAGCAGCATGTTTTTACAGTCTCCACAATAAAATCAGCTCGCCTAAAATAGAAGAAAACGTAGGAGATTTCAGACTCCTTTCGCGCGAAACAGTCGAAAACCTGAAGCTCCTGCAAGAAAGAAACCTTTTTATGAAAGGTATTCTTAGCTGGGTCAGTGGTGAAGTTGCTGTAGTGGAGTACACCCGTCCGGTACGTGCGGCAGGCAAAACGAAGTTCAATGGCTGGAAGCTATGGAATCTGGCTCTCGAAGGTGTGACGAGTTTCTCAACCGTCCCTTTACGGATCTGGACATACATTGGATTTTTTGTGGCCATGCTGTCTTTTTTGTACGGGGTATGGATGATTGTCGATAAACTTATCTGGGGAAATCCTGTTGCAGGTTATCCTTCAATATTAGTATCGATACTCTTCCTTGGAGGGATTCAGTTAATTGGAATTGGTGTGCTGGGTGAGTATATAGGCAGGATTTATATCGAATCCAAAAGAAGACCACGGTACATTATTAAATCAGATTAATCATAAAAATGCTTCACTCTTGACCGCTGAAGTAGAGATAACCCCAGGCTAAACTCACTTAACCTGGGGTGATTTTATATGTTTACTGACAGCGTGTCCGGTTAAAATCAATAACAACTACGCTGTCTTCTTTCCACATTTTATAATCCTGGTTGCTGGCATAAGGATTTGTCTGACAGACATAATGTGCAATGTTGACATTCACTCCCGTTGCAGGCGAAGCCCAGCGTTGTTGCAATCCGTTCATCGTCATATTCCCCACAGGCCAATACCAGTTACTGAAATAATCAGGTACCAGTACCGCCAGCACAGGATAATTGCTCAGTGAGTTTTCATAAACAGGAGAATGCGGAGGCGTTCCGCTGTAAATAAAATATACAGAGTTATAATCCAGCTCATGAGTATCCGATTTTATCCGCTGCACGAGATTATCATTAAATTTAGCCTGCTCGCGCAAGGCATTACCATAAGCATAAAAAAACACCAGTGATTGAATTACCGGTATCATTAATAGCCAGGTCAGTGGCTTAAGCCGCTTTGGCAATGCCATCGTCAATAACCAGGCACTCAGCAGCATAAATCCACTTAAACCGACCAGGGAACGTGGAGTCAGTAAGGCATTTTGCAATAGCAGCAAACTGCCGGGGATCATGAAAACTGCAATAAATGGCGCAACAACCGCCGCGAAGCAAAGTAACAATGTCACCGCCCCATGATGTTGACGCAGATAGCGAACAGTAATTGTTAGACCCGCAATAACCGCAACGGCGAGGATCAGCATCAGGAAACGCATACCGCCCTGATGTTTCACCAACGTATCATTGATAAATTGGCTGTAACTGTGCAGGTTATTAATAATTGTCGTGAGAAGATTGTCTGTCGCCAATACAGGATGATTGACTTCACTTTTACCTGAAAATGTTGAGGGCAAAATCAGCTTCAGGTAGATAATTGTACCGGCCATCAGTTCACCGAACCGACGACATAAGGTTATCAGGATCAACCCAGGTGAGAGTTGTCTCTCCATCTGGCGGAAGAACGCCGCAATAACCATGATGACTAAAATGTTAATTACCGTCTGATAGAGACAATAAATCGCCACTATGATCGCGGTGCCGGTGACAAAGCGAATCCATGTTTTACCGTAATCTGTCCAGCAACAGTAAAGCAGGCTGAGACCCAGTGCGGCGCTTAAGGTCAGCACATCAAAGCGATAGGAAAAAATTTCCGCCAGATAGGGATTGCAGAAAAAGGTTAACGTGACCAGTAAAATTGTACTGAGTGGGCGATCAGGTAAAAAATGGCGCGCAAATTGTGTGAGGCTTGCGCTGATGATGAGAACACCCAGGATCAGTGGCAGCGGGAAGATGTCCGATATATGAGCACTGAGGAACAATGCTTTTATCATGATATCGGCCAGCGGCCTGCCATCAGGGCCCCAGTTGGTGTAACCCAAAGCAGCGCGACCATTATCATCAATATAATAAATATTGGCTAGCAACAAAGGCAGAACAAACAGAACAGTACAAACGAGCAGAGAGCGAAAAGAAGACTTCATTTATTTAGCCGAGTTTTTGCGGAATATTGAAAGTCTACCTGCTCTGGTTTCCAAGTAAAAGTTTGAATTGAAATACATTGGAATCATCGGGCTTGATACCACATTCTCGGTTTTACCTTCACGCAACTCCCCATGAAGATCAGGAATATGAAAGATAAAAAAATGTCAGATACAAACCCCGGCGTTTTCCGTGAACACCTGACCACATTGGTACGTTCATTACAGATTGCACCTGACGTGGCCGAAAATCAGGTCCTGGACCGGATGGCGCTCAGCTTTCGTAAACTACTGAATTTTTTCGCAGAAAATAACGAACTGACCCAACAGGTATTTTTGCTGCCGCCCCTGGCACAGGAAACACAGCGTTTACTGGTCAGCCTGATGTCTGAAAATCTCGCCCATAACCAGCAGAGCAAACTTTTTCGCAGTGATATTCCTGCTTGCGTGCTGGCGCAGTGTTTTACGGGCATGCTGGTGCAACTGGCGCAAGATCCGGCTGAACCGGCGCTGCGTCATCAAAATAGTCAGGCATGCGCGAGGTTGTTCTGTGAGGGAGTGTGGTTACGGGAGTCATAGTTCAAAACTTCATATAGAAAGCAAAAATGGTTGGTTCAGTTTGCGATCCATAAAAGGTTAACTGAGTTCATTCCCGGGGCAGACATTGTATGCCCTGTTTTTGAAACCAACGTTAAAGAAGGCTTTGATTTGAAAGCTGCGATTAACCGGAGGCCTGTATGTCAACGACTGTACACACTGCTGAGCACCGTTCGCTATGGCAACGCATCACGCGCCGCAAAGTCAGTAATCCACCAGAGGAAAGGACACATGATACCTACCGCTTGCTGGAAAGCTTTCACGCCACAGGGTGTCTGTACGGTATTGATGTGGGGAACAGTGATCCGACCTGGTTTCGCCGCTCCTGACCGGTATATCCGTTTATTACGGTTCAGCTATTGGAACGAGCTGTGCAATTAGCAAAACCTTCTCCTGATTGTATGTGCTGTACCCTGCATAACCGGTGTTTCCGTTGCGGAAAATGCAACCGTGGCATCTGTTATGTAGGTTGTTGTGGAAAGTCTCTCTGACCTCGTCGTAGAAATTTTAGTTCTCTCTCACTTGTTGAGCCCATAACTTTCGCCAGTTATGGGTTTTTTTATGCAAAAAAAACCCCGCAGTCAGGCGGGGCAATATAATAACGCCGTTAACCGGGGCAGAACGGCGATCAAAAACAAATATAAGTAAAACCAAGGAAGGGTAAAAATAAAGCTGCAGTGATGATGCCACAGCTCTGGAAAATAAAGTACCACAAACAACAAGACATTTATAAATATAAATTTCATATGAATTACATTATTATATTCATGGTATATATTAATTGCCCCTCCAGAAATAACTAGCAATAAATAATAAAATTAAAAATGATAATTTACCTACTGACCCGCGGAACTCTGTAGGTAATATTAATACGAGTCTGACTCATTGATAATACATATATAATAATTTAAAACATCCAATCAAATGATAAAGGAATGACATCATGAAATTAAAAGCATTGGCACTTATTATCCCGGCATTACTGGTTGCAGGCGCAGCGCATTCTGCTGAGGTCTATAATAAAGACGGCAATAAATTGGATCTGTACGGCAAAGTGGATGGTTTGCATTATTTCTCTGATGATGCAGGCAAAGATGGCGATCAGACCTATGCGCGTGTGGGTTTTAAAGGCGAAACTCAGATTGCTGACCAACTGACCGGATATGGTCAGTGGGAATACAATATTCAGGCTAACAATACAGAGAGCAGCGGTACATCTGGCAACGCAACCCGTCTGGGCTTTGCAGGTCTGAAATTCGGTGATTTCGGCTCATTCGACTACGGCCGTAACTACGGTGTTGTGTATGATATTGAAGCATGGACCGATATGTTGCCAGAGTTCGGTGGTGATACTTACACCACGCCTGATAACTTTATGGTTGGCCGTACCAACGGGGTTGCCACTTACCGCAACACTGACTTCTTCGGCGAAGTAAAAGGCTGGAATTTCGCACTGCAATACCAGGGTGCAAATGATGGCGATAATAACAGCGAAGATTTCCAGTTTGGTGAAGGCACTAACAATGGTCGTGACGTGCGTCATCAGAACGGTGATGGTTTCGGTATTTCTACCACTTATGATTTCGGCATGGGTATTACGGCCGGGGCTGCCTATGCATCTTCTGATCGTACGAATGATCAAATTGCCTATACAAACGCTGATGGCGATAAAGCTGATGTGTGGACAGTGGGCGCGAAATACGATGCAAACAATGTCTATCTGGCTACCATGTATTCTGAAACCCGCAACATGACCCTTTATGGCAGTGACGGCGTGGCAAATAAAACTCAGAACTTTGAAATTACCGCACAATACCAATTCGATTTTGGTCTGCGTCCTGAAGTTTCTTACCTGCAATCCAAAGGTAAGAATCTGAATGAAGATACCAGCCGTACCGATAACGATCATGACTTAGTTAAATATGTTTCTGTGGGTACCAGCTATTACTTCAACAAAAACATGTCTACCTACGTTGATTACAAAATCAACCTGCTGGACAATGATGATGACTTCTATAAAACCAACAATATTTCTACCGATGATATCGTAGCGGTTGGTCTGGTTTATCAGTTCTAATTTCTGAAACTTCTTATTGAATGTTCTGAGTACAAAACCCGTCTTAGGATGGGTTTTTTTGTGCCCAAAAACGTGATTATCTGTGCCTTTGGGAGGTGTCTGCCTTCAATAATGCAACAGTGTTTGTTATATTATTGACCAGATCACGTACGGGGCAATTCCTCTGTGATACGGTGCTTTACCTAAGACTTGGTTTCTCAGGACAATGACATGTTAGATTATCGCTTTCCGACAGCTATGCAGATGGTGTTTTGTATCGCTCAGTCCCAAAAGGCTGGCCAGCGCTGCACCAGTGCGATTTTAGCAACGGGTCTGGAAGCCAACTCCAGTTTTATCCGCAAACTGATGGTGCCGCTGACGCAGCATGGCATCATCGTTTCCACTCTCGGCCGTACCGGTTCGATCACGCTTGGCCGCCCGGCGGAAGAAATCACGCTTCGCGACATTTATTGCGCAGTGATTGAAGATAAACGTCTGTGGGCAGCCCGCCCGGACGTACCCGCCCGCTGCGTTGTCAGTGCCAACGCGTGCACGTATTTCAAAAATATCGTCAGCGAAGCTGAAGAAGCATCATTTCAGGTATTGGCCCGTCATACGGTCGCTGATGCGCTGGCTGAGTTCGAACGCGGTGGCAAGTACAAATGTACCAAAGACCTGGCTTCGCAATACGCCGAAGATTCTCTCTGCTCAAAATAGAGTGCTATAAGCCAGTCCGCGCACATCGCGCTTAAAAAAAACCTGTAAAAAAGCCGGGATATTCTCCCGGCTTTTTGCATTGTGGTTATCTGAAGAGCGTTATGCTACTTGCGTTTCCAGCACCGCTTTCTTACGCGTCACCAGCTTACGCAGCGCGACATAAAATACAGGCGTCAGGAACAGACCGAACAACGTCACTCCCAACATGCCGGAAAATACGGTGATTCCGGTAACACCTCGCACTTCAGCACCCGCACCGTGACCGAGGATCAACGGGATAGTCCCGGCGATAAACGCAATCGAGGTCATCACGATAGGGCGCAGACGCAGACGACATGCCTCAAGCGCGGATTCGATAATCCCTTTACCTTGCAATTCAAGCTCACGGGCGAACTCAACAATCAGAATCGCATTCTTACATGCCAGCCCCATCAGCACTACCAGGCCGACCTGAACAAACACATTGTTATCGCCCCCCGTCAGCCACACACCGAACAAGGCCGATAGCATGGTCATTGGCACAATCAGGATCACCGCCAGCGGCAGCGTCCAGCTTTCATACAGTGCAGCAAGTACCAGGAACGCCAGCAATACGGACATCGGGAATACAATCAACGCCGCATTACCTTGTGTTGACTGCTGATAGCTCAGATCAGTCCATTCGATATTCATACCATTCGGTAACAGGTTTTTGGACATTGCGGTCAGCTCCGTCATTGCCTGCGTCGAAGAAAGCACACGCGGATCGGCATCACCGATTAAATCTGCTGCCGGATAACCATTATAGCGGATTACCGGGTCAGGGCCGTAAGTGGTGGTAATGTTCAGCATACTGCCGATGGGTACCATTTCACCTTTATCGTTACGGGTACGCAGATTGGCAATGTCTTCCACGGTGTCACGGAACTGTCCATCCGCCTGCGCCATTACTTTCCATGTACGACCGAATCGGTTGAAATCATTGATATAAGACGAGCCGAGATAGACCTGCAACGTGCTGAACAGTTCATCAAGTGATACGCCCTGAGCCTTAGCTTTGTCACGGTCAATATGTGCGTCGAGCTGCGGCACGTTAGCCTGATAGGAGGAAATCGGATACCCCATTCCCGGCGTCTGCATAATAGCGCCCGACATGGTGTTAATCGCGGTTTGCAATGCACCATAACCCAACCCCGCGCGATCCTGCACATACAGGGAATAACCTGAACCCTGACCTAACCCGAGGATCGGCGGCGGCATAATGGAAAACGCGAACCCTTCCTGAATCTGCGAAATTTTGGCGTTTATTTCCGCATTAATTTCCGCCGCCGTACGGGTACGTTCACTCAGCGGTTTCAACGCAAAGAACACCGTGCCGGTATTCGGCGTATTGGTGAACTGCAGCGCGTTCAACCCGGGGAATGCCACCGCATCAATGACACCATCGGTACTTAAACCCATTGCGCTGATTTTGCGGATCACCGCATCAGTGCGGGATAATGACGCACCTTCCGGCATTTTCACACCTGCAATCAGGTACAGTTTATCCTGCGTCGGAATAAAGCCCCCCGGCACAGCTTTGAACATAAATGCAGCCGCGCATAACAACAGAACGTAGACCACAAATACCGCGCCACGACGTCCCAACGTTTTAGACACAGCATTCTGATAACGATGTGAACTGGCATTAAAGAACCGGTTGAACGGTCGGAAAATCCAGCCAAAAAGTCGGTCGATGAGCCGCGAGGGCATGTCTTTCGGCGTACCGTGCGATTTCAGCAACAATGCCGCAAGAGCAGGGGACAATGTCAGCGAGTTGATGGCCGAAATCACAGTTGAAATAGCGATAGTCACCGCAAACTGCTTGTAGAACTGACCGGTTACCCCCGACAGAAACGCCATCGGCACAAATACCGCACACAGCACCAGAGCGATAGCCACGATCGGCCCGGACACCTCCCGCATCGCCTGATGCGCAGCATCCCTTGGCGCAAGTCCTTCCTCAATGTTTCGCTCGACGTTTTCCACCACTACAATGGCGTCATCGACGACTATCCCTATCGCCAGCACCAGTCCGAACAGGCTGAGCGTATTGAGTGAAAATCCGAGCAAATACAGGATGCTGAATGTCCCTATCACTGAGATCGGTACCGCCAGCAGAGGAATGATCGACGCACGCCAGGTTTGGAGGAACAGGATAACAACCAGCACGACCAGCACGACGGCTTCCAGCAATGTGTGAACCACCGCACTGATGGAATCCCGGACAAACACCGTCGGGTCATACGGCGCACGCCAGGTCATGCCTTCCGGGAAACGGGTTGCCAGTTCAGTCATTTTGGCTCGTACCGCATCTGACAAATCAATCGCATTCGCTCCGGGAGACTGGAAGATACCAATCCCGACTGCGTCTTTATTATTAAGCTGCGATCGCAGGGCATAGCTACCGGACCCCATTTCAATACGCGCCACATCACGCAGACGGACAATTTCGCCATTATCACCGCTTTTCAGGATAATTTTGCCGAACTCATCTTCATCTTTCAGACGCCCCTGTGCATTGATGGAAAGCAGATAGTCACTGTCCTTCGGCATCGGTTCAGCGCCCAACTGACCGGCAGAGACCTGCACATTCTGTTCCTGCATGGCTTTCACAATGTCAGAAGCCGTCAGACCTCGGGCCGCAACTTTGTTCGGATCCAGCCACACGCGCATGGCATATTCGCCTGCACCGAAAATCTGAATCTGCCCGACACCCGGCAAACGCGCCAGTTCATCTTTCACCTTCAGCGTGGCGTAGTTACTCAGATACAGCGAATCATACTTGCCGGAAGGTGATACCAGATGCACCACCAGCGTTAACGTTGGCGACTGCTTCTGTGTGGTCACACCCTGACGGCGGACATCTTCCGGCAGACGTGCTTCAGCCTGCGCGACCCGGTTTTGCACCTGAACCTGAGCCTGATCCGGATCGGTACCCGGACGGAAAGTGACCGTTGTCACCAGAACGCCGTCAGAACCGGCGACGGATTTCATGTACACCATATTTTCGACGCCGTTAATCGCTTCTTCCAGCGGCGTCGCAACGGTTTCTGCAATCACTTTCGGGTTGGCGCCCGGATATTCAGCACGAACCTGAACGCTTGGCGGTACCACGTTAGGGTATTCACTGACAGGCAGCAAGGGGATAGCAATTGCCCCGGTAACTAAAATCAGAATCGACAAAACGGCCGCAAAAATCGGCCTGTCGATGAAAAAGCGGGAAAAGTCCATGAGTCAGGATTCTCTTTTATTGAACGGCAGGGGCGGCCGGCGTGACAGTGTTAGCCACCATGCTGACGGTTTTGGCGTTGACCGGCATGCCCGGCATAAACACTTTCTGTACGCCGTCGATGATCACACGGTCACCGGCTTCCAGGCCTTTCTGTATGATACGTAAGCCTGCATATGTGCGGCCAATTTCCACATCACGGCGCTGTGCCTTGCCATCTTTATCAACCACATAAACGAATTTACGATCCTGGTCGGTAAGGATGGCTTTATCGTCCACCAGCATGGCATTGAACTGTGCGCTGCCCGGCATTTGAACCCGGGCAAACAATCCCGGCGTAAAGGTACGGTCACGGTTATCCAACAGAGCACGCATGCGGATGGTGCCGGTGCCGGAGTTGAGCTGGTTGTCAGTAAAATCAACCACACCCTGATGCGGATAACCGTTTTCACCGACCAACCCGACATGCACCGGCAAGCGATTTTGCGGGCTGTCGTTCAATTTCCCTTCGCGGGCCAGCGCCTGATAACGCAGGAAAGTCCCTTCATCAACGTCGAAATATACATAGACTGTGTCGAGTGACACCAGCGTGGTCAGTACGCTCGCGCTGTCACCTGCTGTCACCAAATTACCGGTCGTGATCATCGCACGGCTGGCACGGCCATCAATCGGGGAGGTAACACGGGTGAAATCAAGATTAAGTTGGGCCATGTCCAGCTGTGCCTGTGCAGCCAGGACATCAGATTGTGCCTGCGACGCTGCCGAACGACGTTGCTCCGCGACTTCTTTCGACACGGCCAGCGTCCCGATCAGCGCTTCTGTTCGTGCAGATTCACTTCGTGCCAGACTGGCCTGATTGCGCGCACGCACCAGTTCAGCCTGCGCCTGTTCCTGTGCAGCCCGGTAAGTACGATCATCAATGGTGAACAGTACCTGACCCTTTTTCACTTCCTGGCCTTCCTGATAATTCACTTTATCGATATAACCGGACACGCGCGGCCGCAGTTGTACACTTTGTACCGCTTCCACACGCCCGTTAAAGGCATCCCACTGACTGATTGGCTTAATTAACACATCTGCCACGCTGACCTGCGGAGCAGGCGGTGCGGCATTTTGCGCCACGCTGTTGTCACACCCGGCGAGCAGGGCAACCATCAGCGCAACCCCTGAAAGGCGCAACATTAAAGGCGTACCAATGACGTGGTCGCGTACAACAACCTGTGATTTTTGCAGGTTCATCATTATTTTTTATTTCCAGTGTGTAAGTGCTGCCAGGCAATACACCGGCCTGTCCGCCGGGTAACGTCCTTTGCCTGAACCGACTTTTTTGGGACTTGTGCCGTTCATCAGCACAATAATGTATCAAATACTGATACAATTTATTCGTGAGGATTGTAGAGATGCGCTTACTAAACTGCAAGAATTACTGTTACACTTTATGTGCTATTTTACAGAACGTTTACCTGGGGAAATGAGACTATCCTGTAACCGTCAATTAAATGCAATAGTAAAACTTGCATTTAACCAAAAACTGGGTCAACGTATAAAAAGACGAGTCGCCCTCGGGGGGCGCAAACAAAAAAAAAGCAGGAGACTGGCCATGAGAACCGAGGATTTCATTCACGACCTGATCGAGTGGATCGATCACAATCTGGAAGAACGACTGGATATTAAAACGGTCGCCAAGCGGGCTGGTTATTCCCGCTGGTATCTGCAGCGGATGTTTAAAGAGCACACCGGCCTGCCGATGGGGGAATACATTCGTGAGAAAAAACTGAAGAAATCTGCCGATATGCTGGCCAGCAGCGGCGAGCCTATCGTCAGCGTTGCGATTTCGCTGGGCTTCGACTCACAACAGTCCTTCACCCGCAGTTTCAAACGACAGTTTGGTCAGACTCCGGGCGACTGGCGTCGCGGGCTTAATCTGGCAACTGAATGCCAGGGCTGCCTGCACTAACTCTTATCTCTGCTTACGCTGCGTTTATCTCGTGAGCGTGTAGGGGGCCCACTGGGAAAACTGAAATATCCTACGTTTAGCCTGGTTTTATACGGACTTTTATCCACTGAGCGTAACGAACAGTATTTCCCAGCCCCTCTGCTTAAAACGGGTACGCCATACGTAATCTCCGCTCAGGTTGATATGTTCACACCCCAACGGGGAGACATGAGAAACCCATTATTTATTAAATAAATAGCTTTCTCTTCAGTGAATCAATCGCTTTTTCTTATATACCGCATTCCATAACAAGATCGCCTCAATCGGCACCATCAGCCGACTGACACAATAGCGCCGCTTCTCCAGTCCGCAATCTCTAATTTCTCTCAACCGGGGCATGAAGACCTGTCGTACAAGAGCATTTCAGTCCTCGTCGTTATTCAATCCGGCCTGTACACATCGACGCAGGAAAAGACTGAAGTCACCGGACACCCATATCACTTTCTGTAATCACCAGAGAACTTTGGGACCATTTGCTGCTGACAGAGTCTGATTTAGGTTAAGGTATGATGGACTGGATTTAACCTTTCAGATTAAAGGGACTTTCTTATGGCAAGAGACGAGAAAACAGCGCCGGGCGACACCGGCTATCACCGGTATGAAATTATCGGGGACAACACGCACCGTACCGATGTTCTGTGCAGTGAAAAAGTTATCCAGTGCAGGAGGGTGCCGGTCAGGGGGATTACGCTGACAGTGGGGGTGTTCTTTGACGGTACGGGCAACAACCGAAATAATTCAAGCGACCTGCGACTGGCCTACGCGCACTGCGCAAACCTGGTGGATGAGGCGCGGGCAAAGGCGTGTGCGAAGTATGAAGAACAGCAAAAAGCCCATGTGGACGCACTGGATAGGGTGTTCGGATGAGGACATTACATATTGCGATCGGGGTACTGCTGTTACTGACGGGGTGCCGCGACAGGCGAGCCGACGTGACCACCCCGCTTGGGGACGGCGTAGAGCAGTGGGGCAAAAAGCTGCCTTACGATCACTGGCAGTTTAATTTTTTTCACCCTAAAAATCTGCCCGCCCTGGTGACGCAGGTGTATCTGGAGGACGGGGATATCCGGGAAAGCATCTTCAGGCGGCTTGACCCGACAGAACCCAGCCAGAGCAGCGTGGACACATGGAGTCGTGTTGTTGGCAGTTTTTCTGCCAACTTTAATATCAGTAAGGCGCTGCCGGTAAGGATGTCAGTGTGCTGGGACTCGGTGATTGATAAAAAATCGTATGAGACGGAGATCTGGTTTGATCGGGGAACATGGCGGCAAATGACAACGGCTTATCCTGATAATTACAAACCGGGACAGGTTTATTACCGGGATAATATGATTATTGGTCTGGCTCCCGGAGGTACGGTGCGGATCTGGCTTGAGGACAACGGTAATCATGTTGTCCCCCAACACCCGGCCAGAGAGTTCACATTGACGGGAGATAATATGTTGATATGTAAGAACGTTCCCAGCAGGATTGATTTTAATTACACCGAGCGTAACGGCTACGACCCGTTTATCCGGGACTTTATCAAAGGGAAAACCTATCCATACGGTGATTGGTAGGGTTTAACGATCTGCAAAATTAAAAGGATCTTCTTGAGATCCTTTTTTACGACCAAATTTCTGGGGTAAGAATTTTGTTTAAAAAATCCTTTTCATAGAAGAGATTACGTTTTCCAAATGGATCTCGCGTACCGCTGGCCCGGCATCCCCGCCGGGCAGTGAATGGTCCATCCGAACAAAAAGCCATTTTATTCCTCTCTGTCCTCCGGATGATTTATTTCTTCAGGGGGCTTTGCCCTGCATCCTTTCTTCTTTTCTGCGCCCTGTTTTTGACATTTACCTGACACTACTCATCAGGACGTGATCAACCCAACAAAAAACGACACCAAAGTTCACATAAATTGAAATGATGTTTCAATTTCTTGAGTCGGACGAATTTTATCGCTAAACTCCTCTTTATTATTTCGGCGCCGGGCACAGCCCGACAACCCATCGTCCTACGGAAAAGCAGATTTGCTTCCGTTTATGCATAAAGGAACCATCATGATTCTGGATAATTTCTCGCTTCAGGGAAAAGTCGCGGTAGTGACCGGATGCGATACCGGTTTGGGTCAGGGTATGGCAATCGGCCTCGCTGAGGCCGGCTGTGATATTGTAGGGATCAACATTGTCGAACCCGCAGAAACCATCGAGCGCATCGGCGCGACAGGCCGCCGTTTCCTGAGCCTGACCGCTGATCTGAGCGACACGAAAGTTATTCCGGCGCTGCTGGAACGTGCTGTCGCTGAAATGGGACATCTGGATATTCTGGTCAATAACGCCGGAATCATCCGCCGTGAAGACGCCATCGAGTTCAGCGAAAAGAACTGGGATGATGTGATGAATCTGAACATCAAATCCGTCTTCTTCATGTCGCAGGCTGTGGCGAAACAATTCATCGCTCAGGGTACCGGCGGCAAAATCATTAATATTGCGTCGATGCTTTCCTATCAGGGCGGTATCCGCGTACCTTCTTATACCGCATCAAAAAGCGCCGTCATGGGAGTGACCCGCCTGCTGGCCAACGAATGGGCGAAGCACAATATCAATGTGAACGCGATTGCGCCGGGCTATATGGCGACCAACAACACCCAGCAACTTCGCGCTGATGAAGCACGCAGCGAAGAAATTTTGGGGCGTATTCCTGCCGGCCGCTGGGGTTTGCCGTCTGATCTGATGGGGCCGGTCGTATTCCTGTCTTCACCGGCTTCCGACTATATCAACGGCTACACCATTGCCGTTGACGGGGGCTGGCTGGCCCGTTAATCACGCCAGTTATTGATAAACATTCACCGACAGCAGCGGCTCAAACCGCTGCCCAAAGAGGAAATCTCATGAAAATTGCATTGATGATGGAAAACAGTCAGGCCGCTAAAAACGCGATCATCCTGAAAGAACTTAACGCCGTAGCTTCGGAAAAAGAGTATCCGGTCTTCAACGTGGGCATGTCTGATGAACAGGATCACCATCTGACTTACATCCATCTGGGCATCATGGCCAGTATCCTGCTTAATTCAAAAGCGGTGGATTTTGTGGTTGCAGGCTGCGGTACCGGCCAGGGCGCACTGATGTCTCTGAATATTCATCCGGGCGTTAACTGCGGTTATTGCATTGATCCGGCTGATGCCTTCCTGTTTGCGCAAATCAACAACGGCAACGCATTATCGCTGCCATTTGCTAAAGGCTTCGGCTGGGGTGCAGAGCTGAACGTACGCTTCATCTTCGAAAAGGCCTTTACCGGCGTGAAAGGCGAAGGCTATCCGGCTGACCGCAAAGAACCTCAGGTGCGCAACGCGGGCATTCTGAATCAGGTGAAAGCCGCAGTGGTGAAAGAAAACTATCTGGATACACTGCGTGCCATCGATCCTGAACTGGTAAAAACCGCTGTCACCGGCGAACGCTTCCAGAAATGTTTCTTCGAAAACTGCCAGAACAAAGAGATTGAATCCTTTGTGCGTGAAATTCTCGCGTAAGAGTTGGTTTCCGGCGTGACAAAAAACCGGTGCTCATGTGGCACCGGTTTTTTATGGCTTAAAGGAAATCTTGTCGCTGAGGTGTGAAAGTATCCAGTAATACCCCTTTCTCCAGACAAACGCAGCCGTGCATGATGTACGGTTTTTTATACAGCGTATCGCCTGCACTTACTTCACGGGTTTCTTCACCGATAGTGAATTTGAAACGGCCGGATAACACATAGGTCAGTTGTTCGTGAACATGGTTATGCATCGGGCCGACGGCGCCTTCTTCAAAGTATACTTCAACGGCCATCATGGTGCCGTCATGCGCCAGAACACGACGGCTCACACCGTCCCCCAGATCCTGTAAAGGAATATCTTTTTTAAAGGTAAACATTGGTTAATCCTTGCGTAATGAACTGAGCAGGGCATGCGGAATTTCCGCCAGATACAGCGCCGGTAAGCCTTCATAATCGGTGGTGAACAGCACATGACGATCGTCGGGTGAGAAAGAAGGGTGCGGATGCGTCACCTGACGGTCGCCGTCCAGCACCTGCCAGGAGCTGTTATGCGCGGCCAGCGGTGCATACCGGCGGGTCCGGGTGTCGAAAATATACAACCACGGATCGTTTTCAATCGTATGACTTGCGGTGTCTTTCACATCAACCGGCGTACCGGAGCCATCACCGACCAGCAGTGTACCGTTGTCATTACTCATCAGATGCGAGCAGGCTGGCATGGTCATCAGACAGATATCTTCGCCGGTTTGCGGGTCGAAACGGCGGATATGGCGGTCATGTTGGCCTTTCAGATAAGACACATAAATAAGTGCAGAGCCGTCCGGTACCCAGAATTCGTGTGTACAGCTTTCTCCCGGTGCATGTTCTTTTACCTTGCGGACATCACTGCCGTCTTCATTCACCAGCCACATACGTGCATCAACCAGGTCATGCGGGCCTTCGTGACAGAAAGCGACGGTGTTGTCATCAAACGGGCGATAAATCGGGTGTCCGAGCCATTCATTTTTCTCGTGGATCACGCGGGATTTTCCGTTGAGTAAATCGACACATAACAGTCTGCAGTGCGGATTACTGTGATAGAAATCCTGGAAGATTTTCCAGTCTGACAGTGGCGTCCAGTCCTCACGACTGATTTCGATACCCACCAGACGGGTGCATTCGCTGTTGGCCACCCAGGTGCCATAGCCAACCCATTCTTCCGGCACCTGATACACCGTATGTTCACTAAAATCAGCCAGTTTTACGCGCTGCAGACTGCGTTCGTTTTTGACGTAGTAAAGATACTGATCATCCGGGGAGAGGAAACCGCCAAAGGTGTTATCGCCTTTGCCTTCAGTCAGCTGAGCCGCTTTCTGCGTTTGCAAGTCCAGCAGATAATAGTTGCGGTTGCCATCAAACTCACCGGCGAACAACAGTTTATTACCCTCGCGGGTAAAGCATTTCTGATAGAAATAGTTGCGATGACACAACACATCAGGCGGTGTTAAACGCGTCACCCGGGCACCGGTCTGAGGATCCTGAACGGTGTGGAAACTAAATTGAATCTGAGAACCTTTTGCCATGATTCACCCCATAAGTAGCATGAAATTAGCCGTTGTTCCGGCGTCCCTTTCATTAATCAAAATGCAGTTTCATTAATTTGAAAACACATTACCACTTTGTGAGTCAAAACAACGGCGGGTGAAAACAAAAGTGCAATGGTGATCACAAAACGGTTGGCTTTTGCTACAGCGTAAAACCATCCTATAATGATATAGCTTGCTCAAATATTATTGATACTCTTGATGATTAAAGAGTACGAACAAAATATCTCACGCTTACACGGTGGAGTATTTTAGAAAAGGGATGTGAAAGATGAGATTACGAAAGAAACGTGTTCAACCCATGCATATCAACGACATTACGATCATTGATGACACTAAACTGAAAAAAGCTATTACCGCCGCAGCCCTGGGTAATGCGATGGAATGGTTTGATTTCGGTGTGTATGGTTTTGTGGCATTTGCATTAGGGCAGGTGTTTTTCCCGGGGGCAGACCCGGGTATTCAGATGATTGCCGCGCTGGCAACCTTCTCCGTACCGTTCCTCGTCAGGCCTCTGGGCGGACTGTTTTTCGGCGCACTTGGCGACAAATTTGGGCGCCAGAAAGTCCTTTCCGTCACCATCATCATCATGTCCGTCAGCACCTTCTGTATCGGGCTGATACCCGGTTATGACTCCATCGGTATCTGGGCACCGATTTTGCTGTTACTGGCAAAACTGGCACAGGGTTTCTCGGTTGGTGGCGAGTATACCGGTGCAGCGATTTTCGTTGCAGAATATTCTCCTGACAGAAAACGCGGCTTCCTCGGCAGCTGGCTGGATTTTGGTTCCATCGCCGGTTTTATTCTCGGGGCAGGTGTGGTGGTGCTGATTTCCAGTATCGTGGGTGAAACGAACTTCCTCGAATGGGGCTGGCGTATTCCGTTTTTCATTGCCGCTCCGCTGGGCCTGATCGGGATCTATCTGCGTCATGCACTGGAAGAAACCCCGACCTTCCAGCAACACGTCGATAAGATCGACAGCGATTCGCGTAAAGATATCGCTGAACCGCCAAGAGTCTCGTTCCGTGAAATCCTGACCAAACAATGGCGTCCGCTGATTATCTGTGTGGGCATGGTGATAGCAACAAACGTCACCTACTACATGCTGCTGACATACATGCCGAGCTATTTGTCCCACAGCCTGCATTATTCTGAAGACCACGGTGTGCTGATCATCATTGCCATCATGGTCGGCATGTTGTTCGTACAGCCGTTCATGGGGATGCTGAGTGACCGCTTCGGCCGTAAACCTTTTGTGATCATCGGCAGTATCGGCCTGTTTATACTGGCTATTCCGTGCTTCATTCTGATAAACAGTGATGTGATAGGCCTGATTTTCTTAGGTCTGCTGATCCTTGCGGTGTTGCTGAACTGCTTTATCGGTGTGATGGCGTCAACGTTACCGGCAATGTTCCCGACGCATATCCGTTACAGCGCGCTGGCAATTGCTTTCAATGTTTCGGTACTGATTGCGGGGCTTACCCCGACGATCGCCGCGTGGCTGGTGGAAGCCACCAATAATCTCTATATGCCAGCCTATTACCTGATGGTTGTGGCGATGATTGGTCTGGTGACCGGCATTTTCATGAAAGAAACCGCTAACCGCCCGCTCAAGGGCGCGACACCGGCAGCTTCAGACCGTGCAGAAGCGCGTGAAATCCTCCAGGAACATCACGACAATATCGAACAGAAAATTGAAGATATTGATGCGCAGATTGTTGAGCTTGAAGCAAAAAGAAAAAATCTGATTGCCCAGCACCCGGATATCAACTGATTCCGTTCTCAGGCAGTCTCAACGCCGGTCACTTTGCTGACCGGCTTTTTTTTGCCTTTAGTCACATTTTTTGCGTTCCTGCTCCATACTTCACTTCCTGGTCATCTGAATGGAAAGTCTGTATGCAGAATCCTACGTTGTTTCAGTTCTTTCACTGGTATTACCCGGATGGTGGGAAGCTCTGGCCGGAAGTGGCCGAAAAAGCCGCCTGGCTGGCTGAGATTGGCATTACCGCCGCCTGGCTTCCGCCTGCCTGTAAAGGCGAATCGGGTGGATATTCGGTTGGCTATGACACTTATGATTTGTTTGATCTGGGTGAGTTTGAGCAGAAAGGTTCCCGTGCGACCAAATATGGCGACAAAGAGGGGCTGCTCGCAGCCATCAGCGCGCTGAAACAGCATAAGCTGGGCGTCATTCTTGACGTGGTGCTCAATCATAAAATGGGAGCGGATGAGAAAGAACGCGTTCAGGTTAACCGCGTTAACATGGATAACCGTGAAGAAATCAGCGATGACGTTATTGAAGCAGAGGCCTGGACGCGTTTCATTTTTGCCGCCCGTAACGGCCAGTATTCAAAGTTCATCTGGGATTTTCACTGCTTCAGCGGTGTTGACCACATTGAAAACCCGGACGAGCAAGGCATTTTCAAAATCATTAACGATTATACCGGCGGCGGCTGGAACGATCAGGTCGATGACGAATTCGGTAATTACGATTACCTGATGGGTGCCAATGTCGATTTCCGCAATAACGCAGTCAGCGAAGAGCTCAAATACTGGGGCCGCTGGATCATGGAACAAACGCACTGTACAGGGTTTCGTCTTGATGCGGTGAAACATATTCCGGCCTGGTTCTATAAAGAGTGGATTGACCATATTCAGGCACAATCGGAACAACCGATATACCTGGTCGCAGAATACTGGTCATTCGACGTCCCGACACTGCAAAATTACATCCGTCAGGTGGAAGGCAAAACCATGCTGTTCGATGCGCCGCTACAGCTGAATTTCCACCATGCCTCGAAACAGGGTGTGGATTACGATCTGACCACCATTTTTGATAACACACTGGTCGCTGCTGATGCTGCGCATGCGGTGACGCTGGTTGCCAACCACGACACACAGCCGTTGCAGTCTCTTGAGGCACCGGTTGAGCCGTGGTTTAAACCGCTGGCCTATGCGTTAACGTTGTTGCGCGAGCATGGCGTGCCCATCGTCTTTTATCCGGATTTATTCGGTGCAAGTTACGAAGATGAAGGAGAGGACGGAAATAATTACACCGTAAATCTGCCAGTGATCCCCCATCTGGAAGCGCTGATCAGAGCCCGTCAGGGGTACGCATGGGGTGCACAAACCGATTATTTCGATCACCCGAACTGCATTGCCTTTTCCCGCAGCGGTACCGCAGAGCAACCGGGATGCGTGGTAGTGATGTCTAACGGAGAAGCCGGCGAGAAAACGATTGAGCTGGGCGACAACTTTGCCGGTAAGCAATGGCGGGACATGCTGGAAAACCGCGGGGAAGTCATTACAACCGACGAAAAAGGCAGCGCACAATTCTTTTGCGCAGCAGGGAGCGTCAGCGTCTGGATTATGACGGAGTGAAACAGGTGCGGGCGGGATTAACCGCCCGCAACGTCAACGGAATCCGAAAGCAATCAACAATGAATACATCACCAGTAATACCACAAAGGCCACGATGCCGGCCACACCCGAAGCTTTTTTCATCAACTCCCACGGGAAAATCACCATAATAATCATCGCGTTCAATGGCACGCTGTACCATTTCCATTGTTTTGGCGCCATCATCCAGAGGACGCAAAAACTACTGGCGCTCAGTACCCCGTAATTGGTGAAAGCCATCACCATATTTCCGGTTTCAGGCTTAAACATGGTGAAGAAACCCAGCATTATTTTTACCATAATGCCGGTTGCCAGTATCGACAACACGCATTCTGTTGCGCACAACATGCGCGGGCGGTAACGTAATTTCCGCTCCAGATAACTGTAACCATGCATATATAATGCAATGAATGCTATGAGTAAAATGCGTGAGCGCCACGGTTCAGGATGTTCACGCGTCGCCAGCATGATCAGCAAAAGCCAGAAACCGGTCAGGAACACCGTTCCCCAACGCAGTGCCAGCCGGTTCTCAGCCAGGGTTTTCAGCAGTACTGAATTAATACGCGGCAACAAAGCAGGATAATACGCCCTGATTTCCCTGAGTTTATCGTGCAGGGATAGCATAAAGTCGGGTACCAGTTTCGCCCACCAGGGCACAACCGCACCTTCCTCCGTCAGCAAACGCAAACGCAGTCGATTCAGCATGGACCCCTGATATTCGCGCGCCATAACAGACGCGTAGTAGTTCGCGCCGGTATGTTCTATCTGTGCCTGAAGCGCCTGCAGCCGTTGCGGGGAAATCCCCACCGGTTGGTAATGGTCTATTTCCCACCCCATAATGGCAGAGACTTTGAGCAGTAATGCTGAATATAATCCTTCGCGTTCACTCAATTGTGCGGCCATTTCCTGGCTAAACATCTCCCGCAATTCGAGATTTTGCAGAGAATCACTCTGCAAATAATCTGCCAGCCGTTTTATCCCCACCGTTTCGTCATCCATCATAGCGTCAATAACAGGGGGGATTTCTGCAAAAATCTGACCGCGTAACAGAGAGACGTCGTCAGATTCCTGTACGGGAGCTTTCACCGTCTCATACCGGACAGACAAAGGCGAGGCGGGCGCGGCAGAAAGGTCCACAGGGGGCTTAGCAGTAGTGACAACGTCACTTAAAATGTCATCATAACCCTGACGCTTTGCCGCTTCAAAGGCTTCGCGCAGTCGCTGATACCCTTGCGGATCACTGTCAGGACGGGTGTTTTTCAGCTTTCGGGCATAAGCCCGTTTAATCACGCCCAGATCCTGAGTCGGCTCAATGCCTAAAACTGACCAAATTCCCTGTCCGCTCATTCCACCGCCCACGTAATTAACCATGAATATACAAATAACATCAGTGCGCACGCCACAACCCGTCTGACCCGGCCGGGCTTTCTGGCTTGTTCCCACGGCAACGTGAGTAAAGAAACCACACTGTTACAGACCAGATTATACCAGCGCCAGGATTTCGGGCAGATGGCCCAGGTGCAGAACAGCACGGTTATCAGCAACATAAAGAACAACGCTGGCCCGCGTCCGGGGTCATCCTGAAGATAAAGGAAGGTCGCATAAAATCCACTGAAAACCAGCCCCGACAGTGCAATGACCAGCACCGACATCAGGGTTTCCGCTACGGCATGCAGGCGGGGATACGGATGTAATAATATCCCCATGCCTTTATAACCGAAGATGCATCCCAGCACGGTAATCGCACTCAGCAGTGTATCGCGCAGCCAGTGCGGAGAATGGCGGGCTCCGTAAATCGCCAGCACACACCAAAAGACGGTCAGAAAAGTGGCTTCACCGCTGAGAGCAAAACGGCAACGCTTAAGGTCATTCCTCAGCCGGGAATTGACCCGCGGCAGCAGCACCGGATGATACATGGCTATCTCGTGCAAATGTGCCCTGAGACGGCCCACAAAGCCGGGAACGCATTTCATACCGAATGTCAGGTTTTTGCCTTCGACACTGAGATAATCAAATACCTTACGGCCAAAAACCGAAGCCTGAAGTTGCGTCCGCAGGGCATCCCAGTAGTGACGCCCGGCGGTACTCTCAATTTGCTGATGCAGCGCATCCAGCTGATAAACTGAAATACCGACGGGCTGATAATGGTCAATTTCCCATTCCATCAGCGCGGCAACGTTCGCCAGCAATGAGAAGGTCAGCCCTTCATGCTCCGCCAGATCCCACGCCAGCTGCTGACTGAACATTTCACGCAACTGAAGGTTTTGCAGTAAAGTTTCTGACAGACAGACCTGCAGCTTTTCCAGGCCTGCCTGCTCATTTTCCAGCAGCAGGCTGACGATTTCTGATACACGATGGTGAACCTGCGTCTGATTGATTAACGAATCGTCAGTAAGCGACGCAGGATGAGAAGGGTAAGTGACGTTGTCACCTGTAGTCCAAAAATATTCGCCGCGCCTGGCTGATTCAAACGCCTCCCGCAGGCGCTGATACGCTTGCGGATCCTGATCAGGCCGCGTGCTTTTTAGCTGATGCGCATAGGCCCGTTTGATGGCAGCGATGTCCTGCGTAGGTTCTATCCCGAGAACTGACCAGATCCCCATCGGACTATTCCCACCCGCTGCGCAGATGCACCAGCAGTGCCTCAAATTCCTTGCGTGCTGCCGCAATCTGACGCGCATCTTGCGTGTCGAGCACATGTTCAAAGCGATACAACTGGTCGGCAATGAACTGCCGCTGGTCGCCAAGACTTTGTTCATAATAAGCGTTGGCTTCTGCTACCAGTTGGCGGTTTACCAATTGTTCACGCGGATGCTGCTTAATGTTTTCAAGTTTGAGCAAACTTTCGGTAATTTGTGCCGGCGTCAGGCTGCCTGGCGCTTTCTCGATCACCAGTTTTTCCACCTGTCCGGTGCTGGTGATTTTACATTCCACTTCCAGAATACCGTCGAGTGTGTAAGTAAAACGCACATCGGCGGTCATTTCACCTGCCGGGCGCGGAGGCACGTCAACGTTCAGCGAACCGAGCAGAATATTATCGGCCACCCGCCGCGCTTCGCCCTGATAAATGGACAGATTCAGGTACTTTTGCTGATCTGAAATGGTGACAATCGTTTCCACGCGACTCACCGGCACAAAGCTGTTGCGCTCGATCAGAGGCAGAAAATGCCCGTCTTCATAGCCGTCGCCTTTAGGGCGGGAGATCCCGATACCCAGCGTAAACGGCATGACATCGGTCAGCACGATGTCATCGAGCGCCTGATCCTGCAAGGCCAGTCCGGCCTGAATACCGGCACCCAGCGCCACGGCTTCGTCCGGTTGCAAATCACTGCGCGGAAAGCGGCCGAACAGACGAGCCACCGCCTGACGTACCAATGGCATTCGCGTTGCGCCGCCTACCAGCACCACATGATCCACTTCATCGGCGGAGAATTTGGCATCGCGCAGTGCCTGTATCACCGGTTTTTTCATCCGCTCCAGCGTACTCTCACAGCATTGCGCCAGAGTCTCACTGGTCAGCGTCCAGCTCAGTGAACTTTCTTTCCACTGGTACCGGAGCGTCGTACTGTCTTGTGTGGTCAGCTGGCACTTAGCTTTTTCCGCCAGCGTAATCAGCTGACCAAAAAGGGCATTATCCTCTTTGTCCAGTTGCGGATACTGCGCCAGCATCCAGCTGGTAAGGCTGCGGGTGAAGTCATCACCGCCGAGGAACACATCGCCGCTGCTGGCGCGGACTTCAATTACGCCTTCAAACATATCGATGATTGAAACGTCAAACGTGCCGCCCCCCAGATCGAACACCAGGAATTTCTGTTCCTGCTGATTCACCAGCCCGTAGGCCAGCGACGCTGCCGTCGGTTCATTGAGCAGACGTTCTACCTGCAGGCCGGCCATTTCACCGGCGGCTTTCACCGCCTTGCGCTGAATATCATTAAAATAAGCAGGGACGGTAATAATGGCGCGCTTCACCTCACAGCCACAATATTGTTCAGCATCGGCTTTCAGGCTGCGCAATAAAAGAGCGGAGAGTTCCTCCGCGCGAAAGTGCTGGTGACCGAGCCGGAACTGATGATCGGTCCCCATGAAGCGTTTAAAACTGGAAAGGGTGAGGTCAGGGTGGGTAAATAAACGCGCCTGAGCAGGCGCACCGACCAGAACGTGACCGTTATCATCGAGGCCGATCACCGAGGGCGTCAGATTTTTTCCATAGACATTAGGAACCAGAACGGAATGTCCGTCTTGCCAGATGGCAACAGCGCAGTTTGACGTGCCTAAATCTATTCCTATCAACATCCGTATCACTCCAGAAGCATAAACCGAAAACAACCGAAAGAATTTATATCGGCCGAATTTACAGAAAGTTGAGGAGATTTTGTAGGTTGCGCGATATAAATCTTGTCAGAAAACTTACATTTATCGCGGATGAAGGTCGGACGAGGTAATTTATTCTATAATCACTAGACGACCGGTCTAATTAAATGTATTGTTAACTCATGAACACGACAAAAGCACCTGACGCAGGCAAAACAGATTGTCCGTCAGACGGATTAATCTGATACGTAACAAACGACACCTCGCGCTGAGGTGTTTTTTTGAAAGTTATTACAAGACGACTGGTCTACTATCAAGACAGTTAAACAACGTTAACAACCGGGATAAACAACATGAAAATTCTGATGGTTCTGACTTCGCACGACACACTGGGCAACACCGGCCGTAAAACAGGTTTCTGGCTGGAAGAGCTGGCAGCACCTTATTATGCGTTTCAAGATGCAGGCGCAGAAATCGTGCTGGCTTCGCCGGCCGGGGGGCAGCCACCGCTGGATCCAAAAAGTAACGAGCCAGATTTTCGCACGGAGCAAACCCGCCGCTTCGAAGCTGATGAGCAGGCAACTGCTCAACTGGCCTCTACCGTTCGTCTGGACAGTATTTCTCAGGCTGATTTCGACGCTGTCTTTTATCCGGGCGGCCATGGCCCGTTGTGGGATCTGGCCGAAGATACCACCTCCATCGAGCTGATCCAGTCATTCCAGGCAGCGGGTAAACTCGTTGCGCTGGTGTGTCATGCGCCGGGTGTCTTACGTCATGTGAAAGATGCGCAGGGTAATCCGCTGGTACAGGGCAAAAAAGTCACCGGTTTCACCAATAGCGAAGAAGCGGCGGTTGGCCTGACCGACGTGGTGCCATTCCTGGTGGAAGATGAGCTGAAATCTTTGGGAGGTGTGTATTCGAAAGGTGCTGACTGGGGATCTTATGTGGTGCAGGACGGTCTGCTGATCACCGGCCAGAATCCGGGTTCTTCCGAAGAAGCTGCAGTACTGCTGGTTGAGCAACTGAGCAAATAAACAGATGCCATAAAAATGACCGGAAGCCCAATCTTCCGGCCATTTTTTATTGTAAGCCTCAGGCGATAGTGACTTTCTTGTCTAAGTACACATCCTGAACGGCGTTAATCAAACTCACACCGTCTTTCATCGATTTCTTAAAGGCTTTTCGTCCCAGAATCAATCCCATCCCGCCAGCACGTTTATTGATAACCGCCGTGCGCACAGATTCCTGAATATCATTTTCGCCTGCCGCACCACCGGAGTTAATCAATCCGGCGCGTCCCATATAGCAGTTCGCCAGTTGATAACGCACCAGATCAATCGGGTGAGCCGTCGTCAGTTTGGAGTAAACCCGTTCATCGGTATAGCCGAATTTAACCGCTTTGTAACCGCCGTTATTTTCCGCCATTTTCTGTTTCACGATATCTGCGCCAATGGTCGCAGCGAGATGGTTCGCCTGGCCGGTTAAGTCGGCGCTGGAGTGATAATCCATGCCGTCCTTCACAAATGCGGGATTGCGCAGATACGCCCATAAAACTGTCACCATACCCAGTTCATGCGCGCGCTCAAAGGCTGCTGAAATTTCTTCTATCTGGCGACGAGATGCTTCTGAGCCAAAATAAATGGTCGCCCCCACAGCCTGCGCACCAAGATTAAACGCCTGTTCCACACTGGCATACAGCGTCTGGTCATATTGCGTTGGATAACTCAGGGTTTCATTGTGATTGAGTTTGACCAGGAACGGGATTTTATGCGCGTAGCGGCGCGAAACGGAGGCCAGTACACCGTAAGTCGACGCCACACAGTTACATCCTGCTTCGATCGCCAACTCAACAATATTTTTAGGATCGAAATACAGCGGATTCGCAGCAAACGAGGCACCGGCGGAGTGTTCTACACCCTGATCAACCGGGAGAATCGACAGATAACCGGTACCGGCTAACCGCCCGGTGTTATACAAATTTTGCATCGCAGCCAGTACGCGCGGAGAACGGTTATTGTCGATCATCACACGGTCAACAAAATCGGCACCCGGCAGGTACAGCTGGTCTGAAGTGATGGTGGAACATTGATGCTGAAGAAGTGAATCGGCTTCTTTGCCTAACAACGCAGTGATATCAGTCATAATGGACTCCGTTTCTGCTCTGTGCGGGACACAAAGCGGTGAATGATATTTCTTTACCCCACTATGTATAGACGGATTATGACCAATTTGTGTGACTCACGCTGCGGTTATGCCTCTGTTTTAGTCCATGCGATACCCGTAAAAAAAACCGGAACAGCATTTTTGCCGTTCCGGTTATTTCTCTCAGCAGTTGGCTGCCAGGGTTCTGAGCAATCGCTCCAGACCTTTACGCTGCTGCGCCGGGATCTCCCCGCCCGCGGCATAACCGGCGTTTCGCATGATGCTTTCCTGCAGACCCACCAGCCAGTCGTAGATGTAAAATGCTGTGGTATTGGTCGGCGTGGCCGAAAGTTTTGTCAGACGCCGGGATGACTTCCAGCTGGCAACACTTTTCTTTGGCTTGGCAAAAATCTTATTGCCTTTATTGATACGGCTTTCCGGGCGTTCGGCTTCCGCTTGTTTCTCAAAGCCCAGCCAGGCCACAAAATCACCCAATACCGTCAGGGCACGTGAAACCTGACGATCTGCATGATGTTCATGTTCCCGTGCCCCCGCTGATAACGCACCGCCGAGTGAACGCACCAGCGCCTCGCCCATGTTCAGACGGAAACTGGCGGTAATCAGCTCCTCCATCAGCAACTCGACGGTCGGTTTAGCCACGCCAAGCAGGGCGATCAGCGGTTCGTTTTCCGGCAAGCTACGCAGATGGTTAATCCAGTAACGCTGTACAAGGCGCGCAAACGCCGTGCCGTCGTCCGGTTTTTCCTGCCAGATCTGCACATCCTGCGGCTCGGCAAATAAATCGATATCAATACCGATACCAAAACTTTCCGCGCCAGACTCATCCTGCTCACCCGTTTCAGTTGGCAGACCGGCATGCTCATGATAAATACGGTGCAGTTCATCGCGGCCGGGCAGCAGTTTTTCCAGCAACTCACCGTGAACGCCCGTGCGGGTTTGCAGCGCCTTAATGACGGTCTGAACTGTACGTTGTTTTTGCGCCGGATCAGCCGCATCACCCGCCTGATACCAGCGTCCAAGCAGATTATCCGCCAGTTCACGGCGCAGCTCATCACGCATTTCGTTCAGGCGGTTCAGCCGGATTTCCGGGCGAATTTCTGCCACAAGATAGTCGGCCATACGTTGCAGACCACGATCATCCATGGCCAGCAGTGCGCCCCAGGCATCACCCGGATTGCCCACATGGCGCTGAACGGCCTCGTCGAAATGCGCTGATCCGCTCACGCGGCGATCGAAGGGGGTTAATACCCACACCAGCCCCGGTTTACGTCGGCCACGCACCTGCGTGTTTTCACCGTGCATTTCCTTAACCCAATGTTCCAGTGTGCGGCCCACGGCTGCCACATCATCACGTACGTCAGCAGCCGTGCAGACCATCAGCATGTTCATTTCGTGACGATCGGTATAGCGCTCCGGCAGGTAAGAAATTTTTGCGCGGAACAGGGCGGAATTTTCATCATCACCGCTTTCATCCGTCAGAGCGCCATGACCGGGCAGATCCAGTAAATCGATCTGTTCGAACAGCACTTCGCGCGGAGGTGAAAGCAGGGGAATTTGCACTTCAGAGGCGAGCATGGTCAGTTCACCCAGTGACAACGTCACAGAAGGCGCGCTGTCATCACCGAACTGCGGGCAAACCGGGATCTGAATATCCCAACCCGGCGACTGGCTGAATATGCCTTCCGCCGGTTGCATGGCCTCATCAACCAGAATACTCAGCGGCGCCAGCAGGCTTTCCGCACCGCTCAGATGTTGCAGCGTGTGGGCGTAATGGCGGTAGGCCGCCGTCAGCGCCGGTTGATTACCCCACAACAGGGAGAACAGACGGGCACGATCGTCAATGTTCAGATAAGGCGCGAGCTTGACTGCCACCGGCCAGTAATGCGCATTCAGATGGCGGAAGCGGCGCGGATCAAGGCGAATCATAGAATCCCATAATCCCATCATCTGTTCGCAGGTAAAACCGTCTACCGGCTCCGGCTGGCGATGCATCATCAGTTTACTGAGATGTTCAGTGATTTGTTGCGTGTCCGCCACGTGATAATGGCTGTCAGGGCGGAAAGCACGGATCACGATGCGGGCAAGATCGGCTTCATTAATCAGCAGCACACGTACCGGAAATGCGCGATCCCGGACGTCGGCCTGGCGGGTAAACCGGGTGGCGAAACGTGCCACGCGGTTCCCGGGATTAATCTGCGTCAGATAATCGAGCGTGACGCCTCCGAGACGGGTTTCCAGCCGCCCGTAGTTACCGGCGGCCAGCGAACAAATCAGATACGATTTCCCGGCCTGAGAGTGCCCGTAAAAACCCAGCGCCGGCGGTAACTCACAGGCCAGCGCCAGACGTTGGGCTTTCTCGCGGCAGCGTATCAGCTGCAAATTCAGCCGGTCGGCTTCCAGATCCAGACGCGGGGCCTGGGCGCGGGTGGCATCGACCCAATCCAGTGCCTCGCCGATGGTGTCAGAGACCGCCGCAAACTGACGTTGCAACACGTTGGTGGTCAGACCGGCATATGTTTCTGTCGTGCTTGTTGTCATGAGACGAATACGCTCCCACTGTCGATCCAATAATGGCTCTCGCCCAGTGTATTTAGCCGCAGGCGCAGGTGATGGGCAGGCACTTTGGTGCCGTTATCCAGCACCGCGCTGGCAATATCAAAAAATTCCGGCGTCGGGTGGTCTTCCCCTTTTTTTACCGCCAGTTTTACCCGCAGCACACTGTCTCCGGCTACTTTCCGCGCCAGTTCAGGCTCGGCGACTGACAGGGTATACAGCGGCGAGGCGGGCCAGCGGTCATTTTCCAACTGACGGAACCCCAGACAAATGGCACCGCGAATACGGAAACTGGCCGCGCTGTCGAGCTTGTAATCGTGGGCATCCAGATCAATATCGCTGTAACAAACGTTATCTTCGGACAGCACCTGGTTGCCGTCGAGCATACCGAGATAGCGTACAGTCGAATACGGCTGGAAATCACCGGCTTTGAAATAGAAGCCAGGCAGACGCAAATCCAGCGCCAGCAGGCACAGCATGGCGCCAACGGCTGCGGTGGATTTCGGGTTGTCGATACGCCCGAGCTTGTTAAACGGATACCAGCCACTGGTGTGATAACCATCAAGCGACAGCATGCGGTTGATCGGCAACGGTTGCAGATGGCGGAACAGCGCCTGAATGCCAGGGAAGCGTGAAGGGCGGCCGGTCAGCAACAACACGTCGCAATCATGCAACGACACCACTTCGCACAGCGACCGCAGATTCTGCGTAATGCTCATGCGGTTGGATAAAAACTCGCTGTGCAGTCTGCTCAGTTTCAGTACCAGCGGCACCTGTAAAATGTCGAACACCGCCGAACCGGCAGGCAGAACACGCTGGATTTCGGTATGCAGATAATCCAGCATTTTCAGCGTCGGTGCCTGCTCCAGCAGTTCACCGAAGGGCGCATCAATTTCTGCATGTGTATCCAGCGGATCAAAGCGTTCATAAACTTCCAGCACTGACCGCGCCAGCGGAATAAAGATTTGCAGCGTACTTTGCTGACGCAAGGTGGCATGGCCATCCATGCGACCCTCGCTGCCAAACAGGCGCGTCATCAGACCATCAGGATTGGCCAGACCGGCTTTTTTCAGCGCCGCATGTAAGGCAGGTAATATATAGAGCTGAATGATATCCAGCAGAATATCGTCACCTGCCACTTTAAAACCTTCGCGAAACAGCAGACGCGGGGTAATTTTGACGTTATTGCCCATCCCGTCGTCGAGCCAGTATTGCGTGATGGCCAGATCGGTCGTCCCGCCGCCGATATCAATCGAAGCAATACGCAGCGTTTTGCCCTCGGGCTCATCGTCGGCCAGTTCGCGGTCAGGGCGCGCCATGCTGGCAAAAAACTCGCCGGTATGACCACCGAAATTCACCTGTGTTTCGTTGTAGAGATACACCATTTGCCCGCAGGTCGCTTCGTCCCATTCCATCTGGACGTCCGGCACCGGCATGCTGCTTTTGGCTTTGTCAGTCTGGCTTTTAAACGCGTCGTCAGACGGGTGCCAGCCCATAGATTTCCACACCAACCCGATGGCTTCCTGCATACGGCGGCGGAAAATTTCACGCTCCGGTTTCGGCATCGCCGAGGGCAATGTCAGAATAATATTGCGCAACTGACGCGGCGCGGAAGAACGCAACATACGGGTGCGCTGAGCCGGGCTATTGATTTGCATCAGCGCCTGCGCCAGCAGTTCAGACAACATCAGCGTCATCACCGAGCTTCGGCTGTAATGCGCGGAAAATACCGGCAGGCGATCTTCTGCTGGCAAATCAGACAGCGGCTGACCGTCGTCATTGATCAGGAATGTCAGTGGCATGGCCGCCGCGACCGGCTCGGTCACCGCACCGTGGCCACCCTGACTGAAACGCCAGCCCGGCGTATAGCTGTCTTCATCCCATAAATAGCGGCGCGGACTGGAAATCCCGGTCGATCCTTCCGTGCCTTCGCGCAGCAGTGCCAGACGACTGGCTTCCCGTCCGGCGCGTAAAATTGACGGCCAGATAAAAGCATCATCGCGGCCGCTTTCGACGGAGAAGTTCGGTTTACCAAAGCGCGCATGGGCAAATTCGACCCGGCTTTCGAACAGCTCGTTATAGAGAAAATGCGGTTCTGAGAGGTCGCGCAGTTGCAGTTCGCTGGTCTGCTTCAGGCCATCGGTTTCACCCACATGGTCTTCCACCAGAATGCCGCAGGTATGCGAATTACCGACATCCAGAATCAGATCGACGTTGATCGCCGGTTCCTGCAAGGTCGCGCCGTTGATCTTGAGCTCAGGAATGCTGAGCTGAGTGCCGAGCATTTCCAGCAGATTCAGGTAATGCGCCTGATATTCGAATTCACGCAGGGCGACTTTAATATTGCGCGCTTCCCGCTCTTCACGCACAGCCGACTGCTCGGTGAATACTTCCCGTAACCAGCCGTCCACCCAGGTCTGATCGAGGAAATCAGGCAGTTCTTCGTTATGCCACGCCAGCGCAAAACTGATGCCGTTTTTCACATCATCCGGCGTCGGTGCCAGCTGAGTTTGTTCGCTATCGCCTTCCGCCACGCGGGTATCAAAGGCAATCACCACGCGGTGTGTGCTGCCATCAGCTTCCGGTGTATCAAGCTCACGGATTTGCACCCGCGCCCAGTTATCCGGGCCAGCCATAAAAGTGCGCGGCGGATTGAAGCGCAGAAACGGCAATGGCAGCCAGATCTGGTCGAGCAATTTGAGCGACTGTTCCAGTGGAAAACTGAACTCAGGACGCACCACTTCCGGCGCACCGCCCTCCAGCCCCGGTAAAAAGTGACGACCGTTTTGCGGATTATAATCCAGGCGCAATAACGGGCCGTTGGCGCTCTTGCGCACAAATTTAGCAGGCAGGCCGTCATCCCATACCGGCTTCAGCGCGAAGTCGAGAAACTGAATGCCGCTGTCCCGGATCAGGGTAATCTTTTGCTTAAAATCTGTAATGGTTGCCAGCATGCTGTTATTTACCTTCGCGCTTGATGGTCATTGGGTAAACCGTGTCGCCGGTATAACGGCCCTGACACACGGCAGCGCCAGTCGCGCCCTGAGTACAACTGATTTCCGGCATCTGATAACGGGAGCCGTCGCTGCATTTCGCTCTGTAACGGCTGTTAATCACCAGATTCCCTGATTGCATCAGCCCGGCATTCACCGCCGCGCGGCAGGTCACGCCTGCACCGTAAGTAATTTTCACTGTACCCTGACCCTGTTTGAACTGATAACGCAGCACCGGCGGCTTACCGGTAACCGGATCTTTGATATCGACCACCACATTCCAGTTACCGTTGAGGAATTTGGTCGAGCCGATTTTTACCGCGTCGGGCGGCATCACCAGAGCATTTTTGCTGACCGGCACAGGCGCTGCGGGTTCAGCGGCAACCGGCGTTTTTTCCACTTCCGCAACCGGCGCAGGGGAAGGCACCACCACCGCAGCCGGAGCAACCGGAAGCGACGACGGTGCCGGCGCTTTCACTTCAGGCGCTTTCACTGACTCAGTCACCGGCGGCGGGGCGATCACCGCAGGTTCCGCAGCCGCCGGTTCCGGCACTTCGTCCTTCACGGTTTCAACTTTTGGTGCAGGCGCGCGGGAATATAACCAGCCTGCGGCAGAAGCGGCAACAACCAGCGCAGCGACCGGCAGTGCCCAGATAAGTGGCGATTTTTTACGGCGCGGCGCGGCGACCGGCTCCGGCGTTGTACTTTCCTGCTCAGCCGCACGGGCTTCAATAGTTTTGATCACACGAACGGGTTCAGGCTTTTCAACCACCGGTTCCGGCGCTTTGATTATTTCTGCTGCCAGCGATAGCGTCGGCAGAGGTTCATCAGCTTTCAGCGTATTACGCAATGCGGCGAAAGCATCAGGGGTACTGGTGCTCTCGAGGCTAACGAAGCCCCAGAATGTCAGCACCGGCTGGCCGCCGACCAGGTACACATGGTTTTGATCCGGAAAACGAAAGGCTTTTTCCAGTAACGCGCCAAAAAACTGTGTAGCTGATTTTTCGGAAGATTTTGCTGCTTTGCTGATTTGTGACACGCTGTCGAGACAGTTCTCCAGCTGGCGCAACGCCGACGCACGCGCGGCATCGGTGGCTGCGGCCCAGGAAACAACTTTGCCTTCACGGGGGGAGTACCAGTCGAGGCGGTCACCGGCCTCGTTAAGCTGCGGGATCGCCAGACAGTCAGCAATGACAGGTTGTTTACGCAGACGTAAGGTTTCGCGTAATTGCAGAGCTGATGCGTAAACCGGTTGTCCGTTTTCGCCCAGCGCAAGGATGTCATTGAGACTGCCACTGCGTAAAAATGATTTTGCCACGCCTGAATAGCCTTTATGGGTTTTGCCCTGCATCAGCGCACGGGCAGAAAAGGTTCATGATGCTGACACCATAAGCGATTTAAGCGAAATCAAACGGGGGAATAAGCGACAAAAAGCGTGGCTGTTTATGGCGTGGGGACGGGAAAAGGAAATGACGGCGGGAGGGGCCCCCGCCATCCGGATCAGGCGCGCAAATCCAGCTGTTCAAGAACAGTGGCCAGATGTTGCCGGTCATCACCGGCCAGAGACTGCAGCGGTAACGGCAGGCAGGGTGCGGCAACAATACCCAGAATTTCCGCTGCGGCAGCGACAACGCGCAGGCTGCCGTGCTGGCGGAATAATGCCCAGAGTGGTTCCAGCTGTGCCGACAATGCCTGTGCCGTCCGGGCATCGCCTTTTTGCGCCGCACGGGTGATCGCCAGCGGAATTTCCGGGAACAAGCCGGCAATCACGGAATACCAGACATCACCGCCTTGCGTCAGTACAGTAGCCGCCGCCAGATCGCCTGCGGCACCAAGCGTCACATGAGAAGGAACAAGCGGACGCAGTTGTTCGAGGCGTTGGCGCGTGGTGAGCGGATCGGCTGAAAGTCCGGGAATTTTGATGCTGGCAACATGCGGTAATTGCGCGATGCGCGCATACAGCTCGTCGGTGAAATCGAAATTCGTCGTTCCCGGATTATCATAAACACACAATGGCACCGAAAGATGGCGGGTGACAGTCTCATACAAGGTAAATACTTCGTCGCTGGTGAGTTTCTGATACGACACCGGCGCCAGTAGCACCGCGCTGACGCCGGCCCGCTGGGCATCTTCTGCCAGATGCAGCACATCAGAAGTGCGCACTGAACCGATACTGACCATCACAGGAATACCCCCGGCGTGTTCCACCGCCAGCCGCGCAACACGGTCGCGCTCACTGTGCTTCAGATAGGCATAACTGCCCGTCGAGCCGAGCGCACCGATCGAATCCACACCGGCGGCAACCAGGCGCTCCATCAGCCTGACAAAGGATTTCTCATCAATACCTTTTTCAGTCAGCGGTGTAAGAGGAAAAGCACTTAATCCTGTGAACATCGGTTTCTCCCAAAGGGGGTAATTAACACACGTTATCATAGAGCAACGGTTCATTTTTTGCCTGAAACGGATGAACCCGCGTCAGGTTTAAGCCGCAGCATATCCAGCCAGCCAATCAGCGTCAGCACGGCAATAACCACAAAGGAAATTTTAAAACTCATGCCCGGAATATCGTCCCAGTGCATCAGACCGGTCAGTTGCTCACCCAGACGTGTGCCCAGCGCCCCGGCGGTGATCCCAAGCCCGACAGACAGTTGCAGCACCGTGCTGAACAGGGTGTTGGCATCAGCCATTTGTTTCGCTGGCACATCGGAAAACGCCAGCGTGCTGATGCCGGTAAACTGCATCGAACGGCTCAGGCCGCCGAGAAATAACAATAACATCACCAGCCAGTCCGGTGTACCCGGCGTCAGGAACGCACAGAACAACAGGGAGAAAACGCTCAGCAGGCCATTAATCACCAGCACCGGCCGGAAGCCAAAACGACGGATCAGCGGCGTAGTGGCCGGTTTCATCGCCAGATTACCGGCAAATACCGCCAGCACCAGCAAACCAGCATGGAAGGGGTCCATGCCAAACCCGACCTGCAACATCAGCGGCAGCAGGAAAGGCACGGCGCTGATGGTCACACGAAACAGCGAACCGCCTCCCATACAGATACGAAACGTCGGAATGACTATCGCCCCGAGGTGAACCATCGGCGCGGGGGCGCGGTAAAGATGCCGGATAGCCAGCACCGAAAGCACCACACCTGCCGCCAGCAACAGTATGGCAACAGTCCATAAAATGTGGTCCTGACTGATCAGCTCCAGACCAGTCACCAGCGAAAGCATCGCCAGCCCGGTCAGCACAAACCCCGACTTGTCGAAATGCTTCGGCTCAGCGGAAGGCGCCTGCGGGAACAGACGCCACGCCAGCATCATCGCGATAATCCCAAGCGGCACATTGATATAGAAAATCCAGTGCCATGAGGCGTAATGGGTGATAAATCCGCCAAGCGGCGGCCCGAGGATCGGTGCCACCAGCGCAGGCCAGGTCAGGGTAGCGATAGCTTTAATAAGCTGCGGTTTCGGCGTCGTTTTCAGCACCGTAAGACGCCCGACAGGCACCATCAGCGCACCGCCGATCCCCTGAATAATACGCAGAATGATGAATTCACTGACGCTGCTTGCCATGGCACAAAACAGCGAGGCCAGCGTAAAGACAGCCAGGGCAAACGTGAAAACATTGCGGGCGCCAAAACGTTCCGCCGCCCAGCCGCTGGCGGGGATCAGCACTGCCAGCGTGAGCATATAGGCACTCATCCCGGCGTTGAGATCAACAGCAGACACCCCGAAGGAAATCGCCATTTGCGGCAGTGCCGTGGCAATCACCGTACCGTCGATAAACTCCATGAAAAAGGCGGCGGCAACCAATAAAGCAATAACGGAGATCCCGGAATTAACGCCGGACGCTTCCTGCGGATGCTCTGACACATCCGGTTTACTGTGGCTCATTATGTTCTGTCCCGGAAAAAAACCACTCGCTGCAAGGCACAGCAAAAGATAGATGATAAGTATTAAACCTATCACACACCTTTAGCCGGGTTATAGATCAACGGAGGATCAAAAAGAGCGATTTTTACGCTTAGCTGACCGCAGTAAAAAACTCCCCCTGTAACTGACAGGCGAAATCACTGACATCTTCCTGCAGACACAGCGTGACATCGGCAGAAAAACCTCGTCGTATGAGTTCACGTGCGGAGCCGCAATCAGCAAGTTCTTGCAGCGTGAGGTTTTGATAAACCGCCTTTGCCGCGCGGGCTTCTGCTGACCACCGACGATTTTGTAAACGTGAAATCAATCCCCCTGCAGCGACCAGATCTTCAAGCGCCGGACGAAGACTGTTGTCCGGCCATTTTTCACCGGCGGGGATCACCAGAATGCGCTGATATTTTTCGCAGGCACGCGCAGTCGCGTTGAGATTGCGCAGGCAGGCGGTGAAAATCGCCGCATTGTGTATTTTGGCTTTAAACGTCAGCGCCGATCCGTTCGGCGAGGGTAATACCAGCCGCGTTCCGGTAGCCATCTCCTGAAGGGAGCAGGGCGAAAGGGTAAAACCCGGCCCCTGAAAACGCCGGTCAAACTGCGCACACTGTGCATTTCGCTCAGCAGCATATTGCTGCGCGCTGGCGTCCTTCCATGGATAGGGGAATATCACACCACCGCGTTCATTCGCTACACTCACGCAGGTAGAAAACGACATCACATCAATAATCACAATACAATCGGCCTTAGCCGCCAGATGCTCCACCGCCTGCGCCCCCCATTCCAGACGCACGTCAAAATCAGCTTGTAAGAAATCCGTCATCAGGAATTATCCTCAGGTGTGCTTTTTCCCCTCCAGATATCACTATCATTTCATTCCCTGTGGTGACGTTAGTTTTTTAACGGCATTCACTGGCAAGTTTCCTGAATAACAAAGCAAGAAAAAGAGGGTTTTTCGGGCTGAACATTCACTACACTGATTAACACGTTTTAGTTGTTCACCTGCATCAATAAAACAAGACATCAGACAATATTCAATAGGGGATGTGAATGAAAAGTGGGGATTATTGCCGACTGCTACTGCTGGCGGCGATCTGGGGTGGCAGTTTTCTGTTTATGCGGGTGGCGGCCCCGGCGTTCAGCGCCATCAATACGGCGTTTCTGCGGGTACTGTTCGGGTTTGTCGGGCTGGTAGTGATCCTGGCGGTAATGAGAACGCCGCGTAATTATCAGCATAAATTTGGCCGCTCGCTGCTGCTCGGAGTGATCAACTCCGGTCTGCCTTTTCTGATGTATTGTCTGGCAGCACGTTGGTTACCCGCAGGGTATTCCGCCATTCTCAACGCCACCACGCCGCTGATGGGTGTCGTGCTTGGCGGTTTATTCTTTCATGAAACCGTGACGCTCAAAAAAGCGTTCGGCGTGCTGACTGGCCTGTTCGGCATAACCTTGCTGACCACCACCGGCAGCGCGGAATCGGTGCCGCAATTACTGGCGGGCGTCATCGCCTGCCTGGTGGCGACCGGCTGTTATGCGGTGGCCGGTTTCCTGACACGCCGCTGGATCACCGAACGTGGCGGGCTGGATCCCAAACTGGTGGCGACCGGTAGTCAGCTCGGCGCGACGCTGTTCCTGTTACCTTTTTTCCTCTATACCTCAGCAACCGAAGCGCCGGTCAGCTGGGCGCAGCCACTGGTCTGGCTCTGTGTGCTGGCGGTCGGTTTTATCTGCACGGCATGGGCGTACATCTTGTATTTCCGTCTGATAGCCGATATCGGCCCGCTGCGCAGCATGACGGTGACTTTTCTGATCCCACCGTTCGGTATTCTGTGGGGTTATCTGCTGCTTAATGAAAAGCTATCGGAAGGTTTTTTCGCGGGCGGCATTCTGATTTGCGTGGCGGTGTGGCTGGTCCTCAGCCCCGGAAAGTCAGTGACGGGAAAAACAAAAACGCCCGCGCCTGAAACCCGGTAAGTTCCGGCGCGGGCAGGGGATCAACCGAGGTATTCGATAATGGATAATCCGCCGTTATAGTCGGTGCTGTAGATAATCCCCTGCGCATCGACAAACACGTCGCAGGACTGAATCACCTGCGGCCTGCCAGGCCGTTTATCCATCATGGTGGCGGGCGCAGCAGGCACCAGCGCACCGGTTTCTTTCGGCTGGTACGGATTGCTGATGTCGTACGCACGTACACCCGCATTCTGGTAGGTCGCGAAAATCAGCGTTGAACTGATAAAGCTGCCCGGCCGGTTTTCATGCAGATTATGCGGTCCGAAATGCGCGCCTTTGCTGACATAATCCCGTTCTCCGGGCTGCGGGAAGGTCGAAATACTCACCGGATTCGACGGCTCGCGCACGTCAAACAGCCAGATCAGCTTTTCGCCATCTTCCTGATTATCCAGCACCGCTTCGTCGAGTACGACCAGCAAATCCCGGTCCGGCAACGGCAGCGCGGTATGCGTGCCGCCGCCAAAGGGCGGGCTCCAGTTGCGATGCGAAATCAGCTGCGGCGCGCTGCGGTCTTTGATATTCAGCAACGTCAGGCCACCGTCACGCCAGCTGGCGTAGGCCGTATCTCCGCTGATAATGGCATGGTGCAGCGCATAACGTTTACCTTCCGGCCAGTCCGGCGTTTCACCGCCTGCGGTATGCATGCCCGGCAACCACCAGCGTCCGGCGACCTGCGGATTACGCGGGTCAGCCAGATCGATAGTCAGGAAGATGTAATCACTGTAGCCATCAATCAGGGCTGAAACGTACGCCCAGCGCCCGCCGACATACCAGATGCGGTGTACACCGATGCCATCCAGACCGAGAAAGCTGATTTCTTTTGGCTGATCGGGCACCGAAATATCAAAGATACGCACACCGGCACTCCAGCCACGCTGTTGCGTACCCTGAACCGTTTCGCTGACGGAACGTGTGTAATAAACCTTTTCATCGGCAAAGCGGACATCCGCGAACAAATCGCGGGCATTGATCACCAGCAGCAAATCGTCATGTGCCTGTAAATGCACATTCCAGGTGCCCGGCGGCGCAGGGACAAAACCGGCGGAGCGCGGTTTTTTCGGGTCCCGCACATCCACAATGGAGAAACCCTGCGAGACCATATGGCCGATATAGGCGTAACCGCGATGAACCATTACCTGGACGCCATCGGGTTTTCCACCCTGATCGCTGTGGCCAATCAGCCGCATATTATGACTGTATTCCGGCGTCGGGAGAGATTGCATTGTCATCATCCGGCCTTATTTTTTGTGCTGCGCTTCAAGAGTGGCGAACCACGGCGCGATGAAATCATCAGATTTGCCCCAGCCGGGGATCACTTTCGCCAGCGATGCCACGTTCACAGCATCAGGGTTGCTTGTCAGCAATGCCTGCGGGATAGCAGCCGCTTTGAATTCATACGTCTCAGGGGTTTTCTCACCGGCAATCTTGTTGGCAACCAGACGCAGGTTTATCGCGCCGATCAGTTTCGGATCCACCGCCACGCTCAGTTTCCACGGGCTGTTGGCCGCGCGCATCAGGCCGATATCCTGATTGGAAATATCGATACTGTAGAGTTTGATTTCAGTGCGGCCATTCTCCTGTAAGGCTTTATATGCGCCCTGACTAAAGGCATCCCAGGTTCCCCAGATCGCGTCGATTTTCCCTTTCGGATATTTCGCCAGCAGCGCGCCGATTTTATTGGCGGTATCACCCTGAACATCCGACGACACAGCACCGACAGATTCCAGCTCATGAATGCCAGGATGGGCGGCTAATACTTTTTTATAGGCATCCTGACGACGTTCCATCGGCGGGAAACCGGCCACCCACAGTTTGACGATATTGGCTTTGCCGTTGAAATCTTTCACCAGTTGCCCGACAGAAAGATCGGTGAGCGAGGCGTCATCCTGTTGGGTCACGGTCACACCGGGAATATTACCGTTCACGGCGGTATCAAACACGGATACCGCGATGCCGCTGGCCGTAATGCGTTTCAGCAAATCGGTGGAATACGGGTCGCGCCCCTGTGACAAAATAATGCCGTCGTATTTCTGACTGATGGCCTGATTCACGAAGTCCTGAAATTTCGCATCGTCACCATTACTGAGGAAAGTACTGACCTGGAAGCCCAGCTTGCGGCCTTCCTGAATAACACCGGACAAAAACTGCGTAGTGTTATCGTCAGACCCTAAATTGCGGATCACGGCAATGCGCACCGGCCCCTGGTGATCGGCGATAGCTTTCGGTACCGGCGCGGTTTCTGCCGCAAAAGAAGGAAAAACGGAGAACAGACTTAACGCCAGTAACGACGCGGAGAACAGTTTCATGGTTATTACCCTGTGTGGTTAATCATCATTTAAACGGGAGGACAATTCATGACAGCCCTTATTCAGGCTTTTATAGTGAGTTAATGAATTGATTGCCCGAGTTTTAATGACCCGGGAATGAATGGCAACGAACGAAAAGGCATAAGTTAATGCCAAAGAGTATTAGCCATCCGGATGGCTGGGCGTAGGATGTTAACAGCCTCTAAATTAAGGATTTCCCATGAGTGATACTGATATTCGCGTGGTGCCCGGCCCCGCCAACTACTTTTCTTTCCCCAGCGCCATAGACCGGCTGGCGCAGTTTTATTCGCCGGAACAACTGGACAAGGCACTGTGGATTTACGGTGAGCGCGCCTTAACCGCCGCTCAGGATTTCCTGCCGGAAGCCTTTACCGCCTCACAGGCGAAACACGTGTTGTTCAAGGCGCATTGCAGCGAAACCGAAGTACAGCGTATTGCGGATACCGGCGGTAATGACCGTCAGGTGGTGATCGGCATCGGCGGCGGCGCAGTACTGGATACCGCCAAAGTTGTGGCGCGCCGGCTCGGCTTGCCGGTGGTGGCGATCCCGACGATTGCAGCGACCTGTGCGGCATGGACGCCGTTGTCAGTGTGGTATAACGATGAAGGTCAGGCGCTGCGTTACGAAATTTTCAATGATGCCAACCATCTGGTGCTGGTCGAGCCGCGTATCATTTTGCGGGCGCCGAAAGAATATCTGCTGGCTGGGATAGGCGATACGCTGGCGAAATGGTATGAAGCGGTGGTGCTCAGTCCGCAGCCGGAAAAACTGCCGTTAACCGTACAGCTTGGTCTGAATACCGCGCTGACTATCCGCGACGTGTTGCTTAATGAAAGCGAAGCGGCTTTACAGGCACAAGACGATAGCCAACTGACGCCACCGTTCCTCAATGTGCTCGATGCCATCATTGCGGGTGGCGGATTGGTGGGCGGACTGGGTGACCGCTATACGCGCATCGCAGCAGCGCATTCGGTACATAACGGCCTGACTGCGTTGCCACAAACTGACGCGTTTCTGCACGGCACTAAAGTCGCTTACGGCATCCTGGTACAAAGTGCGCTACTCAACCAGCCGGAAGTGGTGCAGCAGTTAACCGCGCTGTACAAGGTATTAGATCTGCCGGTCAGTCTGGCGCAATTGCAGGTGGATATTCATGATGAGAAACAGCTTTCCCGTCTGATTGAACGCACCCTCCAGCCCGGAGAATCCATTCATCTGCTGCCGGGAAACCCCAACGCCGAACAACTGCGTCTGGCGTTTGAGTTTGTTGAGAATAAATAAGGCATCGGGGTCTTTAATTCCCTGAACAGAAAAACCCGGCATCAGCCGGGTTTACTTTATATTTTTACGTTTAACGACCTTAATGCCTGCCTTCACAATTGTCTCAATCATAACCATTATCAACAAGGTTGGGATTAATCCTGTGACGGAGAGCAACACGACAAAAATATCATCCTGCAGTCCAGGCCATGGGGGGGCTCCGTAATCTGGTTTCATCAGTTGATCAAAATAATCCGCGATGGCTATCGATTTGATGTATTCATAATCAATCAGCCAGCCGGGGAAGGGCGACAGCAGGTAGTAATCTATAAAAATAAAAAGCGCCAGCCGCACCGCTATCTTACAGAATAAGGCATGGCGCATTCATATCCCCCGTAACTTCGATTTCTCCATATGCCTGAAGATGTATGATTGGGATGTCTCTAGTGTGCGAATTCAACAACGCGCTTCTGAGCGTGTCAAAATCCGCATGATACATGAATGTTAAACACCCATCTGATACGCCGGTACCATCCGGACGCAATGGATGCAAACGGAAACTTTTGCGCAAGGTCTCGCCGATATAAGTTGAATCATCAATCAAACCATCTTGGCGATACAGAGCAAACCAAGATGAGTAATCATTACCTGTGCGAATATGCTTTTCGTACTCCTTTAATCTCGACCTCACTCCCCCTCTGGGGCGGTCAACAATCCAGTATTTACCCGTCGGAATTGGCCCATTTTCATTACCTCCACAACCTATTCTGTTTGTATGCGGGAATAAGCCTGAAAATACAGGGAAGATCCCCACACCAGCACAATAAAGTTTTGCAATTTTTCCGCCCTCATAAAGACGATTAAAATCCACTTTGCATGAAATCATCCCTGTCCCCGTTTATGCGTAAATGCTGGAGTTCCACTGATCGGTAAAACTGATATGTCCGTCTAGGTACAACCATGTAATTTTCTGATACCCAAGGCCAATGGACTCCGTGGGCATACTGGCCTGTCCGTCAGCGTGTTTGAAATTGTGCATATGAGGATTGATGTTAAGTATACGCACGCCTTCCATTGTCATATTCAAAAACTCTTCCTCCATACCAGCCGCATTAATGCGATACCATTTAATCACCGCCTTTTGCAGCTTTTCGCTGGTGGCGACGGCACGGTATAGGTAGGGAGTAGATTTATCGAACTCTTTTACAAGTCCCATGGTTTGATGAATACGGGTAGATGTCAGCCGACCGGTATTGCCATCGAAGGGTACGGAAAGACCATGCGTGAAGCTTTGGATCTCGATCGCGCCTTCACGGCTTAAAACCTCAGAACCGCCATAAAGTAGTGCGCCATTTGCATCGTATAGCCAGAGATATGCGGGGTTAGCCATAATGAAACTCCTTTTTAAAATGAGGAGTGACGTTATGCCTGCGAAGGGGAGTTAACAATTAGTGACCGTTGCAAAAAAGCAATTTTCAGAAATTTAGTATCAATGAGAAATGTGGCATTACAGACTCCCCGACTTTTACGAAGACCAGGCCGGGGAGGCCAGCAATATTTACGGATGCTGTTTCGCAAACTCTTCTTTGGCTTTTTGCAACTGTTGCTGGAAAGCCGAATTCGTATGCAAGGTAGCGACCACAGCGGAGCCCACGATACGGGCCGCATCGACATCACTTTGCCAGTGGTAGCCACAAATCACACGGCTTTGTCCTAAATCGAAACCACGTTGCAGGATTTGATCCTGGCGCTGCGGGTTAATTTCTGTGAGTACCAGCGCCGTAGCCCAGCCAATAGAAGTGTGCCCGGAAGGATACGAACCGTTTTTAGACAGCTTATCCTGCTCAGTGGTATTACAGGTCGGCACACCATAGAAGGCAAACGGGCGGATGCGCATGTACTTTTCTTTAGCAGAACGTGTCGCAAGGTCACCTGCATCTTCAATCATATTGGTCAGCAGTTTGTGCAATTCCGGTGTGTCTTTAGCGGTGATCGGCGAACCGAATGCGCCCGAGAAAGCGTTCGCGACGCCACCGGCACTCAGGTTGGCATCTTCGGCAGCCAGTTTGCCACGTTCAGTTGAGCGCAGCAGACGTCCCTGTTCATACATGGCCTGATCGTTTAGGAAAGCGATACTGCCCACCGCAGGTGGTGGCGGCAGCAGCGCCAGGCTGTTAATCGCCTGATCATTTTTTAAGTAGTAAAGGTCTGGTTTGGTGGTTGCATCATTGCCGGTCAGGGCAAACGAGCTGACAGAAAAAAAGCTGGCGAGGCAAAAAGTAGTAATAATTTTCATCAAAGTTTCCTTACACGAACCGCTGAATGTTTATTACGAATTCATTTTCGTAACATTTACCCACATCTCTGAGTAAAACAAAAACGGGTTCACAATGCCTGCGCGAGGTCTCAAAACCGAAAACTCATCATTCATATGAATGATTATTCAACGCTTAACTCAGCCGCAAAGTCTTTCTGAGCGGAAAATGTGCTGCAAACAGGGAGGATGATCTTCGAATGAAGAGGCAGAAGGGATAATGTCAGGATAATGTAAACGACAGTTAAACAACCTGCACTTATTGCTACTACCTCGCTTCTCTTTAAAACCGCGTTGTAAAGGTGTTTAAAAACCCGGTGATACCGTGATTATTTCAGGCATCGGAAATAGATCATGGAACACATTCCTCTCAATGAAACCGAATCCCACAGCGAAACGTTTCCCGTTGAACCATCCTTAAAAAAAACCAGCGGACTCAGTTTGTTTATCGATCTTCTGAGCGGGGCGTGCGTACCGGACAACCTGTGGCGCGACCGGATGTTCCGGGTCAAGTACGCCGTGCGCACCTTGCTGCATCCGCTCGATACCCTGAAAGTGCTGAACAAAATGGCGGCGGAAGCAGTCTGGCAGGAAGCCTTTTCTGTGCAGACCAAACTCCCGAGTAAAATTCACAAACCGTACCTGCATCTCGGTTTACATTCTGCCGGGCGTGCTGACGCACTGGTTGACCACTACGAATTCGTCAAAAGCCTGGAAAACACCCGCCTGCGCAAGATCTTTCTGAGTGCGGGTGGCAATACCATCACCCGGTTCACGGGCAAAGACGGCGAAGCTTTCCGTGTGGTACTCGGTTCCATCGGCAAATCTGAGCGCGAAGGCGAAGCCAATATGTTCCTTTATATGGAGGACATCCTGCTTGCGGCCCTGACGTTCAGCATTGTGCAACGCCCGGAAGGGGCGACATTGATTATCGGCGGATTTCAGGGGGCGCATCGTTCTACGGCGCATGAAGTGATTAAACAGGCGACCAAATCCTGTTACGGATTGTTCCCGAAGCGACTGCTTCTGGAAAGCCTGCAACGTGTCGCCGCCGAAACCGGTGTACAGCGTATCCTTGCGGTCAGCGACACCGGCCATGTGTTCCGCAGTCTGCGCTACCGTCACCGCAAGAAAAATGTGTTCGTCGCCAGTTATAACGAATTCTGGGATTCCATCAGCGCCACGCCCGCATCTTCAGCTTTATATCAGGTACCGCTGGAACTGCCGCGCAAGCCCATGGAAGAGATTGCCAGTAAGAAACGTTCTGAGTACCGCAAGCGTTATACCTTGCTCGATGAATTACATGAGAGCACAGCGTCGTTACTGAAAGCCTGACCTCAGACTTCACGGTAAATTATCCGCTGTAGCAAGCTCCGGGGCCAGGGACCGGCCTTTTCCTCCGTATTTCCAGCGTTTATGCATCACCTTCACTGAAAATTTCACCCCTGATGTCACATTACCGCAGAGGTTAAGTGTCAGTTTCATAAAGTAATAGTCAGTTAATTATTTTGTTTAAAACTAATGCACTTCGAAGTATCTCGCCAATTGTGTATTTTTGATGGCGAGGAATGTTACACGTATCGCAAAATCTTATCGCCAACTGCCCCCTGCTGATTTAAATGTGATGTTATTCACATCTATTCATTCATCCCGCCTATATAAAACGTCATCTCTATAAAAACGAAACAACGGTTCATTTTATAAAAACCTCTCTGGGCGGATAACGTATGAACACAGAAAAACCTATTTTATTTAAACATCAGCTGGCGTACGGCGGTGGAAATCTGTTGGGCAGCGGCGCACTGGCCATCGCCGGGATCTGGCTGCTGTATTTCTACACCACGTTTTGCGGCCTGACGCTGTTACAGGCTTCGGCGATCTTCTCCGTCGCCAGCATCATTGACGCCATCAGTAACCCGCTGATGGGCTATCTCTCGGATAACTTTGGCAAAACGCGGCTTGGTAAACGCTTTGGCCGCCGCCGCTTCTTCATTTTACTGGGCGTGCCGCTGATGATGTTCTATCCGCTGCTGTGGGTAGAAGGCTTCGGATTCTGGTATTACCTGTCCACTTACGTCATGTTCGAGCTGATCTACACCTCGGTGATGGTGCCGTATGAAACGCTCGCGACAGAAATGACCACCGATTTCTCTGCCCGCTCAAAACTGACTGGCTATAAAGCTATTTTCGGTAAAGTCGCTAACTTCCTTGCGGCCTTCATCCCTGGTCAGTTCATCCTGATTTACGGTAAGGACTCCGCGCAGCCCTTCTTTTTCACCGCCCTGACGTATGGGGTGATCCTGTTTATCGCCATCGGCATGTTGTATCTCTCCTCCTGGGAACGCCCGACAGAAGAGACCACCCCCGTCGATGAGAAGAAAATGACCCTTGGCAAAACCATGCTGACGCTGGTGCGCGACATGAAGTCAACATTCCACCTGCGCGTGTTCCGCAAGCATCTGGGCATGTATCTGTGTGGTTTCGGGGCAGAATGGCTGTTCGCTTCCGTCTTCACCTACTTCATCATCTTCGTGCTGCAGTATGACCCGGCGATGGTTGCCGGTCTGAGCAGTCTGAACTCACTGCTGCAACTGTTCTCTACGGCAATATTTATTGGTATCTGTGTGAAACACGGGTTCAGCAAGCCTTATATCCTGGCGCTGGGCATCGTGATTTTCTCAGTAACTTGCTACAGCCTGCTTCACTTCCTGCATTTGCCGCAGCAGTACGCGACAGCCGCCATGCTGACAATCACCGTGATCTTCGGTATCGGTACCGGCGGCGTATATTACATTCCGTGGACGGTTTACACCTTCCTGGCGGATATAGATGAAGCCTTTACCGGCCGTCGCCGCGAGGGGATTTACGCCGGTGCAATGACTTTCTCCGGCAAGCTGATGCGCTCAGTGATTGTTTTCGTGATGGGCGCCATTCTGAGCTTCTACGGGTTCCAGTCTAAATCTCACACCCAGCCTGAAAGTGCGGTGATGGCAATTGCGCTGGTGTTCTGTATCGGTGTTATTGCGCTGGCGCTGATGGCTATCGTGTTCAGTAATCAGATGAAACTGAACCGCAAAACCCATCTTGTGGTGCTGGGCGAAGTCGCACGTATTAAAGCGGGCGGGCAGATCAGCGAGGTACAACCGGAAGTGCGGGCAGTGATGGAAGAGCTGATCGGTTATCCGTATGAACAGTGCTGGGGCAACAGTGTGGTTTGCCGCAAAATTTTCGATACACCCGCCGTTGAACTCACTGAACCCAAACCGATGGTGAGCACCACGCAACAACCTTAGATCCTGATTTAAATCTACTTTTTTCTTTCCCGACTGGCCGGGTCACCGGCCAGCGACCCCTTTCGTTTTGAGGATAAGAACGATTATGTGGGCATCAAAATTTGTTGTTACCGCGCTCGCCCTCGGGATAAGCGCACAAAGTCTGGCTGCCGCACTGCCAGACAGCGGTAAACTGGTCTGGCACAGCACGACTTTTGGCCAGTCAACTGACGTCAATTTCGCTACCAACGTTCTGCCGGAGAAAATCGGCATGAATGAAACTTTACTGGCAGACGGTAAACCTGTGCCGGCGACAGGCACTCTGCTCAGTACGCCTTTCACCCTTGAAAGCCGTGGCGGCAAAGTCGGTAACAGCCACGACGGTTTAACCTATTTCTATACCCGATTGCCGGCGGACGTGAATTTCCAGCTTGAAGCAGAGATCACGCTCAATCAGTTCGGACCGGAAAATGGCGCGAAACCGGCCGGACAGGAAGGGGCAGGATTACTGGTACGCGATATTCTGGGCAATCCGCGTGAACCGGTGACTAAACCGGGCATTGAAGAGCTGCCGGCCGCGTCAAATATGGTGATGAACAGCATAATGGCCACTGGCGATAAACCGCCGGTACTGGCACTGATTGCCCGGCAGGGTGTACAGCAACCCTGGGGAAATACCGGCATCGGCATTGTGCGAGAAAGTTATCATCCGCTGAGTACACCTGCCCGTTTCTCGCTGCGACTGACCCGCACGGACAACGGTTTCATTGTCGCTTATGCGCCACAGGGCAGCGATCAGTGGGTCAGCAAATCCGTGCAGCATGCAGACAGCGTGACACAACTGGACAAAGCCGGATATTACGTCGGTTTCTTCGCCTCGCGGAATGCGAAAATTACGGTAGATCATGCCCGACTCACGCTCAGCGAGGCGCATATACAGCCCTCTGCGCCATATGTGACACCGTCACTGAATGCGCGTATTGAGGTGATGTCATCGCCGCTCATTGCCCGCCGCGACAGTGTGTTCCAGTTACGCACTAACGGCGACGGACGGGTTAAGATTGAACAGAATGACAAACCGTTGTTGCCGCAAAAAGCGGTGCGCGGTGGTGAAGTGGTGACGGTTCCGCTACATGTTGAACAACCGGTAACGATGCTCAAGATCACCTACATACCGGCGGACGGTAAACAAGTGACACAGGAATTCCCGGTGCGTATGGCGCTGGTCAGCAATCCTGACGAGTTGTATGTTTCTCCGGCTGGTACGGCAGATAATGACGGTTCGGCTGAACATCCGCTGGATTTTGACAGTGCGGTAAATCTTTTAGCACCGGGCGGCACGCTCTGGCTGAGTGAGGGTGACTACCCGGCAAGCGTGATCCCGGCCACCGCCAGCGGCACCGACACCCACCGGAAAACGCTGCGTACGCAAGGCGACAACGTGGTGTTTAATGGCCTGAAACTGAATGCCAGCTACTGGAATATTCAGGGGATTACCGTCACGCAAAAAAGTTTTCATGTTGCCGGAAGCTATAACCATCTCGACCGCATTAAGGCGCATCATGCCGATGATACCGGCATCTGGGTGGCATCGCCGGACGGCATCGGGCGGGCTCTGTGGGCCAGCCACAATCTCATCAGCAATTCTGAATCCTGGGGAAATCAGGATCCGGGGCGCAAAAACGCCGACGGATTTGCCGTCAAAATGCGCGTGGGCGAGGGCAACCGTCTGATCAATTGTTATTCCCACGACAACATCGACGACGGTTTCGACCTGTTCAACAAAATCGAAGACGGCCCGAACGGCAGTGTGACGATTGAGAACAGCTTGTCGGTGAACAATGGCAGCAATGGTTTCAAACTGGGTGGCGAAGGGTTACCGGTCGGCCATGTGGTGCGCCACAACGTTGCGGTTGGCAACGGTATGGACGGTTTTACCGACAACTTCAATCCGGGCGCGCTGGTTATCGGACATAACCGCGCTGTCGATAACAAACGCTTCAATTTCCTGTTCCGGCCATCACCGTACACCACGGCTGACAAGCAGGGCACCTTCAGGGACAACATTTCGCTGCGAACCACGGCAGGGAAGTATGACGATGCCGTCACCGGCAATGTGGATGACAGTAATTATTTTTACACTGATCATAAAACGGTGAATATAAAGCATCAGGAAATTATACCGGGAGATTATATTTCTCTGCGGCTACCGGATCCGATAACCCGTCTTTCTGACGGTGGATTTAATTACGCTGACTTTTTGAAAAACAAATAAAGCAGCGTCATTAAGAGTGAACCTTTAACTTAAAATAACACTACTCAATATCTCTGGGATTTATAAAAATGAAAAATAGCAGACTGATGATCTGCGGCTTACTGCTGGCCAGTGCCAGCAGCCAGGCCGTCACTATTGACCTTCGTCATGAATGGCTCGATGACAGTAAACAACATAAAGACAGGGCGATGGTTTCGCACCGCTTCGCCAACGGATTCGGGTTCTCGCTGGAAGCCAAATGGAAGTCAGGCGGGGATAATGAAAATAAACCCTTTAATAATCTGGTTGATAACGGTACGGAAAGCACCATCAGCTATCAGTACAAAGTCACGCCGGCCGTGTTTATTCAGCCCGGATTTACGCTGGAATCCAGTTCTGACAGCAGTATTTATAAACCCTTCTTAACCGCCGGATATACATTTGACAGCGGCGTTTATTTCAATGCGCGTTACCGCTACGAGTATACCCGTTATACCAAAGAAAACACCGAGGATCGCAAAACAAACCGCGGTGAAATCTGGCTGGGTTATAAAATTGCCGACTGGCGGTTTGAATATAACTATATTTATAAACACAGTGATCAGATCCTGTATGATAATGATAAGTGGGATTATGAGCAGGATTTGAAAGTGGCTTATAATATAAATAAACAATGGACACCTTACGTACAGGTTGGTGATGTTTCCGTGCGTAAAACGACGGATGAACGTCAGACCCGTTTCCGCATTGGTGTGCAATATAATTTCTGATCACCGCCGTTGTGCATATGATTGACTATCACCGGTCCGCAGATGCTGACCGGTGTGACAGCCCGCGCAGCGGGTGACAGACAATAACGGCAGCCGATAACAGGGATGTTGCCGGGCTACCTGGAAGACGGAAATTATTCTATACAAAGAGACTTTTTCTGCGCAGTACCTGCCGTCTTAGAACAACCTGTACTGTTAAATCCCCGGGTCAATATCTGATATTTATATATTAAATCATAGCGATGCACAGAACATCTGCATAAATAAGCATAATTCTTGCGTATTTTCGTGATTACTCTACGCTTATATATAGATTTAATTAACCCGCACTTTAATAATTCTTTTTCAGGTCGTCTAACACCGGTAACTCTTTTACAGAAAATATAATTAACCACCCCGTTTATTAAACTGTAACATAACTACTCAATTGATATTAAAGGGATAGTCAGGTTGTTTTAGAGTCTGATGCCGCGTTAAAAACGCTGAACCCGATAAATCATAATAGTTTCTCAGGTGATAGAGATACAAAACAATAATATCAGGTTTCATTGATTAGAACGGATACTTTATGCTGTGAGGAGTTGAACTGATGAATGCGGAAACGTCAACGCCGGGAAAAAGCCGGAATATTTTAATTACGGGTGGTTCCAGCGGTATTGGTGCTGCAACAGTCCGGGCCTTCGCCAGCAGAGGTGATCAGGTGTGGTTTACTTATCATCGGGGTGAGGATCGGGCGCTTGAACTTATTAACGCCTTGTCTTCCCTTGTTTCTATTCCCCCCCAAGCTTTACCTTACGATCAGGGCAGCTGGGAAAGCCTTTTGCAGCTTGTTGACGCTATTCCCGCAGAAATCGACATCCTTGTAAACAACGCGGCTTTAGGAACCAAAACCGTAGAGCTTGCTGGCATAGAAGAACGGCATCAGCAGGACGCATTATTCACGCAAGTCAACTGTCTGGGGCCACTTTGGCTCACCAGGCAGTTTCTCCCAGGGATGTTGAAACGCGGCTACGGGAAAATCCTCATGCTCTCAAGCGTTGATGGTGGAATAGCAGCCTTTCCGGGGTTTAGGGATACAGACGGCATGACCAAAGCGGCAATCGCCTTCCTGACAAGGCAATGGGCGGCGGAACTTGTTCATGATCCCGTCGAGGTATTTTGTGTTTGTCCCGGGGCTGTTGACACGCCGATGTTCCGTCAAAGCACGCTGGATCCTCTATCGTCTGCATCAGCGGATGAACTTATTGCTCAACTCCCGAAGGGGCGGCTCATACGCCCCGATGAAATCGCCGATATTCTGTGGTGGCTGACGACAGACGCCGCTGTCATCATGCATGGCGCCGTTATTGACGCCTCAATGGGACTCGGTGTGCATCCGGGATGCATTACGATGCGCAACCCGCGTACGACGTTGAAAGAGGGCGTAGCATGATGCACAAGGAGGGATACCACGGCTGGCGGGCAGGTGAGTTCGCTGATGCCGTACTCGCAGTGGCCAAAGTGCTGGACGACTATGTCCAGGACTCCCAGCAGGGTGAAGTAACCGTATTAAAACAAACTCCACCGCAGAAGCTGATTAATGACTTGAACATGCGCACGTCCATTAAAGCTGGCGGAATGACGGACAGCACATTAGCCGCATTCATTAAGGCGTATCTGGATCAGGGAACGCGGCTCCACCATCCCGGTTATATGTCTCACCAATGCGCGGTTCCCGATATCGGTTCCGCCATTGCCGACCTGGTGCATGGCGTAAGCAACAATGCCATGTCTTTATTCGAGATGGGCGCCGCCGGGGTAGCGGCCGAACTGGTGGTCACCGAGTGGATGCTCGGAAAAGTGGGCTGGTCCCCCGAAGACTCCGGCGCGATCCTTGTTCATGGCGGTTCGCTGGCGAACCTCACAGCCCTTCTGGTGGCCCGTCATCATATTTTTCCCGATGTATGGCAGCATGGAATGCCGCAAAATGTGATTATTCTCGCGCCGGCAAACGCCCATGTCTCCGTCTCACGGGCGGCTGCCATTCTTGGCCTTGGCAGTCGCGCAGTACACGCACTGCCTTGTGATCGCTTTGGACGCGTTGCCGGTGCGCAGGTTAGCGAGAGCATCAAGGCGCATCATCGTGCTGGCCGCACAGTGATGGCCGTTGTCGCCAATGCCTGCGCAGCACCAACCGGCTTATTCGACCCCCTGGAAGAAATCGCCAGCGCCTGCCATCACGAAGGTATCTGGCTGCATGTCGACGCGGCTCATGGAGGATCTGCCTTACTCGTTCCCGAGTTACGCCACCACCTGCAGGGTATCGCTCAGGCAGATTCAATCACCTGGGATGCGCATAAAATGCTGCGGACCTCAACACTTGCCGCTGCCGTGCTTGTTCGCGCCCGTGCAGACTTAAGCCAGGCATTCCAGCACAATGCCGATTACCTGTTTTTCGACGAACACCGTCCCGGTCCGGATCTGATGCACTACACCATCGAAGGGTCTAAGGCAGAACTTGGTCTTAAGGTCTTTCTTAATCTGGCGCACAGAGGAGAAGCGGGCCTGGCAGAGTATGTCCATAGCCGCCATCGGGCAGCACGCAGGTTCTGGCAAATGATCCTGGCACGAAAAGAGTTTGAGGGACTTTGTGAGCCGGAAAGCAATCTTGTCTGCTTCCGATATGCCGATACACCAGGTCCGGACAGTGACCGGTTACACATCGCTGTGCGCAACGAGCTGATGCAGCAAGGAATCTTTCATCTGGCATCTTCATTTGTTGATAACCGCCGTTGGTGGCGCGCGACTATCATGGCACCTTCAACAGATGCCCCGACGTTTGCCCGTTTGCTGGATACACTTGTGCATACCTATAGAAAACTTTCCCGGACTGCGTTCTGAAATCACTATCCACGATCCGGCTCTGCACTTTGCGGTGTAAAGATCCCTGACATAATGTATTGAGAAAGATTTGGAGGAATATTTCCGATGACCCGAATTGAAATAGTTTATCGTGGACGTACCCATATAATTCACCATCAGGAGTCGATTAAACTCTCTGCGCAGCTCTGTTTTGCAGATAACGCTGTCAATCTTTATGGCATTGCACCGGCTTATGAAGCCCCCTTAAAATATGAGAATAGTCAGGCCAGAGTAACTTCCGGCGGTGCCTGTAACGCTTCGCTTATTAGTTTTGTTCCTCATTGTCACGGCACCCATACTGAATGCATCGGTCATATTTTGCCTGAAATACATAACGTAGCTGATCTCAGCATGCCTCTTTTTATGGCTGCCACTTTGATTCACGTTTCGTTAGAACGGGTATCAAAAATGAAAGACCGCTACAACACCCACGCTGAAGATAATGACTGGATTATTACTGAAGAGGCAATTAACCATGCGCTGACCCCGCTAGGTTCAGATTATCTTCAGGCGCTGGTTATTACAACGGATGATAAATCCTGGCTGCCTGACGGCAATGGTGCTCCCTATTTTAGCCATCAGGCAATGGAGAGGGTACTTCAGCTTGGCGTACAACATTTATTTGTGGATATACCTTCTATTGATAAACTGCACGACGGAGGACTGATGGATAACCACCGCTGTTTCTGGGGAATGGCAGACCCCTGCAACCCTATTACTGAACGCAGGCAGGCTTCTGTGACAGAGTTAATTCAATTACCTGAAGGTATATTTCCGGGGCATTATTTTATTTCTCTACAGTTACCGGATTTAACCGGGGATGCGCTGCCCAGCAAACCTCTGCTCTTTCCCTTTTCCTGATTAGCAATAAAACCATGTCTGTATCAGACTATATTAACCCATGATACTGATAAATATTAACCCTTAATCAATGGGTGAATGCTGAAAGATTGCTTTGACGACTGGCGGGATGACCAAAACAGGTAAGCGCGTGGCTCATAAATCCTAAATCATGGTTTGGGCTTAAAACTCGCGGGTAATAAGGTGTGGACGGTGAATGGCATTCAATCCGCAGTCATCAGACGGCAGAAAATCCGGACATAAACCTGCGACTTATCTGCAAGAATCAGACCGTTTGAAGTTATCGCAAGCGGGAAGTATTCATATAATTTATTATGGACTATTCAAGTTATCTTAAATTACATGAGTTATTATCTCTGCAACAACCAAAATCACCTCACAGCGAACAGCGCAATGAGAACCTTTTCATTATTACGCATCAAACCTATGAATTATGGTTTAAGCAATTAATTAATGAAATTCATTATGTCATTAATTTAATCAAAAAAGGAGAAATACCTGAGTCAATCAGCAGCATGATTCGCATAAATACCATCACCCGAACGATGGTAAATCAAATAGCTGTCATCGACACGCTGAAGTTCCATGAGTTTCAGCAATTTCGCGGTTATCTGGGCGGCGCAAGCGGTTTCCAATCATATCAGTTTGATGCAATTGAAGCGCTTTTAGGAAAGGCAAACAGCAAAAAACTTCAACAATATGAACATGACGATGTGATACAAGAAAGATTAGCGGCAATTCTTCTGCCAGCCTCATTATGGGAAGTTGTACGTACACAACTCCTCGGCTCAGGCGAGTTAAACAAAGAAGAGAAGGATATCTTCCGGGATATTTTAGAGCAGTATTCTTGCGAAGCCCTGTTACTAAACCAGCTGTTAGACCTGGATTCGCTGCTACAAGAATGGCGCTATCGTCATGCGAAACTCGTTGAACGCACTATAGGTCAGTCGCAAGGTACAGGCGGTTCCGCAGGTTTAAACTATTTAAAATCCACGCTCTTCACACCTATATTTGCACAGCTTTGGGCAGCCATTAACTCACCTTAATTACGGCAATGACGGCACTGCTGAGGATATAACGCCGGCAAACTGGCCGCGGGCAGACAGGATAAAAACTAACCGCAACCGTTTAGAAAGCAATCAATATTCAACCTGTTCTCTTTTATCGTTAAAACCTGCCAGCAGGGTGTAGATTAATCTGATTTTTCCTGCGCTTACCTGACGAAGAGTTATATTTATCTATTGGAAAATTACTTCAGAGGTGTTCAGTGCATTGACGCGCTGTGTCGTAACTTGCAAACAGGAGAGCTATTTTGACCACAGAAATTCAGGAAAATCACACCGAAACACCGCTTCTTCCGATATTGGACAGTCGTCAATACGCCTACTTTTTCGACGTCGATGGCACCCTCGCCGAGATATGTGACGAGCCTGATGCCGTCACGATCCCCGCTGATGTTCGTGCCCACCTGCAAACGCTGTTTGCGGCATCTTCAGGTGCGCTGGCACTGGTGTCGGGACGTCCGGTGGAGCAGCTTGATCAGCTGGTCAGTCCTCTGGAACTTCCCGCAGCGGGTGTTCACGGCGCAGAAATGCGCGACGGCAGCGGCAGGATGCACCGCGTCACCTTACCCCGCCACGTGGCAGAAGAGGTGCAACAAACTCTTGAAGCGGGAATGAACGCGCTGCCGGGTACGTTACTCGAAATCAAAGGCATGGCTTTTGCATTGCATTATCGTCAGGCAATGCTGCATCAGCAGCAGGTATTAGCCCTGGCGGAATCCGTCGTAGCAAAATTCCCTGAGCTGGTACTTCAGCCCGGTAAATGCGTTCTTGAGATTAAACCTCGCGGAAAAGATAAGGGCGCTGCGATTTATACGTTCATGCAACAGACACCCTTTTCCGGACGTATTCCGGTATTCGTAGGCGATGATCTGACCGATGAAAAAGGGTTCGAAGTGGCTAACGCCATGCGGGGGATCACGGTGAAAGTTGGCGAAGGTTCAAGTCTCGCGCAGTATCGTGTCAAAACCGTTCACGACGTTTACCGGTGGATTGAGGCGTTACAACGTCACACATTAACATTTAAGAAGGAGTCCGAATTATGAGTCGCCTGGTTGTTGTCTCTAACCGAATTGCCATTCCTGACGGTTCAAAATCCGCTGGCGGGCTGGCCGTGGGCATTCTGGATGCGCTGAAAAATACTTCAGGTCTCTGGTTTGGCTGGAATGGTGAGATAAGTGAAATATCGGGTGAAGAAGAGGATGACCTGCATCTGATGGAAGATAACGGCATTACTTACGCTTCGGTTCCGCTTAATCAAAACGATTACGATCTGTATTACTGTCAGTTTTCAAATGCCGTACTTTGGCCGGCGCTTCACTATCGTATCGATCTGGTGGATTTCCAGCGCGAGGCGTGGGACGGTTACTGCCGGGTCAATAATATGCTGGCGAAAAGATTGCAGCCGCTCATCAAAGCGGATGATATCTTGTGGATCCATGATTATCATTTACTGCCGTTCGCTGCCGCGCTGCGTAAACTCGGCGTAAAAAACCGTATTGGTTTCTTCCTGCACATTCCGTTCCCGACCCCGGAAATCTTTAATGCCGTGCCAACACACGATGAATTGCTCGAAATGATGTGCGAGTATGATTTGCTGGGCTTCCAGACCGAAGGTGACCGTATGGCGTTTCTGGATAATCTCAAATCGCTGGCTGATATTGAAGATTGCGATACACATCAGCACCGGGCGTTTGGCAAAACCTTTGCTACCGGCGTATATCCGATCAGCATTGCACCGGAAAGCATAAAGGAAATGGCCGAGGGTCCGCTGCCACCCAAAATGGCGGCGATGGAACGCGAACTACGCGAATCGAAAAATATTATTTCCTGTGAGCGTCTCGATTACACCAAAGGGTTGCCGGAGCGCTTTCTCGCCTTTGAGGCATTGCTGGAAAAATTCCCGCAGCATCGCGGTAAAGTGCGCTATTCGCAAATTGCCCCGACCTCGCGCGGTGATGTGCAAGCCTATCAGGAACTGCGTCATCAGCTGGAAACCGAAGTGGGGCGCATCAACGGTAAATATGGTGGTATTAACCAGACGCCGCTGTTTTACCTCAACCAGCATTTCCAGCGCAGCCTGCTCATGAAATTGTTCCGCCTGACGGATGTCGGGCTGGTGACGCCGCTGCGAGATGGCATGAATCTGGTGGCAAAAGAGTATGTCGCCGCGCAGGATCCAAAAGACCCCGGCGTTCTTGTTTTGTCACAATTTGCCGGTGCAGCAAATGAACTTACATCGGCACTGATCGTCAACCCTTATGACCGGGATGATGTGGCAGCGGCGCTGGATAAAGCACTGACCATGCCGCTGGAAGAACGGCTTGAACGCTATAACGACATGATGGCGGTGCTGCGTAAGAATGACATTGCGAACTGGGGCGAAAGCTATTTACGCGATTTATACGCCATCACACCGCATAGTGAAAAACACAGCGCCGTCGTGTGAATTTTATAAGCAAGAGGCTTGCAGCATATGCAAAATGCAAATTACCAGACGAACCAAAACGCAATGTTTGACAGCGAAAATGCTGAGAGCGAAGAGACTCGTCTGACCGAGCTCGAGCCGATTGAACTGATCCTTGACCGGATGATGGATGCAGAACCGGAACCAGAGATGATCGAAGGCTTGCCGCCTTCCGATGCCTTAACGCCTGCTGACCGTTATCTGGAATTGTTTACCAGCGTGCAATCTTCAGGGCTTTTCGAGGACAGCAAAACCTTCCCGGACTGCCCGCCGAAGATGGATCCGCTGGACATTTTGCTGCGTTATCGCCGGGTAAAGAATCATCCCGGCTTTAACCTGAAACGCTTTGTTGACGCACATTTCTGGCTGCCGGAACACCGCGATGATGAATACGTCTCCGATCCCGGCGATTCGCTGAAAGAACACATCGATAAACTTTGGCCGGTGCTGACGCGCCAGCCGGAAGATCATGTGCCATGGTCTTCACTGATGCCTTTGCCTCAGGCCTATGTGGTTCCCGGCGGACGTTTCAGTGAGACCTATTACTGGGATTCTTACTTTTCGATGTTAGGTCTGGCGGAAAGTGGCCGTAATGATCTCCTGCGCACCATGGCGGACAATTTCGCCTGGATTATTGAGATATACGGCCATATTCCTAACGGTAACCGCACGTATTATCTGAGCCGTTCACAGCCACCGGTGTTCGCGCTGATGGTTGAACTGTTCGAGGAAGACGGTGTACGTGGCGCACGGCGGTATCTCGATCATCTGAAAATGGAATATGAATTCTGGATGGATGGTGCGGACTCTCTCGCGCCGAATCAGGCGTACCGCCATGCAGTTTGCCTGCCGGACGGTACACTGCTTAACCGTTACTGGGATGACAGGGACACCCCGCGCGATGAATCGTGGCGTGAAGACGTCGAAACCGCTAAACATTCAGGCCGGCCAGCCAACGAAGTTTACCGCGATTTGCGTGCGGGGGCGGAATCTGGCTGGGATTATTCATCGCGCTGGTTGCGTGACGGCCACCGTCTCGCCAGTATCCGTACCACGCAATTTATCCCGGTAGATCTGAATGCGTTTATGCATAAACTCGAAAGCGCTATCGCCAATATTTCCGGTTTGAAGGGAGATAAAGTCACCGAAATTTTATTCCGCCGTAAAGCAGAAAACCGGCGTGACGCCATAAACCGTTATCTGTGGGATGACAACGAAGGTTGTTTTCGCGATTACGACTGGCACCGTCAGCAAATGGCGTTGTTCTCCGCTGCCAGCGTCGTGCCGTTGTATGTGGGGCTTGCCAGTCATTACCAGGCTGAACGGCTTTCAGAGGCTGTACGTAAGCGTTTATTCACGCCCGGCGGCATCATGGCGACGGAATACGAAACCGGTGAACAATGGGATAAACCCAACGGCTGGGCCCCTCTGCAATGGATGGCAATTCAGGGTTTCAAGCAATACGGCAATGATGCGCTGGGTGATGAAATTGCCCGTAACTGGCTGAAAACGGTGAATCAGTATTACCAGCAACATCATAAACTGATCGAGAAATACCACATCTCAGGGGGCATCCCTCGTGAAGGTGGCGGCGGGGAATATCCGCTGCAGGATGGCTTCGGCTGGACCAATGGTGTCGTGCGGCGACTCATTGGTCTGTATGGTGAGAATTACGACTGATCCGGTTTTCTTATCACCACTCTGACCCTGTTCCATCAGCCAACGTTCAAACGCCTGGTGTAGCGGGGCCTTCAGCACGCCTGCCGGTATCAGGGCATGCTGAAGGCAGGGATGTTTATTGGCAAAAAATTTGTTATTAATATGTCAGAGATAGACTTCAGCTGCCTGGTCGACATCCTGTTATTTCAGACGGGGATCTCATTATTCTGGAACTCAGCGAAAGGACATTAACGGATGAGTACACACCCGATCCGCCAGGTTATCGAAGCTTGTGACAAAGCCATATCAGACAGAGATTTCGACTCGCTGATGGCGCATTACGCCGTGGATGCGGCACTGGTGATTAAACCGGGCATGATTGCCCGCGGCAAAAACGATATCCGCAAAGCGTTTATCGCCATCTCGGATTATTTCCAGGATCAACTGGTGGTGGAACAGGGTGAGATGCAGGTGATTGAGGGGGCGCAGGATGCGCTGGTGATCATGGAAACGGTGCTGCACTTCCCCGACGGACAGGGCGGCACAGTGACCACTACCCGTCGTGCCACTTATGTTTTCCGCCATGAACCGGACGGGCGCTGGGTATGTACCATCGATAATTCTTACGGCACCTCGCTGCTGGATCATAAATAAGGCTCCGCAAGGAGCCTTATTCGCATCATCAACCCAGTGTTATCAGCTTCACGTCAGTTTTGACACCCGGCATCAGCTGTTCCAGTCCGTTAATCAGCATATCACCTGCGTCCTGGAGTGCCTGCAAAGGCATGGCGGGCAGGCTTTCGAGGATGAACCACATGTTGTGCGCCTCGCTGTCGAGCCGGGTTCTGATACCCTGACGCCAGTTCCAGCGCCGGCAGGTCACCCCCGTATCATCACGCCAGATAACTTCTCCGGCATCGGGGAATTCAATCACCGGTTCGCCCGCTTTCATGGTGTCAAAAGGCTCGCTGCCATCGGCAAATGTCAGCCTCGGATGGCCGGAATAAGCAGAAATATTTTCGCCACCGACCGGAATGGCATACTGAATGCTCACCGCATTGTAAAGATCGACCACCGGATCGATGGCCGGCATCGTGCCGTCTTTCAGCACGCGTTTTCTGAGGGCATCGGCTGAGCAGGCAGTACGTTTAGGTTTCGCCCCAAAGGCTTTGAAAACCTCGGTCCAGGCGTTCAGATGTTCATCCGCCCAGGGAAAATCATTCTCAACGATAAAACGGCAGGCGCTTTGTAAAGCGGCTTCCGCAATGGCAGGGTTAGTTATCGGCGCGGCCTGCGCCGACACGCTTAACACCCGAAAACCAGGGGCGATTCGCGCAAGTGACGGATCGACTGACGGAGTAACGACGATCATGGAACGGTCCTGTTGTAAAAATCAGACATTTACTATGCCATCCGTCGGCCTGAAACGAAATTAGCGTTTTGGGATCCCCGGTAATTCCTCCGAGAAACGCGCCGTCATGGCATCTCGTTCATAGCCCCGCTTATCCCTCAGAAATTCACGCCTGGCTAAACCGCCCCCTGCACATAGGCTGTAAACATGTCCGCCAGCGCATCAGCATAAATTTTGATTTCAGCGGCGGTACGCGGGGTGGCAGAAAAGTCCCGGCCAAAAGCACTGAGTGTGGTTGAAAGCAGATCGCCCGCCAGCTGGCGCTTTTCTCCGGCGACATCCGGCATTACCTCATGCATAAAACGATGAAACACTTCCTCTCCCGCAGCCCGCGCTTCCTGCGCCTCCGGGGCGTCACGATAAAACGGTGCGGCGTCACTGAGCGCGCCACGCATCTGCGCTTCCTCACATTCGGAACGGATAAATTCATGCACCAGAATACGTAAGCGCACGGCAGGGGGCTTTTCTGCGTCCTGAAGAATGCTGCGCAGCATATCACGGGTTCGCCGCCACTCGTCGCTTTGCAGACGAAACAAAATCGCCGCTTTATTGGGAAAGTACTGATACAGCGAACCGATGCTGATTCCGGCTCTTTCAGCGACGCGACCGGTAGTAAAACGGGCGGCGCCTTCCTTCGATAAAACCTGAGCAGCGGCTTCAAGAATGGTCGCCACCAGCCCGGCTGAGCGGGATTGTTTTGGCTCTTTACGTGAGGAAACCTGCGGGATGCGGCGGTGGGTCATGACGGGCTGAGTCCTCAGAAAAGAATGCGAATAGTGGAGGCAACGAAAACATCGCATAATTTTAAACGCGATGAATCACTCGCATTCTAGTCAGTTATGACACGTTGCTCAATGTTAAACAGGATAATCCCATGACCACAGAAAACACTCTGACCTGCGCACCGATGGCGCCATTACTCGACCGTCTGTTCAATGAAGCCAGCGCTGCAGCCCGTTTCGATTTCACGCAGATACCGGAAGAAGAAACTACGCGCATGATGCACAGCAAAACAGAATATCTGAATTTATATAGTCTGCTGAAACACATGTGGCTGCCGGTATCACGCGAGACAGGCAAACTGCTGTATATGCTGGCGCGAAGTACTAAGGCAACATCGGTGGTGGAATTTGGCATGTCGTTCGGGCTTTCCACGTTGTATCTGGCGGCGGCGTTGCGCGATAACGGCGGCGGTAAGGTCATCACCAGCGAGTTTGAGCCGACAAAAGTGGCAAAGGCACGGGAACATTTTGTGCAGGCTGGCGTGAGCGATTTAGTCGAAATTCGTGTCGGTGACGCGCTGAACACACTGGCCGTTGATCTGCCAGAGACCATCGATTTACTGATTCTCGATGGCGCAAAAGTACTTTATGACGATATTCTGCATTTGCTGGAAAGCCGTTTTCATCCGGGCACGATGATCATCGCCGACAATGCGAGCTACAACCAGAACTATCTTACCCATGTGCGTTCGGCGGAGAACGGTTATCTTTCTGTACCATTCAGTGATGATGTCGAGCTTTCAGTCAGGCTGCGCTGATCAGACACCCGGGCAGAGCGATCCAGGCTCCGCACTATAAAAAACAGGCCGGATGATGTATCCTTCACTGATTATTGGTATACTGGATATAATTACAGTATAAGGAGCGAATTATGGCTGTTGAAACAAAATTTGTTGTTGTCAGAAAAGGTGAAGAGAAAATGACTTTTGCCAATAAGAAAGAAGCAGATGCATACGACAAAATGCTGGACATGGCAGATGCTTTTACTGAATGGCTGTCACAAAGCAATCTCGACCTCGATGAAACACTCGCGGAAAATATTGCGCTTCACCTTGCTGAACACAAAGATACCGTCCAGCATATTTTGCGCACCAGCAAACTGCCCGAAGAGGGGACAGCGCAGCAGCCCGTCGCACCAGCCGATACCACCGCTGAAGACCGGGCTGTCGCTGAACCTGCCGCGACCAAAAAAGTACGTGCGGTCAAAGCAGCCTGATAGAGGACGTCCACATAATGCGGGAACACATCCCGCATTCTTTTATCCTGTCCCCATCTTTATCCTGCCTGATATCGCTGAAGCAAGGTGTCCTGACATTGCTGTTGTGTCCTGATTTTTTCGCGATCGGTTTTGCTGAGCGATGTCCATGTTTCAATCACCTTATCCGCTTCATCCTCATTAAACTCTGGCTTATTGATCGACGACGGAGACTGAGATTGCGTCGAAATATCTTTGATCTGCTCACGGAAATAATCCGCAGTACCATCAGGTTTATTAAGCGCGGAGCTACAGAGGATATTGATATAGGTCGCGGGAGTATGTTGCGAAGTCGTGTCTTCGGCGACAGCAGAACCCGCGATCAACAGGGTGAGTAACAATGCGATTCGTCTCATAGCGTCTCCTTATGTTGAACACCTTAAGGGTAGAAGACTCCACAACCCGGAAGGGCTGCATGCAGGACAGAATAGTCTGAAATGCATAAGAAACCTCAGAGACATGCATTTCCAACCACTGATCCGTTCACGGATAAAACCTGATTAACATTTTGTTACTTATTAAAACTCATCCACATCGCGACATGGTTAACGTTAATAATTACTATTTACATTCTCATTTAGACTGTTCATGTAAAACAATAATAGAAACAGTCTTACACTTATAAAATTTTCCACGGGAATGTGTTATGTCTTTGAATGGCAGGGTGATTTATGCACACCAGTGTGCCGCAGACGCAGGGAGAACTTTTGCGGTTTCATCACTGGCACTGGCGATATTTGTTCTGGTAAATCCGGTACTGGCGGCTGAAAACCTCAGCGGGATAAAAAGCACTGCCAGTACGGATACATTTGGTCAGCAGCAAGATATGGTGATCGAAGGCACGGCGACGCCAACCGGCAGCGACGCACAGGATTACGCCGTCCGCACCACCACCGCAGGCACCAAAATGAACCTGACGCCGCGAGATATTCCGCAATCAGTGAGCGTTATCACTCAACAGCGTATGCAGGATCAGAACCTCCAGTCGGTCGGCGACGTGCTGAATAATACCACCGGCATCTCAACGGAGGTTATTGACAGCGAACGCGTGTCTTATTTTTCCCGCGGTTTTTACATCAACAGTTACACCTACGACGACATTCCGACCTCCGTCAGCGATACCTGGAATTTTGGTGATGCAGCCGAAGACACCGCGATTTATGACCGCATCGAAGTGGTGCGGGGTGCAACCGGCCTGATGACCGGAACGGGTAATCCATCCGCTTCTGTCAACATGGTGCGTAAACACGCCGACAGCAAAGAATTCACCGGTGAGATTAGCGCCGGTTACGGCAGCTGGAACAAACAGCGTTACGTCCTGGACGCTTCCGGCCCGCTGAATCAGGAAGGCTCGGTGCGCGGACGCGTGGTCGCCGGTTATCAGGATCAGGACAGCTGGCTGGATCGCTATCACAAGCGCAAAAAATTCTTCTACGGCGTGGTGGATGCAGATGTGACCGATAACACCACCGTGTCGCTCGGTTACGATTATCAGGAAAATAATACCGCTAACCCGACGTGGGGCGGCCTGCCAACCTGGTATACCGACGGTTCGCGCACCCATTATGACCGCAGCACGAATACTTCCGCAGACTGGACGAATTACGCCATCCAGTCGCGCAAAGTATTTGCTAACGTGAAGCATGACTTTGATAACGGCTGGACATTGCGCGTTAATGGCACACACGGCGAGCAAACGTTTAACGATAAATTGCTCTATCTCATGAATTTCCCGGATCACACTACAGGCACCGGCCTCAGTGGTTTTGGCAGCAAAGACCGTGGCACCCGCAAAGTGGACTCCATCGACACTTATGCCACCGGGCCGTTTGAATTGTTTGGCCGGCAGCATCAGATGGTGGCGGGTATCAACTACAGCCGGCAGCATAACCAGACTTACAGCGCAGACGGTTCCCTCGATAGCGACACCATTGGCAGTTTCGGCAACAGCTGGGACGGGCGTGTCAGTGAACCGGAGTGGGGAGACTGGTATCTGAATGCGGACGATGTGATCCGCCAGAAAGCGGGTTACTTCGCAACGCGCTTCTCACTGGCGGATCCGCTTTCGTTGATCGTCGGCGCGCGCTATACCCGGTGGAGCACCAACGGCAGCAGCGGCAGTATGAACAAAAACAACATCACTCCGTATGGCGGGCTGGTGTATGACATTAACGATACCTGGTCGGCGTATGCCAGTTACACGTCCATCTTCCAGCCACAGACTGACCGCGATATTAACGGTCATTACCTGTCACCAACGACCGGGAAAAACTACGAAACCGGGCTTAAATCTGCGTGGATAGACGGTCGTCTGACCGCCACGATGGCAGTATTCCGTATCGAACAGGATAACGTGGCGCAGGAAGACGGCAGCAGATACGTTAACGGTTCGAGCGAACAGGCTTATGTTGCGGTCAATGGCACCGTCAGCAAAGGTGCTGAATTTGAGCTAAACGGCGCGGTGACCGACAACCTGCAAATGACCTTCGGTGCGACGCGTTATGTGGCGAAAGACGAAACCGGCAGCCGTCTCAACAGCAATATGCCGCAGACCCAGCTGAAATTATTCAGCCGCTACCAGGTGCCGGCGATGCCGGATCTGACTGTCGGCGGTGGTGTAAACTGGCAAAACCGCACTTTCCAGAATGCAACCGGACCGGACGGCGAAACCCGTCGCGTATCACAGGGCAGTATGGCACGGGTGGATTTGTTCACGCGTTATCAGGTAACAAAACAGCTGTCCGTACAGGCCAACATCAACAACCTGTTTGACCGCACATATTATTCATGGCTCAGCGATTACGCCGTTTACGGTGAACCGCGCAATCTTTCGGTCAGCGCAAATTACACGTTCTGAAGTGAAGATTTAATGCACAACACAGCAAAGCCCCGTCTGTATTTTCAGGCGGGGCTTTGCTTTTATAATCTGTATCTGGCCATGGGTGGCTAAAAGGTACATATATTATTAAGTATTCCTCCAGTACGCTTTGTTTATACTGATATCCGTTTGACGCAGCACGAATTTAATTGACTCATCATATATAGAGAGGAATTAAAAGTACTATGCGCTTCATAGAAAAAAATGCGGCTGGCAGGGCACACCTAACCCTTAGACTGGTTGAAACCCGGGAAACGACACCGGAATATGACAATAACGCCATGAATTTTTCCCTACTCACAGACAAAAATGAAGATGTTGCAGCAGGTCGCTGCGTAGTACTAAGTGAACCGGGAAGTCGTGATTATTTATATATCTCGGCAATATATGTTGAAGGAAATACCAACAAACCTACGAAATCCCACCCCAACAGATTTGTCGGGCTGGGTCAGCTTCTCTTATTTTCAGCCATAAGATACGGGATGGAGCAGAATATCGAAAACGCCTCATTATTACCGGTAGATGACAGCCAGGGATTTTATTTAAAAATGGGTTTTCATCCGACTATATATCACGGATACAGTGAACAGGATGGTGGTCACCGGGGTGCCGCTCAGTTCGGGTCATGGGAAATTAAATGCAAAATGGCGCGACCATTTCTACAATGCCTCCTTCCTGAACCCGGATTTTCGCGGCCCCAACTGGTCAGGAAATATTCGCAATATTCACTTAAATTTACGGCATAGAATCATGACTAACTGGACCATTGTCGGGTAACCGAGGTTACGTAAGCACGATAAATGGATGCCATGGTCAATTTATTAGCTCCACGGCATATCTTTATAAGGCAACCACACAACAGGCAGCGTTATTTCAGCTTCCCCAGCGGCTTTTCAGGTAACGCACCGCATCCTGCGTCTGCGGCTGGTTGAGGTAGCTTTCACGGAATAAAATCGTGCCGCTAATTTGTGGTACGGATTCATTCATATCGAGTTGTTTTTTCAGTTCCGGTACGCCACCACTTACCATCCAGTCCGGTTCATTTTTTGACGGTTCGCCCACTTTATACAGCGCCACACCAATATAGAGACGCGTATGAGTGGGCTTTACCACATTAGCCCACCAGTTTGCCAGCACGTCATAACGCGCCGCCTTGCGGGAAAACGGCCAGTACAGTTGCGGCGCAATGTAATCGAGCAAACCCTGCTGCACCCACAAGCGGGTATCCGCATAAGCCTCATCGTAAGCCGCTGCGCCGGAAGTTTGTGAACCCGCCGGATCATGCGACACGTTGCGCCAGACACCTGCCGGACTGACGCCAAATTCCACAGCCGGTTTCAGCTGTTTTATGGTGCGCGAAACCTGCTCAATCAGCATCAGTGTATTGTGACGCCGCCAGTCTGCTTTTGAAGCATAACCCTGACCGTATTTCCGGAACGTCAGGCTATCATCCAGGGCAGAACCCGGTGATTCTGAGTAAAAATAGTCATCAAACTGAACGCCATCAACGGGATAACGCGCGACCACTTCCGCCACGATGTTGGTTATCCAGTCGCGTGCATCAGGAATACCCGGGTCAACCACAAAACGATCGCCGGCAGTTCGGATCCAGTCGCGGTGCAACACGAATACGCTGGCAGGGTGCAGTGACAATGTCTGATTCAGTTCCACCACAGTCGAAGGTTTAGTATTTACAGACACGCGATAAGGATTAAACCAGGCATGGACTTTCATCCCGCGTTTGTGCGCTTCATCGAGCATAAATTGCAGCGGATCATATCCAGGATCCTGACCAATTTTGCCCGTCAGCATATCTGACCATGGCAAAATTTTTGATGGCCAGAACGCCGTGCCGTCAGGCTTCACCTGAAAGAACACCGTATTGATGCCCAGACTTTTGAGCTTATCGAGCTTGGTAATCAGCGCCTGTTGCTGCTGGCTGATGCGCAATGATGCACTGCCGGCATTCACCGAATTAACCGGTGGCCAGTCGAGGCGGGAAACCGTCGCCAGCCAGACGCCACGCACGGGTTCATGGCCCGATACCGGTTTGTCGGGAAGAGGGTGCCGGGCAACTGGCGGAAGTGGCGTCACCAGGGATTTTGGTGGTGTTGAAGAACAACTGGCCAGTAACAATGCAAGCGTCACAACGGCAGCCGGGTGTTTCAAGGCAGTAATAAACGGAAAATGACGGGAAGAGGCGATAATAAACTCCGGTGGTATCTGGTAGCCGCGCGAAAGGAAACATTTTCTTATTATTGAAGTTAAAGTCAATCACTTAGCGCTGATGCCTGCGTGATAACAAGGAACGCCGCAAACCACCTTATCGTTACAGACGAGTTAGTATACAGGGAGCGCCTCAGCACGATTGAGTGACAGGGCTAACTGTTGCAATATTAACTCACTATTTTCCTGGGGTTAAACCTTACAGGGTGTATTAAATGAGAGTGCCGAAATTTATCATGGCAGAAATGGAAGATCCGCTTGAATTTAATTACCACCTGTTAGCATAAATATTTTTCGTTTGCTTTGTGCTGCGGAAAATAGAGAGTTAAAATTAACATAGGTTTTATAATGAGACTACAGTCGGTTAATAAAATAATTAATTCAGGAGATAAACATATACATGTTAATCATTTCTGAAATATATGTCTCGTGTAAGAAAATATCAAACTGGAATTTTGAAGGGTAATATCCGAGAGAATTTTCACTGTTGCTACTGCTGATTTCATTAATGGAAGGCAGAAAATACGTTTAACATCATTCATTGCGATTTTTGCAACACCTGAGTCACTGCATCAGGCCTGTATAACCTGCATTTCGATATACTTCCGTATCGCAATGCCACTACTGGAGATAGCTATGTCTTTTTCATTAGCCAACTGGACGACCAACTGGCAGAAAGACGGACGTTTCAGCAAAAACTATACATCAGTTCTGATAGAGAAAGCCTGCAGGCTGGACAGTCAGTTGAACAATGCCTACTGCAGAGGAACCCTGAAAGTCATTGCCGGGCCTCACCGGAAGGCAGGTCCGGGTGAGGGTGGCGATGCAAGGTGGCATATGACGCTACAACCTTCGGCCAACAGTAGCTGCTGGCATATCATTCTGGATAACAGCGTGACCCGGCCCGTGAAAATTAACAAACGGGAACTCACGGGGCACGGTTTTTAGTTTTAGGGCGGTTCAGGTTCGGCATCCGGACCTGACCAGCGACTCATTATTCTTTGACAACTGATATCCCAGCCATTGGGATGGTGTTACAGATAAGTTATTAAAATTCACGCGTATTGACGGAGTTTTACTCAGAGGACTTTAGGATAAGGACATACTGTGAAGTAAGAGGAGAAATGCATGAAACCAAGGTTAAGTTTTGCTGTACTTTTTATCTTCATCACCTTCGGTGCAATGGCAAAAGATATGACCCTTATAAAATCAGCCCCGGTTCATCGGGGTGGTTTTAACAGTCATAATGGCTTTGCGGATACTGCCGAAACGCCGGATGAACACATACGGGAAGACCATCACCGCACGCTTCGCAGTACATCCTGAGAGGTGAATCCAGACCCCGATCCGTCCGGATAGCCCAGGCAGGCAACTCACGGCACACGGCACACGGCACACGGCAAACACAGACCTTTATTCCAGATAAATCACCCTGTCTGCCGATGCTATCGTTGTCTCGCGGTGCGCAATGATAACCCTTGTGATGTCCAGTGCTTTGATCGCGAGATTCACCATCGCCTCGCTTTCCTTGTCCAGCGCGCTGGTCGCTTCATCTAAGAACAAGACGGCAGGCTTCTTGTAAATCGCGCGGGCAAGGAACAGTCGTTGTTTTTGCCCCCCCGACAGCCCCTCTCCTAATTCACCGATCAGGGTTTCATAGCCCATGGGCATTTGCTTAATGACGGTATCCAGGTAGCTGGCGCGGACACATTCCTGCATCCAGGCTTCATCCACTTCGTCCGCAAAGCCGCAGATATTTTCCCGGATGGAGCCGGAAAACAGCTTGTCATCCTGCATTACGCAGGCGATCATTTTATGATAGTTATTGATACCCAACTGCTGAATATCGATACCGTTCACCTCGACCCTGCCGTTATCAGGATAAAACAGCCCGCACAATACCTTCATCAAGGTGGTTTTTCCTGAGCCGGACGGCCCAACAATAGCCACACTTTCTCCGGGCGCGATAGTGATGTCTAACCCGTTAAAAATGGGTGGAGACTGACTGTCATAACGGTAACTCAATGCATGTGTTGCCAGCGAAACGGGTTGTAAACGAGCCTCATAAGGGATGTCCGGCTTACGATTTTCCTGCGGATGCAGGGCAATATCGGCAATGCGTTCATTGTGCAAGCTCATCATACGCAATTGCAGCAGGAAATTGGTCAGTGAGCCAATTCTGTCGGAAAACTGCCCGCGAAAAGCGCCGAATGCAACGAACATACCGATAGTCATCTGGTTGTCTATTACCAGACTGGTACCCAGCCACAGGATCACCACCTGATCACAGGCTGAGACAAAGGTGTTGATGCCGCCAAACAGCATGTCCATCTTCGTAACGCGGATCCCGGTATTGATGGTATCGATTTCGAGGTTGAGCCAGTGGGCACTGCGTCTTTCTGCTATCCCCTGCATTTTTACTGTGGCGATGCCGTACAGCGTCTCCATGAAATAGGAACCGGCACGGGCATTTCTGACCAAAGACTCCTCTGAAAGCTGCCGGTAATAACCGTAGGTCAGCAGACGGAGAAGTACATACACGGCGGTGAAGGCCATGACGACCCACGTTAACCAACCTCCGTACAAAATCATCATCACGAGCACGCCGGCCACCATAATCATGTCCATGATGGCGCCGACAATACTGGCGGTGAAGGTGCTGCGCAATGCATCCAGCGATCCGAAGCGTGACTGGATATCCCCCAGTTTGCGACGTTCAAAATAGCCCAGAGGTAACCGCAATAAGTGGTTAAACAACCCGGATTGCCACTGGACATTGATGAGCGTCGTCATGACCAGTGCAGACCAGGCGCGTACCATGCTGACTGCGGCCCGCAACAGAATAAAGAATAACAGCCCCGCGCAGATTAACGTCAGCAGTCCGCGATCGCCTGCAGGGATCGCATGATCCATCACCAGTTGTGTACCAACCGGCATCACAAGGTTGATGGTTTCAATCACCAGTGACAGGCAAAAAATTTTGCCTAGCGTACCTTTAAGGCCATATACGCTGCCCATAAGCGTATTCAGACTGAGCCGTTTCCGCACGGTATGTGCTTTGAATGCAGCGCCTGGCCAGGCTTCGAGTGCTACGCCGGTAAAACTGTGCGACACCTCTGCCATGTTGATGATTCTGCGGCCCCGGGCGGGGTCATGTATGACCACGTGATTACGCCTGACGCTCACCAGAACGACAAAATGGTTAAACTCCCAGTGCAGTATGCATGGCAATTTTAGCGCACCGAGATCTTCCATATCCAGTGACAAAGGGCGTGACGACAAGCCCAGTTGTTCGGCCATACCGGTTAAACCGGACAATGTAGTACCACGCGCCGAGAGGTTGAACTGCTGGCGCAGTGCGATCAGATCAATATTCATACCATAGTGGCCGCAAAGCATCGCCAGGCAAGCGAGGCCGCACTCAGAAGATTCCGTTTGATGGACTAGCGGCACGCGTTGCCGCAATCGTATATCAAGCTGGCCGAGCAGTTTCTTGACAGAGAGTCTATTCATTGACCGGCCCCGACGCGCTGTGTTTCATGTCGTAGAACGGTGACAACATCCACTGATATATCTTCCTTTTTTCCAAAAATAGTGTGCTCTCCGCCTTCATACCATTTTCCAGGTTCAGACGTTTACCACTGTACATGATGGTCTGTTTTTCGGGTCTGACGATCACTTTGTAGTAAGGGACTGCCGAGGTCAAAGCAGCTTTCGGGGCTCCCTGATAGGTCAGCATTTCCTGAGATGAAGCCGGTGCTTTCGAAATCACTGACACCGTGCCGGCAAACTGCCCAAACTTTTGCGCCGGAAAAGCTTCATAACGAATGTTGACCCGGTCGCCTGTGGAAATATAGGGAATAGCATCATTAGGTACCCAAAGTATCAGGGAGTAATGATCAATATTGGGTGGGATGACTTGCAGCAAACTGTCGCCGACGTTGACCATCTGTCCTACCGTGACGCTAAGAGAGTCTACGCGACCGTCAACCAGTGCGCGGACGATGATTGCCCCGCCTGCATCGATATTGAGCAGTTCTTTTTGCAGTTCGTAGCGCTGGAGTTCCATCTGATAAATTTGGTTATCAAACTCAGCGGCCTGAGTGTGGATTTGGCTTTCAAGAGCAGTGATCTGCAGGGCGTTTTGCTCGTTCTGCCCGGTGAGGCCCAACAGATTGTTTTGTTGCTGGTAATAGAGCGCCACCTGATTGGTGAGTTGATCCTTATTGATAAGCCCCTTTGTCTGATATTGCCGGTAGTTCTCCATATTCTCTTTCATAATACGGAGTCCTTCCTCAGCACGCCGGAGTATGTCGTTGGAGCGCTGGAAAGCGGCGATATATTGGGCCTTTTGTTTCTCCAGCATCCCGACAGTGTCTTGTTTACTGCTGTCCAGCCGGCTGATGATTTGTGAAATGCGTTCAAGCTGATTATTGATGTCCCGGCGTTGGTTATCACTGACCACGCCGCTGCGGGTACTTTTACTCACATCTATCTGATAGATAGGAGTGCCAGCCTTGATTATCTGTCCTTCCGTGACAAATTCTTTGACTACCACGCCCTGAACGGCGGAATAGACATTAGCCACGCGCGGGTAGGTGCTGATCTCGCCGGTCACGTTGACTCTGCGGGTGTAATTTGCGGCGATGACAAAGGTGAGGAAGATTGTAATAAACAAAAGACATAATAACGCTGTGACCCAGAACGGAATTCCAGGGAGGAGCAGCGCCCGGCCACGCCATTTCATTTTCTGATTATCAATCGCTTCCTGGCGAAACACGGTCTGTCCTTCGTTAGCGTGCGGGGAGGTGAGTAGTCACCTTTATTATGCCACGCCCTGGTCCTGCTCCGGCAAGCGTTTGTTTTAGCATACCGCTGGTTTGTATTATCTACATTTCGCTTAGTGAAGAAGAAAAAACCTTTAAAAACAAAGGATTACATGAAATTAAATGTATTTTTTAAAGCATAAAAAGAAGGAGAAAAAATGAAGATAAAGCAATAAATAGTTAACAAAGTGAAATCAAATGTAACTAAAAGTAATAAAATTGACAAAAAGCTTACCTTTGAGCGTATAACTGTTTTGTACCTTTCACTGCGAAGTCGATGTGCGGCTGAAGAAAATATTTGTCCTCATATTGTTGGTTGGCTTCTATTTCATTTCCCGGGTGGAGTAGTCATATATAGGGATAGTGGGAATTCTAAAGTTTCACTGCTTCTGCAAGTGTCAGTATCCCTGCTAATTGTTTTTCTGGTGGAGACCAAATCAATAGCAGAAAAAAATAACCGTTACGAGGGTAAAAAATGATAAAGGAACTTTCTCAATCTGAATTAGCTTTAGTTGCAGGCGGAAACGCTAACTCTAATTATGAGGGCGGCAGCAGCAGAAATACCCAGCACAACCAATCATCCTGGAGTCATATGGCTCAGAATGCGCCTACGCATATATACGGAGGCCCGGGAACTGTTGACTGCGCTAATGGTGTTTTTGGTGCACTCGCCAAAGGCTTTCCAAACCCGGGGAAAATGGCGGTCGGTGTGGCTAAAAATGCCGGAAAATGCCTTTCTGATAATGGCGGCCGTGGCGGCGCTTTTGGTGGCGACTCAAATGCTAACAGCGTCAACGGGCAATGCCACTGGTAATAACTAGTTAAAATTATTTTAAGCTACCCTGAGGTAATAATGACGCCAGGGTAGCTATGCCCATGATTCAGCATAACGATGATTGAAGCATCAAATCCGATGACGAAGAAACTTGTCAGTATATAAGGGGACAGGGTAAAGATAAGATAAAGGATGATGATGGCTAAAATTTCAGCACTGGTTTTTTTATATTCCCGACAAAAGCATCTTCCATTATTTAAAAACCCTGTTGTATAAAATGGCTTGCGTCGCAGCATTTAAAAGAAAAGTTATACCTTAAGCATAGCGTAAGTGTAAATCATCAAAGCCAATGAGGAATGTACTTCATCACAAATCAGACAATTGAAAACATTTTTGCCATTAAAGATCATGAAGACTTATTGAAAAAGGGGGCGGTCAAATGAATCATTCCGCTGAATGCGCCGCAATTTAACATAATCATGATTATGCGCACTGGAATCGTAAGCTCATTGTAAATCAATGCATCCTGAAAATCTAAAAATAAGGCCGGTCATCATCCCGGCCTTATTGGTTCTTATCAGTATTCGAAAATCACATCATCCGCGATCAGGCATGCGTTACGGTTTTTTGCTCTGTCTTCGATCCGGTATTTTCCAGCATTCTTCGCACCGGAATAATGAGGATGAACAGCACCGCAGCGCAGATCAGCAACGCAATGGAACAACGTGCGAAGAGATCAGGCAGCATATCCAGTTGATCGGCTTTTACATGCCCGCCAATCAAACCGGCCGCCAGATTCCCCAGCGCGCTGGCGCAAAACCACAGGCCCATCATCTGACCGCGCATTCTTTCCGGTGCCAGCAGCGTCATCGTCGCCAGTCCAATCGGGCTCAGGCACAGCTCGCCGAGCGTCAGCATCAAAATGCTTCCCACCAGCCATAAGGGTGATACGCCTGCTCCGCCGCTGTTCAGGACGTTCTGGGCAGCCATCATCATGATCCCGAAGCCCGCTGCCGCACACAAAATACCAATGATAAACTTGGTGATGCTACTCGGGCGCACATTTTTACGCGCCAGCAACGGCCATGCCCAGCTGAATACCGGCGCCAGCAGGATAATGAACAGTGCATTAATAGACTGGAACCAGACGGCAGGAATTTCGAAATCGCCGATCATCCGGTTGGTATAGTCGTTAGCGAACAGGTTAAATGAAGTCGGTTTCTGTTCAAACGCAGACCAGAAGAAGGCTGCCGAAACTAACAAAATGAAACACACCAGCAGTCTGGCGCGCTCTTTGCGGTTAAGTCCGGCAAACAGGAACAGATAGATAAAATAGAGGGCAACTGACGCCGCTATTACGTACACCAGCACGCTGGCGACGGCAACCGGGTTAATGACGATCACCCCCTGCGAGATCAGCGCAACGATGGCTGCCACAGCCGCAGCCAGTACCAGCAGCCAGGCACCCACGCCGTTTTTCTTAGCAACCGGACTGTTCCAGGTCGAATCCAGACCTACTTCGCTGTCGTAACGTTTCATGGAAGGCACGGCATACAGGCGGAAGATAATCAGCGCCACCAGCATACCGATTCCCCCGATACCAAAGCCCCAGTGCCAGCCATGCGTTTTTATCAGCCAGCCGGAGATCAGCGGCGCGATAAACGACCCCATATTAATACCCATGTAAAACAATGAGAAACCGCCGTCACGACGCGCATCACCTTTTTTATACAGTGTGCCCACCATAACCGAGATGCATGTTTTGAACAGGCCTGAGCCGAGAACAATGAACATCAGGCCGATGAAAAACAGGCTGTCGCCCATGAAAGCGGAAAGCGCGATCGACAGATGGCCGAGCGCAATCAGAATCGATCCGTACCAGACCGCCCTCTGCTGCCCGAGCCAGTTATCTGCCAGCCAGCCCCCCGGCAGTGCCGCCAGATACATACAGCCAGCAAATATACCGACGATAGCCGAGGCGTTTTCGCGTGCAAGCCCCATGCCGCCGTCGTAAACCGTCGCCGCCATAAACAGGATAAGTAAGGGACGGATGCCATAAAACGAGAACCGCTCCCACATTTCAGTGAAGAACAATGAGCCGAGCGGATAAGGATGGCCGAAGAAAGTCCGGCTTTCGTTTTTATTAACAGAGGAATGCATAAATTCTCCAGAGAAAGTCTGTCGTAATCGTTGTGAATACCCTTGCCCGGCGGCTGTCTTGCAGCCGCTCTTAAACATTCAGCGGTTATTATTTGATTGCTGAATACCGGTATTGTCTGGCATTAACCGCAGAAGTTTTAGAGGAAAAGTCGACTAATGTCCACTTTTACAGATTTTATAGCGGCAAAAAAACGGACATGGCAGGTCAATTTACGAAAAAATCCGCATGAGAGAAATGCATTCTCTTTCACAGGCTACCGTGAGCAAAATAGGTGCCGCTATAAGGTATGGGCAGATAATCGTGAAAGAGTTGTTTTAACGTCTGTTCAGGTTCGATATCCGCAAACAGTTCAGGATAAAGGGCTTTTGCCATAAACTCGGTGGCGGCAACATGCCACGGGCTGAGGTAGAAATTTTGCCATATCATCCCGGTGTGGCCGTTATGCAGCGCTTTAAGTTCCCGCAATCCGTTCTGTCTGGCGGTGAGTTCCCGCAAACTTTGCTGGGCTATTTCCGGTGCGATTTCAGGCCCCAGTTTCAAATCATTCTGATCTTCAGCGGAACCGGCCCCTGTGGCGAAATAAACCTCAGGTTGCGCCATGATGACCGTTTCCTCATTCAGCCGGCCAAAGACCCCTTGCACTGTTTTTCCGGCGATATTATCCCCTCTGGCAAAATTGAGCAGTTCACCCAGGCTACCTTTCACAGCAGTCACACAGCATTCATTGCGGCGTCCAAGATGTAACTGAAGCAACACCGTCGGTTTATGGCCGGAATAAGTGGCCAGCCGATCATGAATGACCTGCATATGCGCATCATAAAAATGATTAAACGCCTGAGCCCGTGCAGTCTGGTTAAGCACTTCGCCCAGAATATTCACACTGCGCTGAGTATTTTTCAGCAGCTGGACACGAAGATCGATTTTCACTACCGGAATATGCGCCGCGTTGAGCATCTCTTTAAGACGCAAATCTGCATCGTCATAGCGCGCAAGACTGGGCAGGATCACCAGATCCGGTTTGAGCGCCAGCACCTTTTCAGGGTTCATATCATTTGTTCCGCCCAACCCCAGCGACGGAATCGCCAACATCTGCGGAAAACGCCGGGCAAAAATATTCCAGGTCTGGCGGTCATATTTCTTCAAATCGAGTGGCCAGCCGACAACCCGTTTCACAGGGTCACCGGTTTCCAGCAGGGCCAGCGTATAAAGCATCCGGCTTTCGCCAAGCACGATACGTTGCGGATTATCGGGAATGTTCACCGGGTTACCGTCGATATCGATGACGGTGCGTGCCTGCACACCGACGCCCGTCAGTGCCAGCAGCATAAAAACCATCGTCATGACACTGTATTTGCGGATCAGATGCGCGCGCGGCAAAAACCGCCGATCAGAATTCAACACTTGCCTGCACCATAAGATTACGGGTTTCACCTTCACGTACGCGCAGGTTACCGCCGCTGGACGTGTAATAATGTTTGTTAAACAGATTATTCAGGTTGAGTTTAAGCTGTGTCTTCTCCCCGAACAGACGGTTATTCCATGCAACAAAGCTGTCAGCCACAATATAATCAGGCAGCGTGAAACTGTTTTCCGGGTCTCCCGCCCGGCTCCCCACATAACGCGCACCGCCACCGATACGGAAATCTCCCGGCAGGCCGTTAATCACCAGATTATGGCTCAGATAGAGCGCACCCGAATGACGCGGCGCATTTTGTAAGCGGTTGCCGTTATTCGCTGAATTTTCACCATCATCCACAATTTTGGCCTGGTCATAGCTGTAACTGGCACTGACTTCCCAGTCAGGAAAGATTTCACCATTCAGTTCAAACTCTGCTCCGCTGGAACGCGCTTTATCAATGGCGCTTGTTTCGCCGTTAATGCTCAGTGACATGTCACGTTCATCGATGCGGTAAAGCGCCACGCTGGCAAACATGCGTGGCGTAATCTGCCATTTACTGCCCACTTCCCAGGTGGTGCCCTGTTCAGGCTTTCCGACATTGCCATCATCATCGACATCCGTTGAGGGGGTAAAGGATTTACTGACGCTGCTGTATAAAGACACATCGGGCGTGACTTTATAAATCAGACCGGCCTGTGGCAAAAACTTATTCCCTTCGGAATCCAGTGTCTGAACAACCGGATCAAAGCCTTTTGAAGCACGTTGCTCATAGTGCTGATAGCGGCCACCCACGACCGCAATCCAGTCTGATGTCAGTGAAATGCTGTCTTTTGCATAAACCGACCGGCTGTGGATCCGGTTCAGGTTATTGCCATTAGCCGTATTCTCAGTGGTGCTGTTGGCGACCGGGGAGAGAATGTCATATTGCGGATCAAAATAGTTAAAGCTGCTGTTGGCTTTTCCCTGGTATTGATGTGCACGATACGTCTGGTTCATCTCATAGTCTGTACCCAGCACAAGATCATGATTCATGCCCAGAATCTCCTGCGTACCCAGCAGATCCCAGGAAACGTATTTGGTCTTATGGTTAAAACCGCGGTTGGCATCCGCCCTGCGCGTCACGGCGCCGGTGGTGGTGTTCACCGCCGTCACCCTGACCTCGTCATTATTGTAGCGGCGCTGGTTCCAGCCAAGCGTCAGACGAGTACTCCAGTCATCGCTGAACTGCCAGTCATAGTGAGCGTTGAGCGTTTTATTATGGCCCCAGGCACGGTTTGATTTATCATCCAGCCGGTTTTTATAGCCGATATCGATAGGCTTACCGTTAATAAAAGCGGTTCCGCGATCGTAAGGTATATCGTAGCGGTAATCTGAATAGCTGATCAGAAAACTGGCCTTTTCGCCATACCATTGCAGCGAAGGCGAAATCAGCGTGTGCTTATCGCTGCCAAAATTACGCCAGTAATCCTGATCTTGTTTTTCCGCAATCATGCGCACGGCAAAACCATTGCCAAGCGGACCGGTGACATCGACTGTCCCTGCCCCGCCGCCTTCACTGGCGTAACGTCCGCTGACTTTTGTGTGCCAGTCATACTGCGGCTTTTTACTGACAAGGTTAATGACACCGCCGGGATTTTGGATCCCGTAGAGCAATGATGCTGAACCTTTTAACACTTCAACACGTTCGGTAGTGGCATCAAAATTGAGACCCTGGCTGCTGCGCACGCCGTCGCGATAAACGGAGCCATCAGAGTTGGAACCAAATCCACGGCGGACAAATCCATCTTCCGTACCTGCGAGAGTATTCCCCTCACTGACACCACTGACAAAATGCATCGCATCAGCCAGGTTTGTGGCCTGATAGTCGTCCAGTTGTTGCCGGGTTACCACACTGACTGACTGTGCCTCGTTAAGACGCGAGGTGGGCGTTTTACTGGCAACAGAACTGGTTCCGGCGCTATATGATTGATCGTCAACTCCCGGCCCGGTGATCGTTAACGTATCGCTTTCTCCCGCTGAATATCCTGTAACAGGTGTCAGCATCACGACACCATAAATCGCAGCTAAAATGGCTGGGTGGTCTTTTCTTTTAAAATCAAACAGCGTGTTATTCTTCATTTCAATGAACCCGGTGTTAAAAATGACGTCTTTTTCCGTAAAGAAATTCCGGACATACCAGTAACGACAGACACATAGTGTGTCCGGTTAACGCTCCTGACCTGTCCGGTTAATGTTGTTATTCTGATCCGGCAAAGGAAAACCGCCGTAATGCAATTGATAATCATTCCAACATGCGGAGATGTAGTAGTAAATGATATGTTTCAGAATTTTGCTACATCAAAAAACGCCACACCCTGTCATCAGCAACAGAATTACACTTTATAACTCATTGTTTAATAAATGATTTATATATAAATCATTTAATATCGCCCACAAAACATTGCTCAGGGGCATAAGAATGTGAATATTTTTATTCATAAAAACACTACATTGTGAATATGATAAAACCGGGTAAAGGGTAAAAACGACAAGGATCGGTAAAAACAAATGGCGGCGACTCCGGTAAAAAAACGTATTGATGTCTTCGGTGAACGTTACCGTGCACGTATCTCCTCACTTTCCCCCGGCTTACAAACCGTTGCGTCTTATATATACAACCATCGTGAATCGGTGCTGGAAGCAACAGCAATGGATATTGCAACCGCGACAGAGGTTTCAGATGCCACCGTAGTCCGCGCCGTTCAGGCGCTCGGTTTTGCGGGTTTACGCGATATGAAGAAAACGCTGGAAGCCTGGTTTGGCACAGCGGTTAATTCAGAAGAGAAAATGATTACCACCGTCAGTGAGCTGGCCAGTGATATCAATTCGGGCATCGACTTCGTTCTTGACGGGCATAAGCGTGCCTGTGACACGCTGGCGCAGCCAGCTAACCGTCAGGCTATTTCTGAGGCTATCGCCTTGCTGATTAATGCACGCCAGGTGGCGGTGTTTGGTCTTAACGCTTCCGGTATTTTAGCGGACTACAGCGCCAGGCTCTTTACCCGAATCGGCATTCCCGCAGTGTCACTTAACCGCTCAGGCATTGCGCTGGCGGAACAACTGATCAATCTGCAGCGGGGTGATGTCCTGATTATGATGGCGCAGAAGAGTGCTCATCGCGAAGGCAGAACGGCAATACAGGAAGCAAAGCGTCTGAGTATCCCCCTCATTTTACTGACCAACGCCAGTGATTCTTTTTTTGCGAAACAGGCTGACATTGTCATCACTATTCCGCGCGGGGGTGAGAATGGCAGAATGCCACTCCATGGTACGGTACTGGTGTGTCTGGAAATGCTGATTTTATCCGTTGCCTCGGCCACCGCATCGCGAACCATGAAAACCATGAAACGCATCCAGGATCTCAATCAGTCTCTGAAGTCAGCCAATAAAATAAGAAAATTGCAGGACGGGGGGACATAAACAATCAGCATGAAGAAGCGGGAGATGAATAACACGGCCCCCCGCTTACTGTCGCTGTCCGTGCGGCGTTTCTAGAGAAGTATCTGCCGGTTAAGCGGTTTGAACCGGCAGATATCGTAATCATACAATTTACCGGGTTCAGTAGGAAAGGTGTCATAGGAACCGCTGATATACATGCCTTCCCTGAAAATAACGACCTCATCTACAGGCACGGGATGCTGACATGCGGCGCAAACCAGAGAATGTACGGTTTCTGCCAGGGGCGTATTCACTGCGGCGACGAAACGATCTGATCCGCATTGCTCGCAAACAATATTAATATCCGGCATGTGATGCGCTCTGCACAAAAGGAAAGTGAATCCTTCAAATATAGCATAATTGGAATAATCTTATTGCGAATTCTGAACTCATTCCCTATCAAAACATTGCAGGCAAAAAAAAGCCCGCAGGCAAACAGCGGGCAATCACACAGACAGGAATAATAAAAAGCAGTGGTTATCTGTAGCGAGGTACAGATGCATTAATCATAGCCAGCTTTATCTTCTTCGCGAGCCTGCAGCCCTTGCCTTTTAAAAATAGGAATACTCCGCATTTACTCCGCCTTGCTGACGCGCCAGATGCTGTTACCTGCATCGTCGGCGATCAGCACTCCGCCCTGTTTATCCATTGCCAGTCCGACCGGTAAACCGCGAACATGTTTCTGATCATCGGTGAGGAATCCGGTCACCACCGGCTGTGGCAGCCCGACGGGTTTACCATTTTCAAATTTTACCCACATCACCTGATAACCGTTCAGCGGTTTGCGGTTCCAGCTGCCGTGTTCACTCACAAACGCGCCACCGCGATATTGCGCCATATTGTCGCCGGTATAGAACAGCAACCCGAGCGGGGCAACATGTGAACTGATGGCATAATCCGGTTTGATGGCTTTTTCGACCAGATCCGGACGCGGTGGTTTAACGCGCTCATCCACATGTTGTCCGTAGTAGCTGTAAGGCCAGCCATAGAAACCGTGCTCTTGCACAGAGGTCATGTAATCGGGCACCAGATCGGAGCCGATTTCGTCGCGTTCATTAACCACTGCCCACAGCTTGCCGCTTTGTGGCTCCCATTGCAGACCGGTCGGATTGCGCAATCCGCTGGCGTAAATACGGCTGGCACCGGTTGCGGCATCCACTTCCAGAATGGCCGCGCGCCGGTCTTCTGCACCGATACCGTTTTCAGTGATATTGCTGTTGGAACCGACCCCGACGTACAATTTGCTGCCGTCCGGACTCGCCAGCAGGGATTTAGTCCAGTGATGGTTGATAGGCCCGCCTGGCAATGCTGTCACCACCTCACCCGGTGCGGTAATCTGCGTTTCACCTTGCTGATAAGGGTATTTAATCAGGCTGTCCGCGCTGGCGACCCATAACGTATTACCGGTCAGCTGAATACCGAACGGTGAATTTACACGGGCAATAAACGGATGTTTCTCCCATTTACCGCCGGTATAGCGCAGCAACGTAATACGGTTACCGCCTTCGCCGCCTTTACCGGAGGATTTCTGCACCATCCCCATAATTAACTCTTTCGGCCTGAAGATGAGTTTTTTCGCCGGACCATTAGATTCCGCAACCAGCACATCGTTATTCGGCAACACATACACCTGACGCGGGTGCTTAAGCCCTTCCGCGATTTTTTCGATCTTTAGCCCGTCCGCCACTTTCGGCATTTCACCGGTTTTCCACGGTATGCCTTGTGGCACTTTCATGGGTGGCAGCAGGAAGTTTTGCGCTTTCGGCAGTTCAGGATCCGCACCGGTTTGTTTCTTCGGGTCGATTTGTGAACTGTCATCACAACTGCTTAGTAATGCGACGAGCGTCAGTGCGAGTAACGCGCGTTGGTGATTTTTCATGGTCTTATCTCCTTATACTGTGCGTGCACGTAACGCGAGCTGGACATTTCCCACCAGCAGCAACACCACCACCAGCGAAGAAAGCGTGACCCCCATTGGTACAACCGCATAAGCATCACGGCTGTGAATAAAGGCATTGAAAATAGCCAGCACCACGGCCACCAGATTCAGCCAGAAATGAGTTTTTAACGGCGAACCGGCAGGCGTTTGGCGCCCTGCCCATACCTGCACCACGTTGATCAGCCGGGGAATAATGGCAATGATCAGCCCGAGCACAATCAGCCAGCTGGCAGCGTCAGTCCACATCGTGATGAAAGTCTTCATATAGAGGATGTCGAAGATCCAGGCCGCGACAAAGAAACCAAGAGGAATGGGATTTAACAATTCGTACAGCGCCGTTGCGACACCCCGGCGCGCTGAAATCGGCTGCGTTTGCATGTTCTTCTCCTTAACTTATCCATAGCTGACCGCGTTAAAAGAGCGGCCCCCCTCAGGCGTACCTGTAAAAGATTAGTAAAGATGAAGAGTTATGACGAATTCATTAGCAGCGTAATGATGTATGACGGGGCAATACCTGCAGCACTGGCAGATGTTTGCCTGAATGAAAAAAGCCCGTCATATGACGGGCTTTGGCGTTTCTGACCGGTAATCAGACCGTGCCGGTACCGCCATCAGAACACCAGACCTGCCCTGAGGCATAACTGTTTTCATTTGAGGCCAGCGTCACGTACAACGGGGCGATTTCCGCAGGCTGCCCCGGACGTTTCAGCGGTGCCTGTTGACCAAAGGATTCGATTTTTTCCTGAGGCTGTCCGCCGGAAATTTGTAACGGCGTCCAGTACGGCCCCGGCGCAACACCGTTCACCCGAATTCCGTCATTCGCCAGCTGTTTGGCCAGCGCTTTGGTGAAAGCCATGATCGAGGCTTTGGTGGAGGAGTAATCGAGCAAATTATCACTCGGTGAAAACGCCTGAACCGAAGTCGTGTTAATGATCGCACCGCCGCGCGGTATGAATTCCAGCGCCGCTTTAGTTATCCAGAACATGGCGTACACATTAGTTTTGAACGTGGCGTCAAATGCCTCGGTGGTCAGATCCTTAATCGAATCACAGAACTGCTGACGACCGGCATTATTGACGAGCAGATCCAGCCCGCCGAGCTTTTCTTGCGCTTCCTTCACCAGTTGCTGACAGAATTTTTCATCGCGGATATCCCCCGGAATGGCGACCACTTTCCGCCCTTCTGCCCACAGCAGATCGACCACCTCTTTGGCATCGGCCTCTTCGTCGGGCAGGTAATTGATGGCGACCTGCGCACCTTCGCGGGCGAACGCGATCGCCACCGCACGGCCAATTCCGGAATCACCGCCGGTGATTAGCGCCTTACGCCCCTCCAGCCGGGCACTGCCTTTGTAAGTTTTTTCGCCGTGATCGGGGACAGGATTCATTTTGCTGGCCAGCCCGGGGAAGGGTTGTTTCTGATGCTCAAACGGGGGGGTCGGATACGCATCAACATGAGGTTCATTGAGGGATGTCGGGATTGTTTTATTGTTCATAAACACTCCTTATTTTAGAAATGAAGGAACCTTAAAAATAGACCATCCTGGGCAGCCTGTGGGCATCATCAGACTGTTCTGAATATCCCGCATTCCGGAGTCAAAACTATCTTGCAGGTAATGCATACGCCACCAGCGCATCACCGGACGTCGTCCCCAGCCCGCCGTGTCCGCCGGCGGCAATCACCACAAACTGTCGTCCATCATCGCCGGTATATGTCATCGGCGTCGCCTGCCCCCCCGCCGGAAGTCGCGCACGCCAGAGTTCGTTACCCGTCGTTTCGTCGAATGCGCGGAAATAGTTGTCTGCCGTGGCTCCGGTGAAAATCAGCCCGCTTTGAGTAATAACATTACCGCCCATCATGAAAATGCCTGTTGGCAATGGCACATTAGTATGTGTGCCGAAAATGTTCATGTCTCTGGTGGTTCCCGCCGGCCTTTCCCAGGCAATTTTTCGGGTGGTCAGATCAACCGCAACCAGTTTTCCCCACGGTGGCGCATTACACGGTGCCTGCAGAAAGCCCAGCCACGGTTTGACGATGGCCGCCCACGGCGTGCCATATTGCGGGCCAACGGAGAACTCTTTGGGTTTGGGATAAGGCTGATTACTGTTCCATCCGGCCCATTTGTGCATCAGCCCTTCCTTGATCGCATCGGCTGATTTTTTCACTTCCATTGTGAACGGGATGTAACTGGTGTTGGCAATCAGCACATGGCGGATCGGATCTACCGAAGCACCGTACCAGTCCATCACACCGTCGAAGGCCGGATAAGCAATGGATTTACCCTCCGCTGGCGGGGTGAACTGTCCCTGATAGCGCGCACTTTTGAACTGGATCCGGCAATACAACTGATCAATGGGTGTTGCGCCCCACGCGTCAGTTTCTTTCAAATCTGGCGGAGAAAGATTGGGCATGCCGGCAGAATCCGGCTGCGTTGGCGAAAGATGTTCGCCCGGCAAAGAGGGAGAGGTGTGCACCGGTTTTTCGTTTACCTGCGCCAGCGGTTTTCCGGTACGCCGGTCGAGCAGGAACAGCTGTCCCATTTTGGTGGTCTGCACCAGCGCCGGCACCGTCGTCCCGTCCGGCGAGGGCAAGTCCACCAGCGTCGGTCCGATCGGTACATCAAAGTCCCAGACATCGTGATGCACCGTCTGGAAATGCCAGCGTTCCTCACCGGTCTGAATATCCAGCGCGACAACAGAACTCGAATATTTTTCGTCAAACGGACGGCGTCCGGCACCGTAATAATCCGGCGTCGCATTGCCGAGCGGAATATAAACCAGACCCAGTTTCGGATCGCCGGTATAGGTTCCCCAGCCGTTGGGCGTACCACGGGTATAAACTTCACCCGGTTTGAGCGGTGCATTCTGCGGATCCCGGCCCATATCCCATGCCCATGCAAGCTGGCCGGTATTTGCATCGTAAGCCCGGACGACGCCGGAAGGTTCACCGGTAGACTGGTTGTCATAAATCCAGCCGCCCAGCACAATGTGTCCGTCCATCACCATCGGCTGCGAAGTAATGAAATGGAAGCCCGGTGGCACATCGCCCATATGGTCAGTCAGGCTGACAAAACCGTTATCGCCAAAGGAGGAACACGGCTGACCGGTTTGCGCATTCAGTGCTACCATCCGTGCCGCACTGGTGGTCGCGATGATTTTTTCCGGACATATTTTATCATCGGCTGACTGGCTGTATGCCACGCCACGACACGCCAGGTACTCATTGGTTGAGGTGTCAGTTTTAGGATCGAATTTCCATCGCTGAGTGCCCGTCGTGGCGTTGAGTGCAATCACTTCGCGGTGCGGCGTACAGATAAACAGCGTATTCCCGACTTTAATGGGGGTCACTTCGAAATTAAATTCGCGTCCGGCTTTATCCTCACCCTTCCTCATCACATCACCGGTGTGAAACTCCCAGGCAGGTTTAAGCTGGCTGACATTAGCGGGGGTAATCTGCGTCAGCGGTGAATAACGCTGCCCGGCTTCTGTCCGGCCATAAAAGCGCCAGTCGTTACTTTCCGGTGAGGTGGTCTGTGCTGCGCCTGTCTGTGCGGGAACGGGCTGATAATGCACAAAACGTGACCCGGTCACCTGCCAGCCAGTATAAAAAATGCCCGCAATCGCCACCACGTAGACCAGCCCGGCCAGTGTACCGGCGTGGTGATTGCCCCGTGTTGCCATCACCTGACGGGTGATCAAGGGCAGGCTGCACCAGATGCCTAACAATGCCATCACAAACAAACGCGGCATCAGTTGCCAGCCATCCAGGCCGACTTCCCATACCGACCAGATGCAACAAACCAGAAATGTCAGCAAATACAGCCAGATCCCGCTGCCATGACGGCGCGCGATAAAAATGCCGCTGATCAGATAGCCGGTGCCAAAAACCACATACCAGGGTGAGCCGCCGATAGCCGCCAGCCAGACGCCCAGCAGCAGATACGCCAGCCCGATGACACCCACCACAAGCCCGGTCATGAACGACCAGGTAATAATCCGTTCATTGCGCATAGTGATTTCTTTTGCAGGAAAAGGTTATTAAAGGATATCTGGCATTAAACTGAAGTGGCGGAACCGGGGAAGGATAAATCAGCAAGAGGCCGCTAATACTTTTATTTTCAAGAGGAAAGCGACAGAGATAATGTGTCTCAAAAGTTTACAGAGATGAAAATAATTCAGTACAAAATCAGCGGGTTTAGTAAATACTCAACCTGATTTGCATTTCGACACAAAAAAACTCCCCAGCCTGCGCTCACTTTCTCGTTATTATCCTGTCCTACAGAAAAAGCACAGGCTTCGGCTTTACCGCTCATAAAACGGACTGGCGGCAGATCATCGAGGCTGGCATTAAGTTGATGGTTTTAACGGGATAATCTATGCGTCATTCTAAAATTGTTATGTTATCAGCCCTGGTTGTTTCATCGTTGTTACCCCTGGCTAATCCGGCATTTGCAGCGTCAAACTCCCATGAGATCAAATCGTTCTACGATGATTCCAAATTGTATTCTATCGGCGATCAGGTCCCTGCACTCTACCGCACCAAACCGTATGAAATCGTCGGCTGGCAGGAACGTCACCTGCCTGCTCCGGATGCGGGCAGCCACTGGACTTACATCGGCGGAAGTTATGCGTTGATCACCGACACCGACGGGAAGATCCTCAAAGCCGAAAACGGCGATATTTATTTCCAGTAATAAGAAAGCCGGATAATGAACATGAGGCCTGAAGAGATTCAGGCCTTTTTTATTCAGGTGCCCGCTGCGCTAATCTCACTTTCGAAAGTAATAAATAGCGGAAATATCAGTCAAATAAACATATCATTATGCGTGAACAGGGTGGGTTCATGCAGTGTTCAATGCCATATTGCCGGATGAACAACGCGAACTATCAAAATCAACAATGAGCATTTGGCTCTACTCTCTCCGGGGCTCCCATGAGCGACTCGCAGCAACGCCATTCCGTGCGCAAGCACCCCATGAAACTCAGCACGTCAGTCAGCCTGATGATAAGCGCCGTGATTGCGTCCGTGTTGCTGGTTGTCCATATGCTTTATTTTGTGCAGGTAAGCGACACCACCCGTGATGGCGTGAAAGATAAAGCTCTGGCCGTCGCCAGAACCATGGCTGATTTACCCGAAACAAAACGCGCACTCTTGCTGCCCCCTGACAGTAATATTATTCAGCCTATCGCCAGTGCGGTGCAAAAACGCAATGACCTGCTGTTTATCGTGGTCACTGACATGGACGGCATCCGTTACTCGCATCCGAATGCGGATGTGATCAGTCATCATTTTATCGGCGATGACATCAATCCGGCGCTGCTCGGCAACGAAAATGTCTCAATTAACAAAGGTACGCTGGACAAAGCATTGCGCGTATTCACGCCGGTTTATGATGATCACCATAAGCAAATCGGCGTAGTCGCCATTGGAATTTCACTGGTCAAAGTCACGGAGCAAATCAATAAAAGCCGCTGGAGTATTCTGTGGACAGTACTTTTTGGCCTGATAGTGGGTGCACTGGGCACTTACTGTCTGGTGAAATTGCTTAAACGCATTTTGTTCGGGCTTGAACCTTATGAAATTTCGACATTGTTTGAACAGCGTCAGGCGATGTTGCAGTCGATCAAAGAAGGCGTGATCGCCGTCGACGATCAGGCGCATGTCACGCTGATTAACCAGACGGCCCGGCAAACTTTCCGCGAAACCGCCATCGACGTGGAACCGGATGCGGATTCCCTGCCCCTTATCGCCAACCTGCGCGGTGTTCTCAATACCGGCATGCCGCGCCGTGACGAAGAAATCAATTTCAAGGGACGTCTGCTGCTGAGCAATACCGTACCGGTACGCAACAACGGCGTGATTATTGGCGCGATCTGTACGTTCAGGGATAAAACAGAAGTCAGCCAGTTGATGCAGCGTCTGAGCGGCATGGTAAACTATGCAGATTCGTTGCGTGAGCGTTCGCATGAATTCATGAACAAGTTGCATGTGATCCTCGGATTACTGCATATGAAAAGCTATGCTCAGCTTGAAGATTACATTCTCAAAACCGCCAATAACTATCAGGCGGAAATCGGTTCGCTGCTGCTGAAAATCAAGTCTCCGGTGATTGCCGGTTTCCTGCTCAGCAAGATTAACCGCGCATCGGACACACGGCATTTGTTAACGCTCAGCGATGACAGTTTACTGCCGGACAATAATAACGAAGATCAGGTGGCGGCACTGATTACCGTGCTGGGCAATCTGATTGAAAATGCGCTGGATGCGCTTGGCGATCAGTCTGATGGTGAAGTCAGCGTCTTGCTGCACTATCAGAATGGCTCGCTGGCCTGCATCGTCAGCGATGACGGGCCGGGCATTCAGCCGGAAAATATTGACGCAATATTCGAAAAGGGTGTGTCGTCGAAAGGCGAACAGCGGGGCATGGGGCTTTTTCTCGCTAAACAGCAAGTGGAAAGCCTTGGCGGAACGGTGACTGTAGAATCGGAACCCGATGTTTATACCCAATTTTTTGTACAACTTCCCTGGGATGGCAAGAGGACAAGTACTTGATCAATGTACTGATAGTTGATGATGATGCCATGGTGGCAGAGCTGAACCGGTGTTATGTCGGCCAGATTGACGGTTTCACATGCTGCGGCACTGCGTCGACCCTGCAACAGGCGAAAGATCTGGTGCTTAATTCAGCACTGCCTATCGACCTGATTTTGCTCGACGTCTATATGCAGCAGGATAACGGGCTGGATTTACTGCCTGAACTGCGTAACGCCCGCCGGCCTGTCGATGTGATTGTCATTTCTTCCGCTGCGGATGCAGAAACCATCAAAAAATCGCTTAATTATGGCGTGGTCGATTATCTGATTAAGCCGTTCCAGTTTTCCCGTTTTGAGGAAGCACTGACCGGCTGGCAGCAAAAGAAAACGCTGATGGATAATCAGCAGTATTACGAACAGTCAGACGTTGACCGGCTCATCCATGGCAGCAATCCTGCAGCGGCGGACACCAAAAAGCTGCCGAAAGGCTTAACGCTGCAAACATTACGGACGTTATGCCAGTGGATTGACGCCCATCCGACGATGGAATTCTCTACGGATGAACTGGCAACGTCAGTGAATATTTCGCGCGTGTCTTGCCGTAAATACCTGATCTGGCTTGCCCAGATGAACATTTTGTTCACCAGCATTCATTACGGCGTCACCGGCAGGCCGGTATATCGCTACCGTCTGCAGGCCGATCATTATTCGTTGCTGAAACAGTACTGTCAGTAATAACCAGCGGTCAGTAAGCGATGATACGGTAACTGTCATCCAGCGGCGTGAAGGTAAACTGCCGCTGCGATGGCAAAATAATCTGACCGTCACGGGTCACAAAAATCGCCTCGATGTGTGGGATTTTTGTCAGAGAAGCCAGGCTTTTCTCCACCCCCATTCCGTACAGCAATGTCGTCCAGATATCCCCGTCGATTGAGTCCTCAGAAATAATGGTGACGCTGAGCAGCTCGTTATCCAGCGGATAACCGGTTTTGGGATCAAGAATATGGTGATAACAGTGGCCGTCCAGTTCGAAATAACGCTCATAAACACCGGATGTCACCACCGATTTACCGATGACATTGATCACGCCAATCAGGGCATCCGGATCGGAAAAAGGTTTTTTGAGCCCAATCGCCCAGGCGCCTTCCGTACCGTCACCCAAGGTTTGCACATTCCCCCCCAGATTGATTAAGGCATTATCAACCTGTTGTTCCCGCAGGTAATCCCGCACGACATCCGCGATATAACCTTTAGCAATTGCGCCGAGGTCGATCTCCATGCCGGTTTTTTGCAGGAAGACCGAACGGGTCTGTTCATCAAGGATCACGTCTTCAGGATCGGTCAGCGACAGCAGGGTCTGTAAATCATGCGCGGCCGGGATACTGTGACCGCTGAAACCGATTTTCCAGCGTTTAACCAGCGGGCCGATGGTGAAATTGAAACTGCTGTCCGGCAGGCAACTGATGGTTTTAGCGCGACGGATTAATTCAAAAACAGGCGCGCTGACCGTGACAGGGTCACGTCCTGCGGCATGGTTAATCGCCATAATATCGGAGTGCGGACGGTTCACCGTGAAGATGTTTTCCTGCTGTTTAATCAGCCGGAAAACGCCAGACGCCAGAGTTTCGGCATGTTCAAACAGCTTGAGAAGAATGGGCGAACCCATCAAAACAGCGGAATAAGCATAGATACGATCGTCTGGCGTCATTGAAAATCCCTGGGTGATAATCGGTTACCGCATTGCGAATTTCGCGGCATTTTGCCCTGCAAGAATACCGAAGATAATGATATCTGCAACGGCATTCCCGCCGATACGGTTGCCACCGTGTATACCGCCGACCACTTCGCCCGCCGCAAATGCACCACCGATCGGCTGTTGTTGCGCATCAAGCACGCAAGTGTCAGTGTTGATAGTGACGCCGCCCATGGTGTGATGTACCCCCGGTGCGATACGGATAGCGTAGAACGGCCCCTGATTGATCGGGTGGCGCAGCGCGGTTTTACGGCCAAACTCTGCGTCGTCCTGTTTATCTACGGCGACGTTGTAGCTTTCCAGCGTTGCCAGGAAGGCATCTGAATTCATTTCCAGTTTCGCCGCCAGCTGGCGTGGTGACCCGGCGCTGATAACAAAACCCTTCGCGATGTATTCATCTGCCGCTTTGTTATTCATACGAATTTGCTCATCAAACACCACGTACGCGTATTTTTCCGGCAAGGCGATAATATTGGCTGAGACTTTGTCGCGGGTTTCCATCTCATTAAAGAAGCGTTTGCCCGCCTGGCTGACCAGAATCGCACCGCCACCACGAATGGCTTCTGAAATCAGATAAGAAGTGGTTTGTTCCACTGTCGGGTGGATCTGAATTTCGCCCATATCAACCGTTCCTGCGCCAATATTTTGCAGGATGGCAATACCGCTGCCGGTCGCCCCTTTATGATTGGTGGTCACGAAACCGTCCAGCTCAGGACGATATTTCACCACCATTTCGCGGTTAGCACTAAAACCACCGGTCGCGACGATCACGCTTTTGGCATGAATCGTCAGCGCTTCGTTGTCATCATTGAGCAATTCAACACCTTGCACCGTGCCGTTGCTGTACTGTATTTCGGTAACAGAGGTATCAAGCATCACGTCGATATTGCGTTTATTCAGATTTTTCACCAGCCCGCTGATCAGGAAGCCACCCACGGCACTGCGGTCCGCCGGACGGTGCGTACGGTCGATGCTCATCCCGCCGGTGATGGTGATATCGCTCAGCTCAATGTGGTGATCGGCCAGCCATTCCACCGCCAGCGGTGCATGTTCGATGAACTCTTTCAGCAGCACGGTATTGTTTTTGAACTGGCCGCCTTTCAGGGTTTCCTGATAGAACAGCTCTTTGCTGTCTTCGATGCCTTTCAGACGCTGATAGCGGGTTTCGGCGGCGTTCATGCCCACCGAGGCTTTGATGGTGTTGCCGCCAATGGTCGACATTTTCTCAACGATCAGCACTTTCGCGCCTTCGTCACACGCCTGGATCGCTGCGGCCAGACCGGCACCGCCGCTGCCGACTACCACGACATCATAAGTTTGCGGCCCCGACACATCGCCGCCCTCTTCCAGCAGCTGTGCTTTGCAGGATTTAGCGATCGCTTTGGAAACCGCTTTTTTCACCGCTTCGCTCTGCTCGGTCGCCCCCGTGACGGCATCCACATGCGGGCTGTTGGCATCGAGAATACGGGTACGGATGATTTCAAAGCTGGTGGTAAATTCCACATCCGGGTCGGTGCCTGCTTCCAGCAAGATATCAGCAATACGATCAGTTTCCAGACTGACACTGACCGCCAGTTCATGAGCCGGATCCTGTACCTTTTCACGGAACACACCGGCTTTGAATTTCTTAGAGGACATGCTCATGTCGCGGATCATCGCGTCTACCAGAGAGAAACGCCATAACGGTTCCGGAATGGTGAGTGCTTCGCGTTGTGTGCTGTCGATGAACAAGTCCATTTTCTGATCGGCGGTAATACGGTCGGTCCAGTCCGGATACGCAATGCACGCTTTACCGATAGCGATCATGTCATAGCCATGTGCCAGCGCCAGATCAGCGTCGGATTTGTTGACGATCCCGCCGACACCCATCACCGGAATTTGTGCAAGCCGGTCTGAGCGCATCGCGATATATTTGTCGATCAATGGCGTCGCATCAGTGGTATCCACAATAGAAGGACGTAGCGAGTAACCGAGTGAGAAATGCAGGTAATCCAGCCCACGCGCGGCCAGCTGTTCCAGCAGATACAGGGTATCAGCAAAACGGATCCCTGGTTCTTCCAGCTCTTCTGGTGAGAAACGGTAGCCGATGATAAATGAAGAACTGGCGTATTTCTTCGCCATCGCATGAGTGATATCCAGCACCGCCAGCGGGAAGCGGGCGCGGTTTTCGCGGCTGCCACCCCATTTGTCGTCACGCTGGTTGGAGTTCGGCGAGAAGAATTGCTGGATCAGGTAAGTGTTCGCCCCGTGAATTTCCACACCATCAAAACCGGCTTCTATCGCACGACGCACACCTTCACCGAATTTGGTGATCATGTCGTCTACTTCATCTGCCGTCAGTGCCACCGGCGTGGCAGCGCCGTCACGCGGTGCCGCCAGCGCACTTGGCGCGACCGGTTGCTGACCACCAATCAGTTTGGGCTCGCTCATGCGTCCACCATGATAGATCTGCAAAAGCGCTTTCGAGCCCTGAGATTTCACCGCTGCGGCAATTTTTGCCAGGCCGTCAATCTTGCTGTCATTGTCTATACCAATAGCACCGGGGAATGCCAGGCCCTTATCATCGATAAAACAGCATTCGACAATCACAGTGCCAATACTGCCGGCGCGGGCCCGGTAGTATTCAACCAGTTCGCTGGTAACGGTGCCGTCATAAAAACCTGTGCAGGTGGTCATGGGAGCCATCAGAATACGGTTTTTCAACTCAGTACCATTGGGCAGGGTGAACGGGCTCAATAACAGATCGTTGGTGCTCATAATAATTACTCCAAACTTTAAGGTTTTAAATTCTGAATGGGTTGTCGGCGCGCTATTTGGGTTAAGCACAATGAAGTATCGATTTATTATTGATTGTTTTTCTTCAATGCCGGAGTCATCGCTTTAATATAAGTTTATTTTTACTTTCAAAACTTATTACATTAGTTAATTAACTATTTATGCATTAAGTTAATACCCGTTATATTAAAAATATGTTAACTGCTAAATTAAATAATTACATTAATGCAAACTATGATCTTATTTGTATTTAACTGCAGGGATTAATATTACATCTGCCGGGCTTTTTCTCTGCCACAGTAAAGCATTCGCCCGCAGCCAGGCGGCTGATGGTCGCACATTGAGGAGTATCCCGCTGTGAATGACTCTCATTTTGCTCTACCCCTTTTTTGCTTATCGCCCCCGCAAAAGATACTCCCGTCACACATTGTCCTGTAATTCATCAGGCAACGTCTGCACATTTGTTTTATGTCATTTAAAAAAGAATTCAGCACCGTATTTTGTTGATCAAGATCAACAGTTAAAAATAGGGAAAACGCATTATATAAACACTCCCTCCCTCTTAGGGGGAATATGAAACACCCGACAACAATAACAATAACAGGGCAATTAACACGCCAACTTTTAATAACTAGAAAAAATATTAAGTAAGTAAAAAAACCAGACAGAATCTTACCTATGCATCATCACAATATTCCTAACTACCTAAGATAAATATTATGAGCGAAATATCAAAAACTGCGGTGAAAGAGCCAGCGAAAAAAGCCGGGTCAGGCAAAAAAAATCGCTGGATCTTCTTGGCACTTCCCGTGCTGGTGTCCGTGCTCTTGCTGCTGGTTCCGGTGCCTGCCGGGCTTGAACCGTATGCGTGGCATTTCTTCGCCATCTTCGTGGGTGTCATTGTTGGTCTGATTTTCGAGCCATTACCGGGCGCCGTCATCGGTCTGACCGGTGTGGTGGTCATTGCCCTCTTCAGCCAGTGGTTACTTTTCAGCCCGGCTGAGCTGGCGGATCCTAAATTCAAAACCGCAGCACAGTCCTTCAAATGGGCAGTCAGTGGTTTTGGTAACTCCACCGTATGGTTAATCTTTGGCGCGTTCATGTTTGCCGCCGGTTACGATAAGACCCAGTTCGGCCGCCGTCTGGCGCTGATTCTGGTAAAATATCTTGGCCGCCGGAGCCTGACGCTGGGTTATGCCATCACGTTTGCTGACCTGTTACTGGCACCGTTTACACCCTCCAATACCGCGCGCAGCGGCGGCACGATCTACCCGATCATTGCTAACCTGCCGCCGTTGTATGGCTCGAAACCGAATGACCCGAGTGCGCGAAAAATCGGTTCTTATCTGATGTGGGTGGCGATCACCGCCGCGTGTATCACCAGTTCGATGTTCCTCTCCGCACTGGCACCTAACTTGCTGGCGCTGGGTATTGTGAATAGCGTGACCGGTATCAACATTTCCTGGGGCACCTGGTTCATTGCTTTCCTGCCGGTCGGTTTGCTGCTGCTGCTGACCATGCCGCTGCTGGCATACTGGTTCTACCCACCGGAAGTGAAAATCAATGATGAAGTGCCGCGCTGGGCAACCGCTGAGCTGGCAAAACTGGGCAGAATGTCCCGCCATGAAATTCTGTTGCTGGTGTTCGTCTGCTGCGCGCTGGCGATGTGGATTTTCGCGGCGAGCTTTATCGAACCCGCCATGGCTGCGCTGCTGGTCGTGGTACTGATGCTGTGGACCGGCGTGCTGAACTGGAACGACATTACCAGCAACAAACCCGCCTGGAATACCTTCGCCTGGTTCGCCACGTTGGTTGCACTGGCTGACGGTTTATCCCGCACCGGTTTTATCGCCTGGCTGGGCAAAGAAGGCGCGGCGCTGATGGGGGGGATTTCCCCGGGCGCAGCAACCATCGCCTTGTTGCTGGCGTTCTATCTGCTGCATTACCTTTTCGCCAGCACCACCGCGCACACCACCGCACTGTTACCCGCCATGCTGACCATCGGCGCGGCAATCCCTGGCATTAACATGCAGGTGTTCTGTTTGCTGATGGTGACATCTTTGGGCGTTATGGGGATCATCACGCCGTACGGTACGGGTCCAAGCCCTATTTATTACGGCAGCGGTTATCTGCCAACCAAAGATTACTGGCGCCTCGGGACTATCTTTGGTGCCATCTTCCTGATCGCTTTACTGGTAATCGGCTATCCGTGGATGGTGATGATGTTCTGATTGTGGCGATAAAATCACCCACAAAGCATTAACAGAGCATTTACTGAAAGAAAACATATAAACCTCGTTGCCAGCCTGTGTATTTGGCTGGCAACATACAGAACGAATATAAACGTCGCCCGGAACACCTCTGCTATACCGCGTCAACAGTCCCACCCCTGGCGGCAAAAACGGAAAAAGTGAGAAAACAATGTCGAACAAACCGTTCTATTATCAAAATCCCTTCCCCGTTTCCAAAGATGACACCGAATACTATCTGCTGACCAAAGACCATGTCTCTGTCAGCAACTTCGATGGTGAAGAAGTGCTTAAAGTCGAACCACAGGCGCTCACGCTGCTGGCTCAGGAGGCGTTCCATGACGCCTCATTTATGCTCAGACCTGCGCATCAGCAACAAGTGGCTTCCATTCTTCATGACCCGGAATCCAGCGAAAACGACAAATACGTGGCGCTGCAATTCCTGAGAAACTCTGAAATCGCTGCCAAAGGCATTTTGCCGACCTGCCAGGACACCGGCACGGCGATCATCATGGGTAAAAAGGGTCAGCGCGTCTGGACCGGCGGCGGTGATGAAGCCAGCCTGTCTCAGGGGGTGTATAACACTTTTATCGAAGATAACCTGCGCTATTCACAAAATGCGGCGCTGGATATGTACAAAGAAGTGAACACCGGTACTAACCTGCCCGCGCAAATCGACCTTTACAGTGTTGACGGTGACGAATACAAATTCCTCTGCATCGCCAAAGGCGGCGGTTCTGCGAATAAAACTTATCTGTACCAGGAAACCAAAGCGCTGATCACCCCGGCTAAGCTGAAAAATTATCTGGTGGATAAAATGCGCACCCTCGGTACCGCAGCCTGCCCGCCGTACCACATCGCGTTTGTCATTGGTGGTACTTCTGCAGAAGCGACGCTGAAAACCGTCAAGCTGGCCTCAACGCATTATTACGATGGTCTGCCGACGGAAGGTAATGAACACGGTCAGGCATTCCGCGACGTGAACCTCGAACAGGAACTGCTGGCCGAAGCCAACAACCTGGGCCTCGGAGCACAGTTCGGTGGCAAATACTTTGCCCACGACATCCGCGTTGTGCGTCTGCCACGTCATGGCGCATCCTGCCCGGTCGGAATGGGCGTGTCTTGTTCCGCAGACCGTAATATCAAAGCCAAAATCAACCGCGACGGTATCTGGATCGAAAAACTGGAAGACAATCCGGGTCAGTACATTCCTGAAGCATTGCGTGAGCAAGGCGAAGCCGGTGTGGTGAAAGTCGATCTGAATCGTCCGATGCCTGAAATCCTGGCGCAGCTTTCTGAATATCCGGTGTCTACCCGTTTGTCCCTGAGCGGTACGATTATCGTCGGTCGTGATATTGCACATGCCAAACTGAAAGAACGTCTGGATAATGGCGAAGGTTTGCCGCAATACATCAAAGATCATCCGATCTACTACGCCGGCCCGGCGAAAACCCCGGAAGGTTATGCCTCCGGTTCCCTCGGCCCGACCACCGCTGGCCGCATGGATTCTTACGTGGATCTTCTGCAATCCCATGGCGGCAGCATGATCATGCTGGCAAAAGGCAACCGCAGCCAGCAGGTGACCGATGCGTGCCATAAACATGGCGGCTTCTATCTGGGCAGCATCGGCGGCCCGGCAGCGGTTCTGGCGCAGCAAAGCATCAAAAGCCTGGAGTGCGTTGAATATCCTGAACTGGGTATGGAAGCTATCTGGAAAATCGAAGTCGAAAACTTCCCGGCGTTCATTCTGGTGGATGACAAAGGCAACGATTTCTTCCAGCAAATCCATGCAAGTACGTGTGCGAAATGTGTGAAGTAACTGCCTCCTGAAAGACACAAGGCCCGCCAGCAATGGCGGGCCTTTTTTATGGATAACGCTTCGGGCCATCAGCGTATTACGACATCATGTAAATTATTATCCCTTCCGTCACAATCCCCAGCGCGGTGCCGGCAAGTATTGAGGAGGACGCAGATTCCACATACGTATCACTGCGCACAGCAAACATACCGGCGGCAATAGCAGACGGCGTTGCCCCGATGATCACCACCTGCTGCATCAGCGTATGGCTCAACCCAAATGCCAGGCCGGCAACCGCCATAATTGCCGGCTGGATCAGGTTTTTCAGGCCGACATTGGTGAACGTATGAATATTCAGCTTCGGACGCTCGCCGAAGAAGAGTAATCCCAGCGCAAACAGCGAAATTCCGCCAGCGGTTTTCCCCATCATTTCAACGGAGGAAGACAGTAACTCCGGGAGTTTAATGCCCGCCAGACTCATCACGACACCCAACACGGGGATCCAGACAATCGGATTGCGCAATGCCTTGAATAAATTATTGAGAATCATTTTGCCGAGGCTGCCCTGTTCGGCCAGATCACTGTTTTTGTCCCCCATGCGGATCAGCACAATCGTCAGCGGGATCATCAGTACGCTGGTGATCAGATTCCCGACCAGTACCCCCAGAAAACCTTCCGGCCCGATAAGTACAGCCAGCACAGGCGCGCCAAAGTAAGCCATATCCGGGAATGCGCATACCAGCGACTGAATGGCGCTGGTTTTGATGTCATGACGGAAAAACCAGTGCGAGATGCACAGCGTCAGAAGATAGGATCCCATCAGGCCGATGACTAATACTGCCATAAACGACAAATTCTGTATTTTGGCAGGATCCGTATGTAATGCACCGATAAAAAGATGTAATGGCAGTGCAAAACGGATCACGACCGTGGCTAATACTGTAGCATCGTCACGTTTCATATAACCCAGCTTGCCGCTGAGCCAGCCTAATACCATAACAAACACTAAAGGAAATAATGAGGATAAGAGTAACGTCGGCATAATATGACCTTTTTTCTTTATTATTGTTGATGTGATAACTTCATGATGAAAATAGCGCTTAGTTATATTATTTACAGCCAGTCACTATTGTGACCCGCATCACACCCGTCTCGCGATCGGCAATAACAATAATTAATTAACCATAAAAGCATTAAAATACAAATGGTTAACTAAAAATAAATAATTTAACTTAAATAATAAAAAGATATTCAGGCATTTAGAACCATCCGGAAATATTTAAAAACATTATGCAGGAATTAATAAATAAGAAAGTATTAAAACACTTTTGTAAATTAAGTAACCGGAATCAAAATCCTTGTCATGTTATAAAAAATAAAACAATAATTATTTATCCGCATCAGGCAGCTATGGCCATTACCTTTTTAATATTTATGCTGGTTTTGCTGGTTATAAGATTTTACTGTGAGGGGATCCGGCAACAGAAAATAACATGCCGGGAATTAACTGAGTTCAAATGTTCTAAGGCTTAAAAATGTTAAAAAAACGCCCGCTCTACACCCACTACACAGGTTCATTGTTACTCGAAAATCCGCTGCTCAACAAAGGTTCCGCCTTCAGCCGTGATGAACGTCTGGCACTTAATCTCAACGGGCTGTTGCCCAATCAGGTCGAAACCATCAGCGAACAGACCGACCGGGCATATTCCCAGTTTTGTGATTTTAAACGCGATATTTCCAGGCACGTTTATCTGCGTAATATCCAGGATACTAATGAAACATTGTTCTATAACCTGGTGAATTCACATCTGGAAGAAATGCTGCCGATTATCTACACCCCGACGGTCGGCGAAGCCTGTGAGCACTTTTCAGATATCTACCGCCGCGCGCGGGGTCTGTTCATCTCTTACCCTGACCGCGCTCATATCGACGAAATGCTGCAAAATTTCTCCAAAAACGACATCCGGGTGATCGTCGTCACTGACGGTGAGCGTATCCTTGGACTGGGCGATCAGGGGATTGGCGGTATGGGGATCCCTATCGGCAAGCTTTCGCTTTACACTTCCTGTGGGGGCATCAACCCGGCAAATACACTGCCAATCATGCTTGATGTCGGGACCAATAACGCCCGGCGACTCGATGACCCGCTGTACATGGGCTGGCGCCATCCGCGTATTACCGACGGCGAATATAATGAATTTATAGATATGTTCATTCAGGCGATAAAGACCCGTTGGCCGGATGTGCTCCTCCAGTTCGAAGACTTCGCACAGACCAATGCCATGCCACTTCTGGAGCGCTACCGTGAGGAGTTGTGCTGTTTCAATGATGATATTCAAGGCACCGCCGCGGTCACGCTGGGCTGTCTGATTGCTGCCAGTCATGCCGCAGGCACCCAACTGCGTGATCACCGTGTGACCTTCCTTGGCGCAGGCTCTGCCGGTTGCGGTATCGCTGAGAAAATCATCGCACAGATGGTGGCAGAGGGGGCGACAGAAGACGAAGCGCGTAGCCAGGTTTTCATGGTGGATCGCTTTGGCCTGCTGACAGATGACATGCCGAATTTGCTCGATTTTCAGCGCAAGCTGGTGACAGATAAAGATAAAATCACTCACTGGAATGTGGATAGCCAGAATATCTCGTTGCAGGACGTGGTGCACCATTCCAAACCGACCATTCTGATTGGCGTGTCCGGGCAACCGGGATTATTTACCGAAGAGATTATCCGTGAGATGCACCACAACTGTCCTCACCCTATCATCATGCCGCTCTCGAACCCGACTTCCCGCGCAGAAGCACGGCCACAGGATGTCATCGCCTGGACTGAAGGTGCCGCGCTGATGGCGACAGGCAGCCCGTTCGCACCGGTACATTATCAGGCTCACACTTACCCGATCCCGCAATGCAACAACGCTTACATTTTCCCGGGGCTGGGATTAGGCATTCTGGCTTGTGGAGCACGCCGTGTGACCGATGGCATGTTGCTGGCCGCCAGTCAGGCTCTGGCCAGCCTTTCTCCGCTGGCGACGACAGGCAAAGGCTCATTATTACCGGCTATTGCCGATATTCAGCATGTGTCTAAAGTCATTGCCGCAGAAGTTGCCCGCGTCGCACAACAGGAAGGCGTGGCGGCGAACGTTACAGAGGAGGAATTACAAAGCCGTCTTAATGCCGAGTTCTGGAAACCGGAATACCGGTCTTATAAGCATTCGTCATTCTGATGTATGTGTGGCCGGTATCTCCATGCCGGCCTGTTTCGTAATGACACCGTTAAAGTTCCGCTTTTCCCGGATTATCGAAACCTACACGCCCGACAAACGGCAAACGCAGTGCCGGATCCTTCACATCAATACCTAAATTCAATCCTAACACATTGATTTCAAGTCCCTCTTCCACACCGAGCGTCACGCCCAATACCCCCAGTAAAGAGACCTGCACGCCGCGCCCCGATGGCGGTAAACCGATCGGATTCGTGATCCCGCGGTAATCTTTGCCGATCGCATTGGAAGGAAGATCAAGCGCCAGCTCCGGCACTACGCGCCCGATGTGCGCCATAAAGGTATTGCTGTTTGGGCCCGGCCACGCATGATAGGTATGCGGATACGGATAGCTTTTGATTGCCGCTTCTATTTTTGGGATCATCATTTGCGCCTGCGCACCACGGTGATCAACCAGTATGCGTGGCTGCGAGCCAAACCAATATCCGTCTGCAATCGCGTAATTTCGGCGCACTACGTCAGTGCTGCCCCAGCTGATTACGTCATAGCGGGTAAATTCCGTCTCCCCTTCACGTTTATAAATTATCCACGGATGAACCGCCACCAGCCCGCGCCAGCCATAGGTCGGTGCGGCATAAATCTGGATAATGGCGATGTTTTTGAGTCTGGAGGGATCCGGGGCAATACCGGCCGAAGTGCGTCGTGCCGTTGACCAGCTCTGGCCGGCGGGTTCTGCCCGGGTTTGTGTCGCTTTGGCGTAGCTGTATCCGAAAGATAGCAATAAAACCAAAACAAACCCGAAACTTACCCATTTTATGGCGATCATACTTTTATTCACCTTTGACATGAGTTCGGAAGTTCACAACTGCACAACTGATTTACAGGACAACTTATATGTCCGAAGACACGCCGTAGCTGAAAGAATTATTTGTACCTCATTAATTCCCCCCTGTCGTGCTGTCATTCGTTGTAAAGGCATCGGTTTAAGCCAGACTCCGGCAAGGCGTGACGAATTTATCCATTAAGCCACGTTATGTAATCCGGGCAAAATCAGACTCCAGCCCATTGTTGCACCCGCTATGCTGGCTCATACTGCCTGCAATACTGAAGAGATTTCGCGCATTAAATGGAAACAATAAATTCACATTAACGCATTGATTATTAAAGGATGAATATGACTGACTCTAAGAAGGCATTAATCATCGGCGCATCACGCGGTATCGGTCTGGGTGTGGTCGAGGTCCTCGCAAAACGCGGCTGGCAGGTAACCGCCACCACGCGTGATGCCGTTCCGGCCAAAACCCCGGCGTCTGTTGAATGGGTAAAACTGGATATTAATAAATCCGAAGCACGACAGGCGGTGAAAGACGCACTTTCAGACAGCCATTTTGATTTAATTTTTGTGAATGCAGGCATCTTTGGCCCGGATCATCAGCATATTCATCAGGCCAGCGATGAAGAAATTATTCAGCTGTTTTTGACTAATGCTATTTCCCCGGTCCGTTGCGCCGGTGAATTACTGCCTTTCCTGAACCACCGCACCGGTGTTCTGGCGCTGATGACCTCTGAACTGTCGAGCCTCAATGAAAATGAAGCGGCGACTTATCCGCTTTATTCCGCCAGTAAAGCCGCACTGAATATGCTGACACGCGGGTTGTATCAACAGATCGAAAAACAAGAACTGACTCTGCTTTCCGTGCATCCGGGCTGGGTACAGACTGATATGGGCGGTGAAAATGCCACACTGACCATCACTGAAAGTGCCACCGGCATTGTCGATCAGTTCGATGCCTGGCGCGGCAAAGGCGGCCATCATTTTGTTGAGTATTCAGGCCGTGAATTGCGCTGGTAAAAAGGGTTTGAGCTGACAAACGGCTTGATCGGTTTTTGTGTTAATGCCACCATTAGGAAATAAACGCTTCCTAATGGTGGTTTTTTTATGACATCTTCCTGCCCGAAGGATCGCGGTCGTCCACGTGAATTCGACACTGAACTTGCACTGGATAACGCCATGACGGTGTTTCGTGAAAAAGGCTTTCATGCGGCATCCATCAGTGATCTGAGTCAGGCCATGAATCTCACTGCAGGCAGCATTTACAAAGCCTTCAGCGATAAGCGCACCCTGTTTCTCACTGTATTTGAACGCTACACCTCGCTGCGCAATACACAGTTACGCCAGCAAATTGAGCGTGTCGCCACCGGCCGTGAATGCATTGCCGAGGTGCTGCGCTTTTACCTGCGTTCTTCCCATGAAATTGAAGGCCGTCGCGGATGTCTGGTTGTCGGCAGTACCGTCGGATTACTCACGCTGGATGAAGAACTCGCCACACTGGTGCGTCAGGCCATTATGCGCAACAAATTGTTCCTGGCCTCCCTCATTGAACGGGGCCAGCAGGACGGTTCTGTCCCGCCGGGCATTGATGCGCAGGCCGCCTCGTCCCTGATGTTATGGATCGTTTTAGGCATGCGTGTCGCCGGTAAAGTTGAAAACAATGAAGCCAGCGAAGCTACGCTGAAACTGGCACTAAAAATCCTCGATTAAAAATTTTTCCCCATTTAGGAATCAATCATTTCCTAATTATATTTTTAATCCACTGACGTTAAGGAAACTTATTATGACTGATATCGTCCCGTCCGCGGTGATAACTGCCGCGCCTTTTGCTGCCGCTGACCCTAGCCTTTCCGGTTTTACGCATCGTTACGCCACCGTCGACGGTGTACGGCTGCATTATGTCAGCGGCGGAAATCCGGAAGGCAAAGTATTGTTGCTCCTGGCGGGTTTTCCACAAACCTGGTACGCGTGGCGCAATGTGATGAAATTGCTTGCAAAAGATTACTGGCTGGTGGCACCGGACCTGCCCGGACAGGGCGATTCGGACCGGCCGCAGACCGGTTACGACACACGCAGCCTGGCGCAGAAAACCCACGGATTAATGCAGCTTCTCGGTCACAAGCATTATTCGCTGGCAGCACATGATGTCGGTGCGTGGGTGGCGTATCCCTATGCCGCGATGTATGGCGGGGAAGTGCAGCGGCTTGCACTGCTGGACGCAGGGATCCCCGGGATCACCTTGCCGGACGCGCTGCCCGTTACACCTGACAAATCGTGGAAAACCTGGCATTTTGCTTTCCACACATTGCCTGATCTGCCTGAAGCGCTGATCGCCGGTAATGAACGGGTGTATCTCGACTGGTTTTTACGCCGTAAAACTGCCGCGCCGGATGCTTTTACTGACGACGATATCAGCGAATATCTGCGCACGTTCCTGAAAAGTGGCGGCCTGCGTGCCGGACTGGCGTATTACCGGTCAGTCACAGAATCGGCTGAACAGAACCGCGAACTGAACCGTCACGGAAAATTAAAAATGCCGGTACTGGTGGTCAGCGCCGACCAGGGGTCAATCCCGGACATGGCGATTCCCCTGCGCGCTTTCGCCGAAAATGTAACCGGCATCATCATCCCTCACAGCGGCCATTTCATTGCAGAAGAACAGCCGGGAGTTTTAGCGCGCGTATTGCATAGTTTCTTCACAATGTGAGATGAAGATTTGCTGAATTTTTTGTGATAAATATACAACTCAGATTGTTTGTTAATTATTTGTTCATAAAATAATTGCCGGGCTAACGAGTCGTTACCGACCGCAGACACGGCATCTTTCATATTCAGGGATTTGTCATGTCTGCTTCTTCCGTTAATTCGGATTCGCTGTTACAGCACCGTTCATTTGTGGCTTTCTGGATTGCCCGTGCCGCATCCAGCTTTGGTTTTCAGATGCTCTCCATTGTGGTGAGCTGGCAGATTTACTCGATCACCGGCCGCGCATTTGATCTCGGGCTGATCGGACTGGTGCAATTTTTACCCTCCGTTGCGCTGGCGCTGGTCGCCGGTCACGTGGCTGATCAGTTTGACCGCCGCCGCGTGGTGCTGCTCGGGCAAATCGCCGAATGGGTAGCGATTGGTGCACTGGCTTATCTGACACTGACGCATCATGTCAATGAAGTGATCGTGCTCAGCCTGATTTTTGTGATTTCCACCGCTAAAGCCATGGAAGCTCCGTCCTTGCAGTCGATGTTACCCGCACTGGTGCCACCGAATTTGCTGGCCCGCGCCATGGCCGCCACCAGCGTTTCCGGACAAGCTGCGTCGATGGTCGGCCCGGCGCTCGGCGGCTTTTTGTATGTTGCGGGAGCGGGCGTGGCCTATAGCGTATGCGCCTGCCTGTATCTGCTATCTATCATGATGGTCAGCCGTTTACGCTATGAACAGGCTCCGCCGCGCCGTGTTCCGGCAACCTTCAAAACGTTGTTTGCGGGCATTGGCTTTATCCGCGCCCGACCGGATGTGCTGGGTGTGATTTCGCTCGATCTGTTCGCCGTTTTACTCGGTGGCGCAACAGCCCTGCTGCCAATTTTCGCTCACGACATTCTGCATACCGGTCCGTGGGGATTAGGCCTATTGCGCGGCGCACCGGCGGTCGGCGGTTTGATCGTCGGGTTCTGGCTAAGCCACCGCGCACTCAACCGTAATGTCGGGAAGATTATGTTCGCTGCGGTTGCAGGGTTTGGTGCCGCCACGCTGGTCTTTGCGTTTTCCACCTCGCTCTGGTTATCAATGCTTGCACTGTTCGCTCTCGGCGGTTTCGACATGATCAGCATGGTGATCCGCGGTGCCCTGGTGCAGCTCGACACACCGGACGACATGCGCGGGCGCGTCAGTGCGGTGAATTCCATCTTCATCAATACCTCAAATCAACTCGGTGAATTTGAATCCGGTCTGCTGGCTGCCTGGGCAGGCGCGGTTCCCGCTGCAGCCATTGGCGGTATCGGCACGCTGATCGTGGTCGGATTGTGGATGACGTGGTTCCCGGGCCTGCGTCAACGGCAGAAACTGGAAAATGAGGTGCTCACACCGTAAACGCGGTGCGGGATTGTCAAAACTGGAATAATTCAATAATTCTCAATATAATCAGCTTATTCATTCATCAACGTTATATAAGGAGGATTGCCATGCTGACCCGTGAAGTTTTTTTAATTTCACTCGTTCTTAGCGATCGTCATTGCTCAGGCATTTCCGGCACCTTGCTGCGATAACCGGCTTGAGCGAAGCTAACTGACACCCTGAGTACTTCCCTCCGGCTTACCGGTTATCGTCCGCTTTTTTGACGATAGGCACTTTTGCGCCTGAAAACCTGAGTAAGCATCATGACAACTTTATTATCTGCACAATCTTTATCTTTCGATAATGCCTTTGGCCCGTTGCTGGCTGACATTTCCTTTGGCCTGAAAAAAGGCGACCGCATAGGTCTCATCGGCCATAACGGCTGCGGTAAAAGCACCCTACTGAAAATTCTCAGCGGCGAACTGGCGGCCTCCTCCGGCACTTCGACGCTGGCGAATCATTGCCTGATGGCGCGCGTCGAACAACAACTTCCTGCCGGACTCAATGATTGCACCCTGCTGGAATCGGTGCTTGATCATCTCCCCGGCGGCTTGCATCAGCCTGAAGTCTGGCAGGCGCAGGTGCTGCTTTCGAATCTTGGTTTTGACGAGAATGCCTGGGAACTGACGGCGGGCACGCTCAGCGGCGGCCAGCATACCCGACTGTTGCTGGCGAGGGCACTGATCCGCCAGCCAGATTTACTGCTGCTCGATGAACCGAGTAATCATCTGGATTTGCCGACATTACTGTGGCTGGAACAGTTTCTGAAAAACTGGACGGGCAGCTTCGTGCTGGTCTCCCATGACCGCAGCCTGTTGGACAGCGTAACCAACGCCACCTGGATCCTGCGCGATAAAACGCTGCAATTTATCCGCCTGCCCTGTACTAAGGCACGACAGGCGCTGGAAGAAAAAGACATGGCAGACGCGCTGCGCCGCAAGGCCGAACAAAAGGAAATTGACCGTGTGACGCTCAGCGCCAAACGTCTGGCTATATGGGGCAGCGTTTACGACAACGAAGGGCTGGCGCGTAAAGCCAAGCAAATGGAAAAACATGTGGTGCGCATGAAGGAAGATCAGACCGATGTCACCGCAGGCAGTCAGTGGAAACTGCGACTGACCGGAGAGGTGCTGGCGGCGGATCGCGTGCTGGCACTTTCTGACTTGCTGGTGCGGCCGGCAGCTGATGCACCCGTGCTGTTTACTCTTGACGAAATGCGGGTAAAAAGTGGCGACCGCATCGCGCTGGTCGGGCGTAACGGCTGCGGTAAATCATCCCTTCTGCACAGCGTATGGCAGGCTTTTATTCACCCGGAAACCGCAGCCAGTGGTGTGGTTTTCCACCCGCGTGTACGGATAGGGTATTACGATCAAAACCAGCATCAGTTGCAGGATAACGATTCGCTTTCTGCTGCACTGGCACGTTTCGCGCCGCTGACCGAAGAACAGCGAAAAATGGCGCTGATCGGGGCGGGATTTCCGTATATCCGTCATCAGCAAAAAGTGAGCACACTTAGCGGTGGCGAACGGTCACGTCTGCTATTTATCGGCCTGACGCTGGCAAACTATTCCCTTTTGTTACTTGATGAGCCGACCAATCATCTCGATCTGGAAGGCAAAGAGGAACTGGCAGAAACGCTGAAAACCTTCAGCGGTGCAGTGCTGATGGTTTCCCATGACAGGACGTTGATCGAGCAAAGTTGTAACCGCTTCTGGCTGATAGATCAGCAGCGTCTGGAAGAATGGCATTCACCCGCACCGGTGTATGCCATCCTGGCGGGCAGCGCTCCGCCTGCCCACACGCCGGTGTCTGAAGTTATGCGGGCAGACGTGGCGATTCAGGATGCAGAAGAGGAACAACTGCTGACGCGACTGACGGATCTGGAAAATAAACTGGAAAATGACCTGGCGCGAAAGCCAAAGCACCAGAAACCGGAACTGCAACGCCAGTGGCAACAACAGATTGCTGAACTGAATGCGTTGCTGGATCTGCTTTAAAGACCTATGTTAAGCAACAGAATATTTATTTTTACTGACACAACGCATACCTGTTCCTGCCGGAGATATTATGTTTAACGTTTTACGTGCTGAACCTAAAACCACTTTCGAATACGGTCCGTTCCGCATCCGCCGTATGCGTCCCGGGAAAATAGTGCCAGAAAATAGCGATGAGGCGTTCGGGCCGCTAAGTGTTATCGATCATGCCAATCTGGAACTGGGTACGCTGGTGAAAATGCATGAGCATACCAACGATGAAATTTTCAGCTATATGTGGCGCGGGTCGATGGTACATGAAGATTCTGCCGGTCATCGTGTCTCGCTTTCGCCGAAAAAACTGATGATGATGAATGCCGGAGAAAGCTTCTGGCATGAGGAATCCACGCCGCTGGTACCGGCTGAAATGTTGCAGATTTTTATTCGTCCGCGCAAGGCAGACCTCGAAGGCCGCGTGCAGTTTATGGAGCGCCCGGACGGCGTTAAGCAAAACGAATGGACGCTGCTGGCCGCGCCGGAAGGGATTGAATCTCCACTTGAAATCCGACAGGCGGTCTATATTTATGATATCCGTATGGATGAAAACAGTACCACGGAGATTCCGGCACATGCGGGATTTGCACAATGGTTGTATGTCATGGATGGCGAAATCAGCATTGCGGACGTCAGTCTGTCAAAAGGTGATGCGATCAGCGATGAGGAAAGTGCGTTGCCTGCCGCCTCGGCAAAACGAGAGACTACCCTGGTCTGTTTCCTCGTTTGTCTGGGTGCGGAAGCCATTCTGGAAGGGGCAATCAGCGGGAAGTAAAGAAATCTGATACTTAAAATGTAAAAGCCCCAGTCGTTAAACCGGGGCTTTTAAGGTACTACCAAATTAATATTTAACATTCATCAACTTAATTGCATATTACAACTTCTAAAGATGCACATATTTTCACAGGATATATTTTGAAGCCAGGTAACGCTATCCTCCTATAATTTTGTGGAATAACATCGATATCCTGTTCATTTCATCCATACCGGTTTTCAGTCGGGATAAATGAGTACATCACCCTCGCGATATATACTCTTTGATGCGTGACCTTACTTTCGTCGCGACATTCTCGATTTCAGACTTAACGTACCCAAATCGCGAACATTACTCTGACTAACAAGGCGTTACATCATCGCGTTTTCTTCCACATCATGCGATCGTACAGCTGTACTGCGTGGCCTTAAAGCATCATCTCACGGATTTTAATTAAATCCGGTATTGAATCACCCAAACTAAAATACTTCGTGGCCTTTATCGCATCTCGTTACTGGCAAGTTTATCAACTTGCTAAATGCACCGCGAAATAAAATTTTCATTCCATTTCTCTCTGGTGCTGAGTTCTAATTTACTCGCTAAAAATCGTCTGTCAACCCTGTATTTACGAACAGGTTTTTTAAGACGTGCCATATAAGAAAACATAATGCAATCTGTGACCTATACCAAAGATTTTGATGAGGCATGCAACCAAAAAGTCGAATTTAAATAATCTCGTGTAAACATCTACCGCCCTCCCCGGCATGCTGACCGCCATATCATCCACCTTGTATCAGTAAACTAGTTCAACAGTGTACTTCTCCCTGTAAATCCACTATATTGCTGCGCTCAGGGCCTTAATCGCAGCACAAATGCGCGATATTCGGTCACTTTTCATACCACATCTTTTACAGCAATTCATTTGACGAATCGTGATAAAAGCCACGCGAGGATACGCACTATGGCGACGCTTTCCGTGACCACCCCGCAACATTCTGTATGGGGCGGCGCAATGATTATCGGTGGAACTATCATCGGTGCAGGGATGTTTTCTTTGCCGGTGGTGATGTCCGGGGCCTGGTTTTTCTGGTCAGTGGCTGCACTGATTGTTACCTGGTTCTGTATGCTGCACTCCGGCCTGATGATCCTCGAAGCGAATCTTAACTATCCGACAGGTTCGAGTTTTCATACTGTCACCGGCGATTTGCTGGGGAAAAACTGGAACCGGCTGAATGGCATCACTATCGCTTTCGTGCTGTATATTCTGACTTACGCGTATATTTCTGCCAGCGGCTCAGTGATTCAGCATACGTTGCGGGAGATGTCAGTGAGCTTTTCGCCCCGTCTTGGCGGACTGCTGACCGCGCTGGCGGTTGCCTTCATTGTCTGGATCAGCACCCGTGCGGTGAGCCGCATGACCGCCATTGTGCTGGGCGCCAAAATCATTGCTTTCTTCCTGACATTTGGCAGCCTGCTGTGGCACATCAAACCGGTAAATTTGCTAAACAGCGTTGAGCTGAACCCAAGTTACGCGCCATATGTGCTGGCGACGCTGCCGTTTTGCCTGGCCTCGTTTGGCTATCACGGCAACGTACCGAGTCTGATGAAGTATTACGGTAAAAACCCGCATATCATCAAAAAATGCCTGTTGCTGGGCACGCTGATGGCGCTTGGGTTATATGTCATCTGGATGCTGGGCACGATGGGTAACATTCCGCGCCCGGCATTTACTGATATAACCGAACGTGGTGGCAATATTGATGTACTGGTGCAATCGCTGAGTCAGATCCTCAACAGCGCAGGGCTGGATTTGCTGCTGACGATTTTTTCCAACTTCGCCGTAGCCTGTTCATTCCTGGGCGTTACACTGGGATTATTTGACTATCTGGCTGACCTTTTCAAATTCGACGACAGCCGTACCGGCCGTTTTAAAACCGCGCTGGTCACCTTTGTGCCGCCGGTCATTGGCGGCGTGATCTACCCGGATGGTTTCATTTACGCGATTGGTTTTGCCGGTCTCGCCGCCACAGTCTGGGCAGTGATTGTTCCGGCCCTGATGGCGCGGGCATCACGGCAGCGTTTCGGCAGCCCGCTCTACCGCGTGTGGGGCGGCAATAAAATGATTGTGCTCGTGCTGCTGTTCGGCATGATAAATGCGGTGGTGCATATATTATCGAGTGTAAATATGCTGCCGGTGTATCGTTAAGGCGGTCTGAATTTGCGGACTTACCGGCCCCTGAACAGCACGCTAACCGCTAAAGTAATCAGGATTCCGCAGTGAAATGGTGGTGACAAATAACGTCTGTCAGGCTGAATACGGGTGTGCTGACGGCATTTTGACTGCGAATTGCAAATAAAAATGGCGCTCCCCGAAGGTGGCGCCATTCACTAAAGCAATCCTTCTGCTATTTCAGGTCAGGCCAGTAGTCTTTATTGGCTGCGATCAGATCATCGAGAATGGCTTTGGCTACGGACGCACTTGGCACGGTTTTCGACAGCGTGATCGCCTGCCACAGTTTCAGGTAGGATTTTTCAACCCACGCTTCAACCACCAGTTTTTCGACAGCCACCTGCTGGCTCATCAGACCCTGCTGGAACAACGGGATTTTACCGACCGTCAGCGGTTCCGGACCGTTGCTGCCGACCAGGCACGGAATTTCCACCATCGCTTCCGGGTCAATATTGTTGATAGCTCCCTGATTCGGCACAATCAGCAACATTCTTTCCTGCGTATTGAAGGCGATGGCCGTCGCCAGATCAACGATGTAAGAAGCATGTTCGTCAATTTCAAGTTCACCAGCGGAGGACTCACCCGCTTTGGTAATGGCGGCACAAGAGCTGAACACGTGTTTTTCACGATGCTCCATCACCTCATTAGCACGGGTGTGTTCAGGATTGGAATGTGCTACCACGTAATCAGGGAACAGGTAATATTTCAGGTACGTATTCGGGAAAGTGGAAGGATCCAGCGCCCAGACATCTTTGGCTTTGGCAAAAGTATCATTCCAGCTGGCTTCTACGCCCGGTTCATCGGCAGAGGGCACATAGCCGTATTTTGCCACATGTTCGCGGATTTTAGGCATCAGATCGTTGCCATGTGCGTCTTCAACCAATGTCCACCAGCCGAAGTGATTCAGACCGTAATAACGTACACGCATCTCTTTGCGGGATTTAAGCCCTGCAATCTGCGCCATGCGCCCTTCAATGCCGATTGGCATATCGCAAATGTTAAGGATCTTAGCGTGCGGACGTAATCTGCGCGTCGCTTCCGCCACGATGGCCGCCGGATTCGAATAATTGAGCATCCACGCGTCCGGCGAGTATTTCTCCATATAATCGACGATTTCCAGCACACCGCCGATAGAGCGCATACCATAGGCAATCCCGCCCGGCCCGCAGGTTTCCTGCCCCACAACACCATGGCGAAGGGGGATTTTTTCGTCCTTTTCACGCATCGGATATTTACCGACCCGGATATGTGCCATGACGAAATCCACATCGGTAAATGCCGTTTTCGGGTCAGTGGTATAGCTGAATTCTATCTCCGGAGCCTGCTCCCTGAGGATCACTTTGCACGCTTCGGCGATAGTCTCCTGACGTGCGCCGTCGTTGTCATAAAACTTGATGGCCCGCAGCGGGAAGCGTTCCTGATGCTGCAATAACATCAACACAATACCCGGCGTAAATGTGCTGCCACCGCCTGCCACAACCACTGAAAATTTCTTCATCATACTGCCTCCGTAATGGATGTTTCTGTCGGGGAACGCGCCCCGGATAAGGATGATTTTGCGAGAGCCTCCTGGCTCATCAGCGTTTCTATCTGGTCCCGCACCTGCGGAACGTGCAGACCCACGATGATCTGAATGGCGTTGCCGCGCCGCACTACACCGTGTGCACCGAGGGCTTTGAAGATGTCATCACTTTGCGTCAGCGCCATATCTTCGAGAGTGATACGCAACCGTGTCGCGCAATTGTTGAGGTCAAGAATGTTGCTGTTGCCGCCGAGGGCCTGCAGATAACCTGCAGCCTGGCCTTGTAGGGAAGACGGCACCGGCGGCTCGCCTGCCGGATTTTTCTTTGCCTGATAATCGGCTTTGCTGTAGAGCTTGATTTCGCTGTCTTCACGTCCCGGCGTTTTCAGGTTTAAACGCAGGATCAGCGTGCGGAACACCAGGAACCAGACACCGGTGAACACCAGACCGATACCGATCTGGGTGAACATCATCGAGGCATGATTGTGATACATCGGGATCCAGTTTTGCGGCAGGAACTGATCCAGCAGACCACCGCCCATATTGCCGACAACGCCCGCCATGAACATCAGCGTGGCAACGGTGGCGGCAAGGAGCGCGTGAACGGCAAACAGCAGCGGTGAGATAAACAGAAAGGTGAATTCCAGTGGCTCGGTAATACCGACCAGCACTGCGGTCAGCGCCGCCGGGATCAGCAGCCCCGCGACCTTGACGCGATTTTCCGGCGCGGCTGTGGCATAGATCGCCATCGCAATACCCACCGAGCCAAAAACTTTAGAGTTACCATGCAGCGCAAAACCGCCTTGCGGGAATAACGTTTTCAGCGGCTCAGTGCTCTGGCTGAATGCCTGCAGATGCTCTGCCCAGTAAACCTGGATCCCACCCTCGACCGCTGCCGGACCGAAAACAAACGGACCGTAGACGAAGTGATGCAAGCCGGTCGGGATCAGAATACGTTCAAGGAAGGTATAAACCCATACGCCGAGCGAACCGGACACCAGCATAAAATGTTGCATCGAGAGAATACCTGTCTGCACTTTTGGCCATACCAGCAGGGTCAGCCATGCGCAGGGTATCATTAGCAGAAAGCCGACAATGACCACGAATGAACTGCCCTGAAAAATACCGAGAAAGACAGGAAGTTGTTTATCAAAAAAATGATTGTGCAGCGAAGTGACAATCCCGGAAATAACTATCGCCCCAATAATACTGGTATCAAGGGTTTTAATTCCGGCAATCATCGCCAGACCACTTTGCCCCCCGGGCTCAAGATTAAAATTAACACCGAAATAATTTCCCCAGGTTAATCCCATAGCATTAATTAAATAATTCCAGGTCATAAAACTGACCAGTGCCGCCAGGCAGGCGCGGCCTTGTGCATGTTTCGCCAGCCCGATAGGCAGACCGGCTGCGAAGATCAGCGGCATGTTGCGGAATACTGTCCATCCTCCTTCTTCAATAATATGAATAATTTGTGCAAAGAGATTATCCGGTGCGGTGAGCGTTTCGCCGACGAACATCGGATTCTGAAGCATAATCGCGATACCCACGACCATTCCTGCGAATGGAAACAATAAGACAGGTGTAAACATCGCACCGCCAAAACGTTGAATTTGACTGAGCATATATATTCCTTATATTACTTCCGGATCAGAGTTTATTATTGGAACACTTTCAGACATGTTTTTATTTTCTGATCAGAGAGTAGGAATAATGAAAAATAACTTCGCAGAGTGATTAATCATTTCGTGATCGCATTCATGCTTTTTCTGCCGATCAAGTGGTCTACTTTTGAGGCAATTTCCAGACACGCCAAATGACGGGGCAAGGACAATCTGAGCCCGGGGCATAAGAAACCGAGAATTTACAGGGCAGTAACCGGTTTTACGGACGCAGTTATAAGGATTCACTCATCGATAAAGAGGTCTGCCAGTGATCTACAAAATGCTCGCTGAACGTCTGAGAATTCGCATCAATTCTGTCGATTTTAATATCGGCGACGCATTACCCAGTGAAAAAAAGCTGGCCGCCGAATTGGGTGTCTCGCGAATGACACTGCGAAAAGCGGTGGATTTGCTGATCGAATGGAAACTGGTACGTCGTTGTCATGGCAGCGGAACCTTCGTCGCACAGAAAGATGTCCAGCATGAAACCCGTGGGCTGATGGGTTTCTCAGAGCTGATGAAACAACTGGGTCGTCCGACGGTGAGTGAGGTATTGGAGTTTAAGATCATGGGCGCGCCACCGGCCATCGCCAGCCAGCTGCGGATGAAAACTGACGAACGTATTTATTATTCACGCCGCCTGCGCTCGGTCGGGGGAAAACCGCTGGTACTCGAAGACAGCTACATGCCAGGCCGGTTATTTAGCAATCTTTCAGTGGCACATCTGGAAGGCTCAAAATTTTCGTATATTGAAGATGAATGCCATATCTGTATCGCGGGGAATTACGAAAGCTTCAGCCCGGTTCTTGCGGACAGCACTGTCGCCACCTTATTACACGTCGCCGAAGGCACGCCGTTGCTGCGCCTGACATCGCTGTCCTACAGCGACACCGGTGATTACATCAACTACTCTGTGATGATCAGAAACGCCAACGAATACCATGTGGATTACCATTTGCAGCGTAATAAATAGCGCTCAGAACGGGCACGGCTGGCATAAAACATCGCCACATTTTTCGGCTCAGAACCAAAAATATCTGCCGGCCCGTTCAGTTCGAAATCTCCGGCTTCGCCGTGCCCATCCTTAAGTTTTTAACTTTTACTTCAAATCAGTCTTCGCGTTCAGCGGTTCACCGGTGGCGTAGAACTGACCACCGGCAATGTAATGCAGGCTGCGCAGGGAAGACCCGGCATCTTCGAAATGCCAGTGGCCGTCTTTGAAGACCCGGGTATCGGCCCATGCACCGACAATCTCGCCGATGAATAAATCATGTGCCTGCTGGTTGTGCGGTTCAGGGATTACCCGGCAGGCCAGCCACGCGGTGCACCCCGCGACAAACGGTAAATCGCCGTGATCTTCCATGCGGAATAACCGGGTACCGCAATGTTGCAGTTTATCCGGATCAGTTCTCAATGTGCGATTACCCAGATCGTAAGTCATCTGCAACTGCGCGACGGTTGGTACCTGAATCACAAAATAGCCGCTTTCTTCGATAAGCTCGCGTGTGCGCGCAATTTTGTCGATCACCACCATCAGTTTCGCCGGTTTGAAATCCAGCCCGCATACCCAGGAGGCAGACATGACGTTATCCACACCCTCATGATGGGCAGAAACCAGCGCGGTCGCACCGTGGTTGATCAGGCGGTAAGCTTTTTCCAGTTCGACAGGGGCAAATTGAGGTGTCATCAGAATCTCTCAAAAAAGGAATGTGGCGTGCAGCATGGCAAACCTGCCGGAACGCGACTATGCATTCGGTGCGGCCTGACGCGGTTTTATCGATTTATGCAATAAATTCACCGACAGCGCCAGCAGGAAAATCATCGCCTGCGCCAGCACGATCGTCGGGCCGGTCGCTGCATCAATATAGAAACTGATAAAGGTGCCTGAGATCGCCGCCATAAGTGACACTGTCACAGAAACCATCAGCATTTTTGATAACGTCTTACACAGCATAAACGCCGTAATACCTGGGGTGATCAGCATTGCCACCACCAGCACGACGCCGACGGCCTGCAACGCCGCAACGATGGTCAGTGCCAGCATACACAACAGCGCGTAATGATAAACACGCACCGGTAACCCGATGACTTTCGCCTGAACGGGATCAAAGCAAAACAGCATCAGATCTTTAAATTTGAGAATAATCGCCAGCGTGACGACAGCGGCGATGATCAGGGTTTGCAGCATTTCACTGTCGGTTACACCCAGCACATTGCCGAACAAAATATGGCTGAGATGCTGTTCAGTATTCACCCGTGAGAACAGCACCAGACCGGCAGCAAACATGCCGGAAAAGACAATCCCCATGACTGAATCTTCTTTTACCCGACAATGTTCTTTAATAAAACCCGTCGCTACGGCGCAAAACAGACCGGAACCGAATGCGCCGAACACCAGCGGAATTCCTGCAAGATACGCCAGCACCACACCGGGAAGCACTGCATGAGAAATGGCATCCCCCATCAGAGACCAACCTTTGAGCACCAGAAAACAGGAAAATATCGCGCAGACGATACTGGTGGCCGCAGCCGTCAGCAGCGCGCGTTGCATAAAATCAAAGCTCAGCGGTTCCGTCAACACATCAAACCAGGACATCATGCGCGGCTCCGGTTTTTAATACGAAAATGGTTAATCAGCCAGCCGTGTTTCGGCGCAAACAAGAACGCCAGCAAAAAAACAGTCGTTTGCAGGCAGACAATTACCCCGCCGGTGGCGCCATCGAGGAAATAACTCAGCCATGCCCCGGCGGCACTGGTCACCGCACCGATAAATACAGAAATAATCAGCAGATGTGAGAAACGATCCGACAGCAGATAGGCCGTTGCGCCTGGCGTGATCACCATGGCGATCACTAAAATCGCACCGACGGTTTGCAACGCTGCCACGCTGCACGCACTGAATAGGGTGAAGAAAATCACTTTCAGCCACAGCGGTGAAAGGCCGATAGAAACAGCATGCGCCTCATCGAAAAACACCGCCAGCAAGTCGCGCCAGATAACACACAGCACCAGCAGCGAAACGCCAACAATAATCTGTACCTGCAAAATATCGGTGTCATCAATCCCTAAGATATTGCCGAACAGAATCGACTGCACGTTGACGGCTGTCGGGTTAAGCGAGACCAGTAACAGGCCGAGGGCAAAAAACGTGGAGAACACGAAACCGATGATGGCGTCTTCCCGCAGTTTGGTGAAATGGCGCAGCAGAGTCATGGAAAGCGCGGCCAGAATGCCGGTGCCGAACGCGCCGATGGCATAGGGAAAGCCCAGCGCATAAGCACCCGCGACACCGGGTACCACCGAATGTGATAGTGCATCGCCCATCAGCGACCAACCTTTGAGCATCAGATATGCCGATAAAAATGCACATACCGCGCCGACACCTGCACTCACCCAGATAGCTTTTACCATGTAGTTATACTGAAACGGCTCAAGCAGCAGTTCGGTCATACCACCCGCCTCACCGGTTCCTGTGACACTAAATAGCCAATATTGCGCAATGCGCCGCCAAAGGTATTTTCGAGATTCTGATGAGTAAAGGTGGTTTCCAGAGGACCGGAAGCCATTACCGTGCGGTTAATGAGTACCACACGGTCGCAGAAATCCGGCACGCTGGCGATATTATGCGTCGACACCAGGATCAGATGCCCTTCCTCACGCAGTTGTCGCAGTAATTCGATGATGGCGTTTTCAGTTTTGATATCCACGCCGGTAAAGGGCTCATCAAGCAACATCACCCGCCCCTGTTGCGCCAGTGCACGCGCCAGAAAAACGCGTTTTTTCTGGCCGCCGGAAAGTTCGCCAATCTGGCGATGCGCAAGTTCCGTCAGCCCGACACGCGCCAGTGCGGAAGCGGCCTGTTTTTTATCTTCCTGTGAGGGAATACGCAAAAATGACATTTTGCCATAGCGTCCCATCATCACCACATCCCGCACCAGCACCGGAAAATTCCAGTCCACGTCTTCGGACTGCGGCACATACGCGATCAGGTTTTGTTTCAGCGCTGTAGCCACACTGAGACCATCAAGCGTTACCCGTCCGTGCGTGGGGCGGATAATCCCCATGATGGTTTTAAACAGCGTGGATTTACCGCTACCATTCACGCCCAGCAGCGCACAAACAGATCCGCCGCGCAGCGTGAACGAGGCATTTTCAATCGCGGTATGCCCGTTATTGTAGGTCACCGAAATATCATCAACATGAAGATGCAGCGCGTCGTCAGTCATTGTCCGAACCCTTTTGCGATGGTGCCTGCCGTGACTTTCAGCAAATCAATGTAGGTCGGCACCGGGCCCCCAGCGGCAGACAGGGAATCGACATACAACACGCCGCCATATTTGGCTCCCGTTTCTTTGCTGACCTGCCGGGCCGGTTTGTCCGAGATGGTACTTTCACTGAAGACCACCGGAATATTTTGCTGACGCACCAGATCGATGATTTTTTTCACCTGCTGCGGCGTACCCTGCTCATCGGCGTTAATCGGCCACAGATAAGCCTCGTTCAATTCATAATCTTTTGCCAGATAACTGAACGCGCCTTCACTGGTCACCAGCCAGCGCTGACCGGCCGGGATTTTCGCCAGACGTTCGCGCAGCGGTGAATCGAGCAGGCTGATTTTTTCGGCGTAATTTTTGGCATTGCGGTTATAAACGGCGGCGTTATCCGGGTCATATTTCACCAGCGCTGCGCGGATATTTTCGATATAAATCAGTGCATTTTTCGCGGACATCCAGGCATGAGGGTTTGGATTTCCGACATACGGCCCTTCCTGAATAGGCAGCGGTGCGATACCGTCCGTGACAGTCACCGAAGGTACATTTTTGATATTCGCGAAGAAACGACCGAACCAGCGTTCGAGATTAAAGCCGTTCCACAGAATCAGATCCGCAGACTGTGTTTTCACAATGTCGCGTGGCGTTGGCTGATAGTCATGGATTTCCGCACCAGGTTTGGTGATTGACTCTACCGTGGCGGCATCACCGGCAACATTCTGTGCAATATCCTGAATCACCGTGAAGGTGGTAACGACGGTAAACTTCTTTTTATCTTTTCCGGCCGCCTGCACATTCCCGGTAATCAGCGCCACAATCATACCAACCAGCATGAGCCGCAAACGAAACGGTGAATAGCTGAATAATTTTAAGATGCGTTGTCCTTTTTCCATGAAATTCCCCCTGTCGCTCTGCGCATTAATCGCCGGTTTATTATTCAGATATAGCACAGGCTATACTCCATAGCCAAGGCAAAGTTTTCAGAAATTGGTAGATGTGTGCACTTGGTTTACAATGCCGGAGTTGTCGTGATGTCCGCGGCGGCGGTAAAAACCGTTGAGCAAGAAAGAGGCAGGCGTAGTGAAAGAAAAAAAAATAAATCCATTACTGGATGTGGAAGAACACGCTCAGGGTTTTTTACAGGTGCGCGAGGCGCATCGCCGGGAATTAATGGACGATTACGTTGAGCTGATTTCAGACTTAATTCGTGAATTTGGCGAAGCACGTCAGGTCGATTTGGCCGCGCGTCTGGGGGTTTCACAGCCCACCGTTGCAAAAACGCTCAAACGACTGGCCAATGCCGGACTGGTCCATCAGTTGCCCTATCGCGGTACCTTCCTGACGCCTGAAGGTGAGCGGCTGGCAGCAGAAAATCGTGAGCGTCATAACGTCGTAGAGGCATTTTTTATCGCACTTGGAATCAGCCACGAAACCGCCCGCCTCGATGCAGAAGGCGTTGAGCATCACGTCAGCGATGAAACGCTTGAAGCGTTCAGACGTTTTACTGCCGGGAAAAAAATCTGATCTCACCGTACATCCTATCTGCCGCCAGGTTCGTTTTTTGACCGGATCTGGTGGTTTTTCCCCGTATTCCCGCGCCTCCTGGTTTAATCGTAAAGCAATCTTTCCATAGGAATTTTTTGTACACAATTGCTGGCGTTACCTTGTCAGAATCCCCCTGATCTCCCGCCAACCTTTTCCCTCAGCTCAGCGTACCTTTATCCTCAGGAGTGATGGCATTTATGCCCCTCCCTGCATCCGATCCTTGCGCTTCGAGGTTTTTATGAAAAGGCTCTTATTGCTGATGTTGACTGCCGGCACCCTGATGTCTGCCAGTTTCGCATCGTTTGCCTACGGCTACTACGGGCATGGGTATTATCACGGTGGGTATGGAGGCCCGCGTATTATTGTCGGTATCCCCTGGGGACCGCCCCCGCCGGTGTATTACGGGCCGCCGCCGGTGGTCTACGTCACGCCTGCACAACCGCAGACGTATGTTGAGAAAACCCCTGACTATGCCTATTACTGCCAGAATCCTGCGGGCTACTATCCGCACGTGCAGCGCTGCCCGCGCGGCTGGATGAAAGTCGTTGTAGGTGATTCCGCACCGCGTTAACAGGTGATAATTTCATGAACAGGTTCACTCCGCTGGCGGTTATTACCCTGGCTGCAGCGCTTTCAGGCTGCGTATCTTCTCCCTCCCGGCCCGGTGTGATGGTGTTACCCGGTACCGGCAAAGATTATCAACAGTTCCGTATGGATGAAATGGCCTGCCGGAGTGACGCCTACAGCAGTGTTAACGGCGGCGCGCAAACGGCTAATAATAACGCGGTCAATACTGCCGCAGCGGGCACCGTTGTGGGTGCTGCGGCAGGGGCTCTGTTAGGCGCAGCGTCTCATCAGGCCGGAGCGGGCGCGCTGGTTGGCGCAGGCAGCGGTTTACTGCTCGGCAGTGCCATGGGCAGTAACGGCGCAGGCGTCAGCAGTGGCAATTTGCAGGACCAGTACGATACGGTGTACACCCAATGTATGTACGCCAAAGGCAATAAAGTGCCGGTCGATGCCCGCTATGATTATGGTTTGCAATCTCACACGCAGCCAGAGGTGCCACCGGACTACTATCCGGCACAGACAGGCAGCAACGACGTTCCGCCGGATTATGTACCTTAAGTTAATCAGAAAGGCTGCCCGCTGCATGGCAGCCTTTTGTTCCCTTTCCAGCCGTTCAGGCAAACGGCGCACGGCCATTAAGTACATCATCGATAACTTTCAGCACACCTTCTTCGCTGTTTGATGGTGCCGTGTATTTTGCGGCCGCTTTGGCCGGTGCAGAGGCGTTTTCCATTGCAAAACCAAATCCGCAATAGCTGAGCATTTCGAGATCATTACCGCTGTCGCCGAAAGCCAGCACTTCCTCATCGCGGATGCCATAGATTCTCTGGATTTTTTGCAGGCCGCAGGCTTTGTGATTGCCGCTGATGATAAGATCCACCGAGCCGTGTCCGCTGGTAACCGGTGCAACAATATTGCCCAAATGGCGGGTAATTTCGCCCATCAGCGGATAAACGTCATCCTCCCTATAGCTCAGCGCGAATTTGAAAATTGTGTCGCTGATTTCGGCATAATCGCTCACATTGCTCAGACGGTGATAGTAACGACGCATCCGGCGGATAAAGGCTTCGTCGGTGCCGTTCAGCACATACGCGCCATTTCTGCCACAGACGATAGTGTTAATGCCGGGTGTCCGGCTGATCCAGTGTAAAACGTCAGCGACCTGTTCAGGTTCGAGTTTGCCGCAGTAAATTTCTTCTTTTTTGTCGACGACATACCCCCCGCCTTCCGCCACGTAGGCAATCTGTTCATCGATATCATCAAAGAAAGATTTCAGCTGGTAATACTGATTGCCGCTGGCTACCACAAACTTGATTTCGCGTGCCAGCAGTTGCTGATATTGCTCGCGAAAACGGGTTTTATTATATTCGTGTTGCGGGTTCAGAAAGGTGCCATCCATATCTACGGCAATAAGTTTTACGGGCATTGCAGTTCCTTACAGGGTCGGATGTTTATCAGTCAAAGTAAAAGATGGCTGGCGGGGTTCAGGCGCCAGCTGGCAAATTTGCCACTCAGTTCTAAATCTTCAGTCTTAAAAAATAATCAATATTTCAGTTTGTATGCGCCGAACGTAATGATAAGGAACGCAGCCGCCACGGCTGAAAATGCCACATACAGACTGGATAAATGCGCGATAAAACCAATCAGCGCCGGCCCGCCCAGCACGCCGAGATACCCGAGCGTCGCGACCATCGCCACAGACATATTTACCGGCATCACTTTCTCCTGACCGGCGAGCGTAATCAGCACCGGAACGATATTTGCCGCCCCGATACCGACCAGCGCAAAACCGCATAATGGCAGGATCCAGCCCGGTAACAGTACCACCATCAGGTAACCTGCGATCCCCAGAATACCGCCTGCCACCAGTATACGTTTACGCCCCAATGCGCTGACAATCACATCGCCGGTCAGGCGCATCAGCGACATCGCGACAGCAAACACCGCAAAACCCCAGCCCGCATGTTCCAGCGCCAGCCCGCGTTCACGGGTCAGAAACACGCCGCCCCAGTCGAGCACCGCGCCTTCGGCCATAAAGCAAATCATCGCCATCACGGCCATCAGCACGAGACGAAAATTCGGCCTCGCTTTGGGTTTGCCCTCAGCCCCTTCTTCCTCATGCGCACCAAACGGTAACATGCCGCGAAAAGACCAGGCGGTCACGATGACAACCAGCGCCACGGCAAAAAACGTGCTGCCGAGCGGCGTGATGCCCGCACTGAGCAATAACGCGCCGCCACCGGCTCCGGCGATCCCGCCGACGCTCCACAGGCAGTGAAAGCCGGACATCAGCGGTTTATCCGCGGCCTGTTCGACCAGCGTTCCCTGCACATTGACCGCGACATCCGCCAGGCCAATACCCATACCGAAAATAAACAGGCTCAGCGCCAGCAGCCAGATATCACTAAAAACCGCCAGCACCGGTAACATCAGGCAATACAACACCACAGCGGCTACAATGACCGCACGGCAGCCGAACCGGCCAATAATCCGCCCGGAACCGAGCATCGACAACAGTGATCCGGCGCCCAGGCACAGCAGCAGTAAGCCGAGATCACCCGCTTCGGAATGCGTACGCAGTTGCGCATAAGGCACCAGCGCTGCCCACAACCCCATCGCCATACCGGTAACAAAAAAAATCGCCCGCGTAGCGATGCGTCGGGCAGGGCTTCCGGCATGCGAGTTCAGACTTTCTATTTCAGATGACAGTGACATCAGATTCTCCCGGCAAGAAATTAGTTATTAAAAGTCTTTTAATAACTACTCAGTATAGAGATGCCTGCAAAACAAAGTCAATGCGGATCACTCGCCGAAAGCGACGTGCAAATTATAATTATGCAAGGTCAGTTCAGTGATGCCTCGCAGATAATCCTGACGCATGGAAGGCCGGTAAATCAGCTCAGGCATATGTTGAACAGGAATATACTGCCGGCAAAGTTCAGCCAGCTGCGGCATCAGCGCGGTGCTGATTTTAGGGCCGGATAGCGCAATGGTAGCCGGGTTGATAATTGCCGTCAGTGACACAATCACTTTGGCCATTTCCTCCGCGACCGGCAGCGTGTTCATGTGTTCAAACGGCAGATTGGAGACCTCACCGGCAAACTGGCTCGCGCCCTGCAATACCTGGCCATTAATCACCATTCCACATCCGAGACACGGGACATCCGGTTTAAAAACGTAGGCCACCGGCGCGGTAACGCCCGCACAACTGCTGCGGTAAAATCCCCAGGCGGTGTAGTTCATGTCATTATCGACCTGCACGTACAGACCAAGCCGCTCACGCAACTGTTGCTCAATGGCAACGCCAGCAAACGCAGTGATATCACAGGTTGCAACGGTGCCTTTCACCACTACACCCGGCAATCCTACGCCCAGCGCTTTGATATTCGGGTAATCTGCCAGCAGGGATTCGATCTGCTGATAAAACCTTGCCAGCGTCAGCGGCAAAAAGCGTACCTCGCCCTGAGCCAGGCTTTCACCTGTGGCTGAATTTACCGACCAGATAATCTGCGCTGCCGCATCACTGCCCTGCGCGTACAGGCTCAGTACGGAAAAGAAATCCGGGTTATATGCATAGCGCTGCGCCGGACGCCCGCCACGTGAAACCTCCATTTCCAGCGCCATGACTTCATGACGCAGACTCAGTTCATTAAGCACCGCGCCACATGTCGCAATACTCAGTCCGGTGGCAACCGCCAAATCCGCTTTTGTCGCCGAGCCCAGTGATTTCAATGCATTAGTGACCATCACCACATTATTGATCTTCATTTCACGGGTAGTACGGTTGAGCGGAGTAAACATATTGCCTCGGGGATACGGGTAAGAATGAAGGGTAATTTAGCACAAAGTGGAGGCGGCCTTACTGGCAACGTCACGTCAGGCTGTAGACCGGATCTATGCATACGCGATTGCCCATGGCGCAACGGACGAAGGGGCACCGGGTTTACGCCCGCATTACCATGCGGATTATTATGGCGCGTATTTCCGCGATGCCGATGGCAATAAACTGTGTATTTACAGTCATGAACCCCAGGTCTGAATACCCTCCCCACTTTATCTGACGTTTTGCACAAGTCTGACGAGTTCTGTCTCGGCTTCCCCTTCGTCATGTCCGTCAGTAAAGCAGGCGCCGCTCACCGGTTCGCTGAGATCGGGGAAATGATAGACCGCATTGACACACGACGGGCCGCCGCCGGAGTGACCGGCTGAGCGCCCGGCCTTTCCCATAGCGCCCTTCATCAATCCGAGCGCGTAGCCGCATGCCGTCCACGGCCGGCCCTCAAGAGCGCCCCCGAGCGGATATGTCACCCGCATTTCGGCAAGCCATGCGGCGCTGAGGAGTTTTCCGGTGAATAAGCCGTGCAATAATCGGGCGGCGTCCCGCACATTCCCTGCCAGACAGCCATGATACACCCAGCCCGGATGGTACTTTCCGGCAGCCTCACAGTGTAGTTGGGCAAATTGTTCGCGTGTGGTGACAAGAGAAATGCTGTTAAGCCCGAGTGGTGTTGAGATAATCTCTGCGACAAGTTGCGCAAGATCCAGGCCAGACGCGGCTTCAATCTGCTCACGTACCAGCATGTAACCTACATTGGAATAGGACCAGCCTTCGCCGGGTGCAAACAGCATACCCTGAGCCAGGGCGGCACTGAGCAATGTTTGACGATCCCAGGGTTGCTCACCGGCGGCGACGGCGTCGTGATAGGCTTTCAGCGTGCCGTAATCCGGCAATCCGGCTGTGTGGTTAAGCAGTTGCCGCAGCGTATACGCTGCACCGTCGACAGGGCTGTCAGGTTGCAAGATACCGCGTTCACAAAGCTTCAGTGCGCAAATCGCTATCGCGGTTTTGGTGAAACTCCAGTAAGGGAAGCGGGCGTCAAAATTTCCTTCCCCCCTTTCTTCCCCCGAGGCTGAAATACAATAAGAATGGAATTTATGCATGACTAACCTCATCACAAGAAAGAAAGCAGGCAGGCACCCGGTGAAAATTAATGCCTTCGGCGTAACTGTTATTTTATGCTCTTGATTTACATGAAAATACCCAATTCAACGAAGCGCTTCAACCGAAAGTTCTCCTTCAGGTGACCTCTGTAAGGTCTTTTCCAATGGCTTTTACTGTCTGGCGGGGCAAAATTCAGCATACCGGTTATGATGAGGGCGGGCGAAGTTAACCGCGTTGGGCGGAGATGATCAGTGATTTCGTCAGTAAAACGGATAACGGACTCCTCTGAGTTCCCGGCATGCACATTCATCTCTGACCGCAGATCGGGTATATTGATACGCAGATCACAAAAATCCCTTAAAGGAAGACGTCGCATTATGAGTTATCGTTTCACCCTGGTTGCCGTGGCAGCTGTTTTAACCCTGACAGGATGTGCAAAATCGAAAACCGCCGATCAGGCACCGGCTTTCGATTTTGGCTCCACACGGGTGACCGTAACGCACATCCCGACGAAAACCGATGATGGTACCAAACTGTATGTGACCATTGATGGTAAAGATGCCGGTGCTCTTGGAATTGGTGAGAGCATGGAAGTACAACTTCCTGAGGGTAAACATAAAGTTGGCGGTTATGCGCGTTCACTGATTGGCCGCGTGACCATTTCACCTGTCGACGTTGCAACATCCCGGGATGCGATAAGCCACGTGACCTATTCTGTTGCAAACCTTAAACCCACCTTCCTCGTCCGTGCCTCAACACCGGTTCCTAAGCCTAAATCAGAATCGATTCCGGCAGAACCCGTTCCGAGCATGCCGAAACAAATTGAAGATCCTGTCACAGCAGAACAGACGCAAGCCGCAACGCCTGCTGCGCCGGTAACCCCTCAGCAAACGCAAGCCGCAACACCTGCTGCACCGGTAACAACTCAGCAAACGCAAGCGGCAACGCCTGCCGCGCCGGTGACAACTCAGCAAACGCAAGCCGCAACGCCTGCCGCGCCGGTGACAACTCAGCAAACGCAAGCCGCAACGCCTGCCGCGCCGGTGACAACTCAGCAAACGCAAGCCGCAACGCCTGCTGCGCCGGTGACAACTCAGCAAACCCAAACGCCGCAAGTTACCGAACTGACACCGACCACTCAGTCGCAGACATCACAAGCGACGCAGGGTTCTGCAACGCCTGTCATCACTGATCTTACTTCTACTCCTCAAGCTTAACCCGGTTTCTACTGCCGGTGCCTGATGCACCGGTGGTGACTTTCCTCAGAATTTCACTACCGCACCCAGTTCAATCACCCGGTTTGGCGGAATATGATAATGTTCCGGCGCGCGTAGTGAGTTTCGCTGCAATACCTGGAACAGTTTTCCGCGCGCCTTCAGGTACCACGGACGCGGTTCACCAAGAATAAACGTGTCACGCGACATGAAAAATGAGGTTTCATTCATGTTGCTTTTAAGCCCTTCCAGTCCGCAGCGATAAAGGATATCTGTCACATTCGGCTTCTCCCTCCAGCCATAACGGGCAATAACCCGCCAGAATGCCGGTGAAAGTTGCTCGATAATGACCCGCTGGACGTTATGCACATAGGGTACATCTTCCGTTACGATGGTCAGCAGCACCACGCGCTCATGCAGAATCTTGTTGTGTTTGAGGTTGTGCAGCAACACCAGCGGCACTTCATATTGCCCGCGCGACATGACTACAGCCGTTCCCGGCACCCGTTGTGGCGGCGATTTTTCAAGTGCGGTAATCAGCGCCTCCAGCGCTTCCGGATCCTGGCGCAGGCGGCGCAACAACCGCGAACGTTCCGTTTTCCAGGTCAGCATAATCACCAGAATAGCCACACCAATTGTTACCGGCAGCCAGCCCCCCGAGAAAAGTTTGCTCAGGTTGGCAGCAAACAACGGCACATCAATCAGCAGCATCGCCATAATCACCAGGCCACCTGCCCAACGTTTCCATCCCCAATTTTTGATCATCACAATGCCGATCAACACAGACGTGATCACCATCGTACCGGTGACTACAATGCCATACGCCGAGGCGAGGTTGCTGGAATGCCGGAAGCTGACGATCGCAATCAGTACGGCGAAATACAGCAGCCAGTTGACAACCGGAATGTAGATCTGACCGGACTCCACATCCGAGGTGTAAATAATGCGCATAGGAGGCAAATAGCCCATGCGCACAGCCTGACGCGTCAGGGAGAACACCCCCGAAATCACCGCCTGTGAGGCAATAACGGTCGCCAGCGTGGCCAGCACTAACAGCGGAACGAGCGCCCAGTCAGGTGCCAGCAGGAAAAACGGATTCTTAATGGTCTCAGGTTCGCTGAGTAATAACGCACCCTGCCCGAAATAATTCATCACCAGCGAGGGCCCGACCAGTATAAACCAGGCGATGCGGATGGGTTTCTTACCAAAATGCCCCATATCTGCATAAAGCGCTTCGCCGCCGGTAACTGAAAGCACCACCATACCGAGCGCGAAAAAAGAGACTGTTTTAAATTCCACAAAGAAATGCATCGCCCAGTAAGGATTGAGCGCCTGCAATACTTGCGGATTATGCACGATCCCGCTGATACCCAGCGCCCCGAGGGTGAGAAACCATATAACCATCACCGGAGCGAAAATTTTCCCTACGCTGCCGGTACCATTTTTCTGAATAAAAAACAGCAGCGTCAGGACGGCAATGGAAAATGGAATGATAAAGCGGTCTAATGACGGCTCAATGATTTCCAGCCCTTCAATAGCCGAAAGCACCGAGATGGCGGGCGTGATAACACCATCACCATAGAAAAAGCTGCCGCCAACCAGCCCGATAAACATAATGAAGGGGATCCAACGCGGATTGAGATTGCGGATCGCCAGTGCCATCAGGGTCAGGATCCCGCCCTCACCGCCATTGTCGGCGCGCATCACAAAACTGATGTATTTGACGGAAACCACCAGCATCAGCAGCCAGAAAATTAAGGACAAAAAACCGAAGAGAGAGCTTTGTGTCATGGTAATGCCCGCCTGTCCGGTCAGGCATTCACGTAGGGTATACAACGGGCTGGTACCAATATCGCCATACACGACACCGATACAAGCCACTGTTACAGTCAGCAGCGATGATTTATTTTTTGTTTGCTTCATGAGTGGCTTCACAATTCCGGGGACGACGTTGGTCGTCCCACCAAAAGAGTATAGCTGCTTCGCGGGAGGATCTCAGGCCCAATATGAAACGGTTACATTCATTATTGTCTTATATATCAGGTATTCACTTACAAACATGGCCTACATGTCTACAGACTACCAGGACTCTATCTGCGTGCGGGGTTTTGGATAATATCTCGGTATAAACCTTTCACAGGTTCAGTTAATAACTTATTAATTGATGAGGTCCCCAGAGCGGCTTCTTTTTTCATAAGGGATGCATAAGCGCGCAGATCAGCGTTCGAAGCAAGATCCCGTCTCATGCATTTGAGAATAATGGTGTTGGATTGCCGGGTCATTTCATAGCTGAAACTGAGCAACCCTAATATTTCTCTGGCTGTTACGATATGGTAAGCGCATTCATAATTCCACAAATTCCCGGGCGATAGATAAGACATAAGATGAAAATCAGCATATCTGTGTATTCCCCCCAACACCCAGGCATCATTAACAGTGGCGGCCCACTTATCCATGACCAAAACATTTCCCCGGGTATGTTTAGCCCATAAAGTATCACCTTTAGCTATACAATACTTTGCCAAAATCTCAGGTTTCCATAAATCACTGGCTCTGCCAATACGTATTGGACCGTAGATGAATTTTGATTTTTTATATACCTGCCAGCAGCACCCGGCTAATTTATTAAAGTTGTTATCCTTACCCATCCCATAAGGATAACATGCTTTCAGATGCGGATGCACTTCAGCATTTTCCTCCCATGAAAACATATTCTCCTTGGTTTTAAGACCAGGACTTTCAAGGTCCCGCATAATCGTTACCTGATTAAATATTTTCAATAAACTTAACCTTATCTCATTAATAATATTCGTAACGTAGATGATATAATCATTCCCTAACAGATAAGCAGCATTCAGCAAATCTATCGTCCGGGGTATTAATACCCCGTCCAGATCAGCAGGGAAAACATCCGAAATATTCCAAATTTTTATTTTTAACCAAACTACAGATCAAATCACTATATGCCCACCAATAATACGTAAAGCATGAGATTTTCCTGGGGGTTCAGGGCTGTAGCTTTAACGTACCCGATCGTATCTTCTCCGGACTCATACAACTCTTCTGCAAGATCAAAGTGTTCTGGTGATAAATTCGCCATCTTTCTTTTAATCTTATCCACCGAACGGATCAGTTTTTTCACTGTGGCAGAACTATCTTCATTCAATAATTCTTTTAAGATTTTTTTGGTGTCATCTGATAATTTACTTCTTCCCAGTGCCTTGAGAGCAATATAAATCTGCTGTTTAGCATTGTTAATAATAAAGGGTAAAAGTGTTTTCAATCTTTCTTCAGCTGGATGCATCATCATATCCTTATTGATAGCATTGTAAGACAAACTTCTGGTTTAACTGGCGTAGTGGCATGGCATTGCTTATAAAGTTACCCTTGGAAAAAATAACCTGTTACCTGTTTTCCGTGAAAAATAATGCGCAGGGAAGTAAATAAAAAAATGTCAATACTCAGGCCATTATTTAACTCCGAAACGGTACGCATTCAATGCATCAACTCTTTGTGTAAATTGTTTTAACAAGGCCGGATTCACTTCCCGATGATTTTCCTTATCCTGCCCGATCGTCCACAATAGTGTTTCCGCGCTGGTACCATTGCGTTGCAAATCCTGACGAATTTGATATACCGCCGTTTTCAACTCCGACACAGTCATATATTGACTGTGCTTCTTTTCAGCATTCAGCAGCCGGGCTTCAAGTTCATCAAGATGTTTGTTAGCCAGCACATAACCATCGAGCGCCGGAATATCACCTGCTTTTTCCTGTAAAGTACGACGCCATTGCGCGCTGTATTCATTATCCGGATACACCTTTTCCAGATGGTCGGATAATATCTCGCCCTGACGCAGCAGCATATCTGCGGGTTGCTCACTGATCCACGACAGAACCGGTGCGGCATGGGCTAACACCGCCTCTTTTTGTGCATTCAGGTCAGATGCAGGAGCATTCTCCCAGGCATCATTCAACTGACGTTCACTATGTTGTAACGCCATTAAGGGCAAACTCAGCTTTTCACTCAAGCTTAGTGTTTGTGATGAAGACCAGAGCGCTACTGCCACGACACAAACCGCTATACCCGCCGCCATTCCCCCCGATGCCCACAATAACGGACGCGGACGCGGTTCAGGAGCCAGTTGTATTTCTGGTGGTTCGGCAGCGGATATCATGTCGGCCACCGCCTGCGTTGCTTTCTTCTCATTGACGGGTTGCGGTGTATTTTCCTCCGCAACCGGCAAGATTTTCGCCACTTTGTGTGGAACAGGATACGGCACGGAACGGCAGCGGACTTGCAGGAAATAATGCAGATTATTGAGTGAATCATGGCTGCGTGACTGCAGGTTTTTTGACTGACTGCACAAAACACCAATGCTTCTCTCTACCTGACGCATCTCACCACTGTTTTCCGGCCCGTACTCCAGCGTATAGATATGTGTCGCCACATTGGCATTGAACCAGTCGATCAGTTGCTGACGCTGTTGAACGGCAGTCACCGGCGGCCAGCAACGCTGGCTGTTGTGAGTAAACGCCGTTGACAGCAGTTCGAGCGCCAGCGCCAGTCCTTTCCAGCTTTTAAGCCGCAGACTGATGAGACAAAACCACATGCCGCTTTGCAGATCATAACCATATTCATGAAAAAGCTGAAAACAACGCTCTTCCAGCAGATGCCAGTCCAGTTTTGCCGGCAGATTTCCGCTCAGATGGCTCAGCTCACTGCTCAGCAACAGAAACGATTTGCTGAGGCGCGGATCATGGCCGTTAATTTTTAACGCGCGTAAATTCACCCTGTTTTTCATGATTATCCTCTTCCTGCCGTTCAGACAGGTTGTTTAGCCACTGAATTTTTCGCGGCAGGCTGTCTGGACAATGTGAGCTGACCTTTACTGACGCCGAGTTGCAGGCGGATATCGGCTTTACTCTCAACCGCCAGTAAACGGTCGGTGAGGAGTGGCAGCAACTCCCGGTTCAGCACGGCATCAATTTCGCGGGCCCCGCTTTGCTCGACCTGGCAACGGCTGGCGATGAAATCCACCACTTTTTCGCTGTAGCTCAGGGAGGAGTTACCTTCACCCGCACGGCTGAAACGTTTACACACTTTATCGATTTTGAGACGGATGATTTTTGCCAGTGTTTCACCCACGACAGGCAGATAAGGGATCAGTTGCAGGCGTCCCATCAGTGCAGGACGGAAATATTGATCGAATTCAGGCCGCAGGAGTGCCGTCAGTGCTTTCTGATCGTTGTTTCCGGCAGCGCAGGCAGCCATCACCCGATCGCTTGCCAGGTTACTGGTCAGAATAATCAAGGTATTACGGAAATTGATCAGTTGGCCTTCGGCGTCTTCCATCACACCTTTATCAAATACCTGATAGAAAATTTCCATCACATCCGGATGGGCTTTCTCCACCTCATCGAGCAGGACTACACTGTACGGCCGACGACGTACCGCCTCGGTCAGCACTCCGCCCTGTCCATAACCCACATACCCGGGCGGGGAACCTTTCAGGCCAGACACTGAATGAGCTTCCTGATATTCAGACATATTGATGGTAATTAAACTTTGTTCACCGCCGAAAAGCAGTTCCGACAAGGCCAGCGCCGTTTCTGTTTTGCCGACGCCGGAAGGCCCGGCCAGCATAAAGACGCCGGTGGGCTTAACCGGATCCGCAAGATTGGCGCGACCGATGCGGATTTGCTGCGCAATGTCCGCTAATGCATGGGATTGCCCGATCACCCGGCTCTCCAGACGTGCGACCAGATCGCCGAGTTGTTGCTGTTCTTTTTCCATCATCCGGCCCAGCGGGATGCCGGTCCATCCGGCAATCACATCTGCGACACAGGTCGCATCCACACAGTCATACACCAGCGCCTGATCTTTATGCATCTCAGCGAGTTGTGCGCGCAATGCGGCAATCTGCGTCACATCCTCAATACGATTAATCTGCGCCACGATGTGTTGTTGCTGATGCCAGACCGGCAGCAATGCCTCCAGATTTTGCGTCAGTTCGCTTTCCCGCTGATCCAGCCATTTTATCCGCGGGTGGTTATCGCCCTCTTTCAGCAGACTTTCCCGTTCAGTGTGAATGTTGCTGATCATCGCATTGAGATCTTCGATCTCTTTGGGCTCATGGCACTGAGAAATCGCCACACGGGCGCAGGCAGTATCCAGCAGGCTTATGGATTTGTCCGGCAACTGGCGGCCAGAAATATAACGGCTGGAGAGACGAACAGCAGCCACCAGCGCGCTTTCGAGGATCTGTACGCCATGATGTTTGCTGAGTGCCGGTTTCAGCGACCGCAGCATAGCGGTGGCGGTCTCTTCATCAGGTTCCGCCACTTTGATCACCTGAAAACGACGCGCCAGCGCGGCATCCTTCTCAAAGTATTTTTTGTATTCAGCCCAGGTGGTAGCTGCCACCACGCGCATTTCCCCGCGCGCCAGCGCCGGTTTAAGCAGGTTTGCGGCATCATTTTGCCCTGCCTGACCGCCAGCGCCAATCAGCGTATGCGCCTCATCAATAAACAGAATAACCGCAGACGGGTACTCTTTTACTTCACGCAGCAAGGTTTGCAGACGGTTTTCAAATTCGCCTTTTACGCTGGCACCGGCCTGCAGCAATCCCATATCCAGCGACAAAATTTCCATTTCCCTCAACGCTTGCGGTACGGTGCCGTCCACAATCCGTTGCGCCAGTCCTTCAACCAGAGCTGTTTTTCCCACGCCCGGTTCACCCGTCAGCACAGGATTGTTCTGACGGCGGCGTAACAGCACGTCGATCAATTGACGAATTTCCTGCTCTCGCCCCAGCGCAGGGTCCAGCGCCGAATGACGCGCCTCTTCAGTCAGGTTTCGGGTGAATTTCATCACCGCTGAATCAGCGGTGTGACGGGGTGCAGCAGGATGATTCGTGGCCTGTTCCGGTCTGCAGGCATCATGCAACAACCGGTCAGCACGTTCAGCCTGACACAGTAGTGCCTGTTGTAAGGCGGGTGACAGGGGGTTCTGATTGTCTTTTTCACTGGTAATCAGGCTACCCAGTAAGGCCTGTACCGGCAGTTCTGTTTGCTGCCAACAGGCACTGGCATGCAGCCAGGACTTCTCCAGATGTTCGACCAGCAATTCTGACAATACCGGGCTACGGGTATTGCCGCTACGCAGATGATTGAGGCTGATTTTCAGCGCATCAATCAGCGTATCGCCACGCAAGCCCGCATCCAGGCAGAGTTGCTCAATCAGCGCAGGATTACGGGTCACCAGTGCAAGCAGTAAATGCTCAATGTCTACCTCGTGATGCGTACGGCTGACGGCAAGGCTGATCGCAGCGTCAAGGCACTCACGGGCTTCGACATTCATTTTCTCAACAATCTTCTTCAGGTAATTACCCATAAATAATCCCGTTTATTTTTTACAATCGTGCCCTGAATCAGGCATTCAGTGACATTCGGTGATACGGACAGGCAGTTGTGAGAACGCGCTCTTCAATGCCGTTGGTCGTTTTTTTTCCGCTTTTCTGCTGCTGGCCTCCTGCTGAGCCTGGGCATTAACATTCAGCGCCTGACTGAGTGCCTGCCACTGTTGCCAGCGTTCCTGGAGGGCGTTCTGTGGACCGGACTGATAACGCACCATGACTTCCCTGATGCCCAGAACTGCCAGTTGCGCGGATTCATCAGGAAAATCCTCTGCTTTAAAGCGGCGTTGCCCGTCTGAAATATCGTGCAGAAAATCCGGCCAGGCGGCGTCTCCGAAATATTCATAAGTCAGGTCAAAACCGGGGAAATTGATCATCAGTGTGGCGCGGCTACAGTGACCAGGACGCCAGCGGAATGTCGCCTGCTCGCTGAAGTTCATGCTGTTTAGCTTCCACTGCTGCTCATCACAAAACAGCGTCAGGCGGGTGCCCACCGGCATCAGTCGTGCTCCGCCCGGAATGGTGGCTGGCAGGCTTTTGAGGGTCAGTTCCAGCGGTTTAGCTTCCAGTTCCGCCATTTGTGACTCCAGATCGGTTTGTTCATCTTTCAGCGAGGCCAGTGCATCGTCATTGCGGGTATTTTCACGTTCAGGCATCGCCAGCACATCATCCGGACGCAGAACATGATTGACCATTCGCAGAAATTCCGGCGTCAGTCCCGGCGTCTGTCCGTTGAACTCGCCTGCTTTTGGCCCGTTGTCTTCAACCACCAGCACACTTTTTGCCGGCCCGCGAATAAAATCAGACAGGTATTGCCATGCCAAATCCTGTTGCTCCTCATATTCCAGACGGCTGGCGTTATTTTCCATCGGCCATAGCACCCGGCTTTTCCACTGTTGCTCAAGCCAGCAGGCAGAACGCTGCATAGCATGTGCAACCAGCCAGTGTGCATCGTTCTGATAGAGCGTCCAGACCGCGTTGGTGGCAAAATCGTCCCGTTCCGCAGATAAGCTTTTACGCAGCACGTTGAAACGGCTGTCCAGCAGTTGTAAAGGATTGCTGTCTCCCGCCGCACCGGTCTGGAACAACCCGCGGGTCAGGCGATCGCTGCTTTTCGGAGTGGCAAATACATCCGAAACCGCCGCATTCAGGCTGGTTTTCCAGGCACTCCAGTTTTTCACATTGAGATCGGAAAGCACCGGTGTCAGCGTTTTGCTGTCGGTTTTCAGCAACACTGAAATTTTCTTCTGAATGAATTGCTGGATTTTGCTGATATGTGGAACCCGCGCGCCCTGTGCCGACATGGTTTGTAACTGATTCAACCGGCGTAGCTCGCGCAACCACTGCGCGGCATCCTGAGTGCTGATATCCCCGAGTTGTTCATTCACATAACGGGCAAATTTCATCGACGGGCTGTTACCCTGGTCGATTGCAATCAACGCGGTTTGCCACTGTTCACTGGTCAGCACAGGGGCGGCTTGCCGGTTCATCGCCAGCATCAACGTCATCCATTGCGTCTGACGCAGGTCAGGCCAGCGCTGTTCAAAGGCTGCCAGTTCAGGCATCGGAACCTGCTCACCCCCTGCACGGCGGATATCCTCCAGCCAGCCCTGAATTTGCGCAGTGCCCTGCAGGGTCCACAGACCGCTGACCTGCGTTATGTCCTCAGAGGAGGGCAGGAAATCCGTCACACTCACCGGCATCAGATCGTCTGAAGGGGCTATCAGCCATGCCATCTGTGGATCACTGTTGACCAGACGGCCCAGCAATTCACGCAATACCGTCAGTTGCTGGCCCCCTTCCGGCAGCTGTAGCAGCGCCCGTTGCAGCACCACGTCCTGCTGATGTGATAAAGGCACCGTCGCCCCCGTCATGCTGAGCGCCGCCGGAACCGGTGCCTGTTTTATCAGCTCACTGACGGGCTGTTTTTCCCACATGGCCTGTTTGGTGATAAGCGTCCTTGCCAGGTCCAGAATCATTACGCGTTTTTGCTGTGGAACGGCATCTGTAAACTGCCGCTGGTAATTATCGGCTATCTCATTCAGATTCACTTTATCGCGTACAGATGCAGCAAGAATGCTGGCCTCAAGCTGCGCATGACGATGGTTGAGAACGGGGACAAAAGGAAAATATTTCAGCGGATGCGTATGCCAGTTTTCGATGTTCTCAAGCTGCTGAACCTGCGCCGCGACATCCATTTGTGCCGGCGTACCCTCAGTAAGGCAACGGGTGAAATAACCACCAATCAGCAGATAAGTGATCGCCAGCGCACTGAATGTCATCGCGCCCCATTTGTGCAGATAACGACGGCCAAAACCGACAGGTTCAATTTCACGCTGACGGCTGAGTGCTGGCAATAACCGCGTCATCAGGTCATGGATAAAGAAAGCCTGACGTGAAGCACTGTTTTTGCTGACGGGTTCGGTGGCAGTAAACCAGATGCCACCCAGCGCCGCGGGTTGAAAATAAACGTCCGGCTCACACAAGGCGGCCAGGTAACGTTGCAGTGCGGGTTGCAATTGGGGCAGTTGCTCCGGAAAGTCCATCAGCGCCAACGTGTCGCCATCCGGTTCACCGCCGGAAAGCATGCTGACACGGACTTTATCCAGCCCGTCTTTCACACAGGTAAACAGCGGGTCCAGCAAGGCCGGATCTTTCCCATCGACGATAGGGGAATAGCGCCAGTAGTAACCGAGCGGTTGCTCCCGCTGTGCGGCGGAAAGTTTATGGGCCCAGTTGCTGAAACCCGGTACCCGATCACAGCAGGTGATAAACAGGTATACCGGCAGGCGGCGTCTGACTTTACTGACCAGAGGTTCAATCTGCGTACGGATATGCCGCGCATGCAGATGCAGTTCGGCGTCATCTTTTTCGAGCAACTCACTGACCGACACACACACCACGATGCCAGCTGGCGCCGGCAGGCGGGCACACCAGTTCACCAGACGTAACCAGCCTCGCTCGAAGGCTGGCGTTTTACTCAGAAAATGGCTGGAGAGATCGAGAAAACCCACAGAGCGAAAAAACCACCAGCGTAAGGTCCGTGTCGGTACCACCAGGGAGCTTTCAGGCTCATTGGAAAACAGCGGCAATCCTGCACCGGCCATCAGCGTCGTTTTACCGCTTCGTCCACCAGTCAGTACAAACCAGGGGAGCGGTTGTTTGCGTCTTCTGATGCGCTTAATGACTGCGGCACCGGTTTTCCAGTGTTCGAATAAAACATATTCCAGCCGGGTGAGTTTAAATTTTGACTTCAGGGAGGAAATATATTTTATCTGGGCAATACCGGAAACCGAACCCCAGATAAACCGGGAAAATAAAACGACGAGGATCAATATCAGCCAGAGTAGTAATGCATGCAAAAGAGTCTGTCCCAAAGCAACAGACATTACGACGCAAACAATAAATAACAGGCACAGAAATAGTGTCCATGCGACAAAGGAAAGTAATTTTTTAAACATAGTGGTTTACCTGGAAAATATTCCTAAGCCGGTGGACAAAATCACTAAATAGGTGATCACAGGCAGTGTGAGCAACAATCCTTTACGCTGGCGGAGCTTTTTCACTATCGTTTTATTTTTATCATCGCCGCCAGCCTCCTGTTCAACCAGCAAGGCATCGTTTGGCCACTGTCGCCAGGCTTGCGGCAAGCACTGCCGCTCATCTTCGATGCGTTGCTGCAAAAGCTGTGCATCCTGCGCGGTATATTTTCCGTGGAAGCCCATCAGCAGACAAAACAGATACACCATTCTCAGTGGAATATTGTTTTTATCCGTTCCATCCAGCCTTTCGAAAAATGCTTCGCCCCCCACAGAAATATCAAAATAATATTTCTGCAGCAGATTACTTCGCCATTCTTTCACCCAGTCCGCGCGGGATCTTAGTACCCGCTCATCCACCCAAAGCACCACCGCGAAATAAGCATCCTGACATTCTCCGGATTCATGATGACGTTCTGACTCAAGCAGCGCCTGTTGTAATAAGGAAATGCTTTTTTCGCGAAATGCACTGTAATCCGGATATTCCTGCGGATGAATAAAAAATGCCGTCACATAACGAAACAACGGTAAATAACAATTCAGCAAACTCATCATGAGGGCACCACAAATATAATCTGTACCTGAAGATCTTCCGGCATATCAGGCCAGTAGAAGGAAATTTTGCTGTGCTGGCGGGCTTTGTTCCACAATTCACTGTCCTGCTCGACCAGGAAATAATGTGAATCGCTGCGGTTTGGCACACCACGCGGAGGCTGTGGACAATGTATTACCGGAATGCCCGGAAGAGCATGCTGGATCAGCAGTTCAATCATTTTTGGCGAGGCCAGTTTGATACCGCCCGGATTTTTGATCTGACGATTTTCCATCGGCATATTGGCAGAACGTAACAGCAGCAGTACTGATTCGGCATTTTTACTCTGCGCACTGTCAAAGCTGCCGGTGAACACGCCCTGAAGATCGTTTTCCAGCGTGATGTACGTGTTATCTTCAAGTACCAGACTGTTCAGCAGGGTGATCAGCGTCTTACGGGCACTCTCGAAACAATCCAGCAATTGATGATGATTGTAGGTTTGCAGCGAATTTTCGCCGTCATGCCACTCTCCCAGAAAGGAGCAGCTGTCATTGAATGAGGAAAGTTCGCCGACAAGCTGGCATAACATATTGTAGATATGCCACGGATGAACCTGACGCGCCTGACAGAAATTTTTCAGTTGCGGTAGCACCCGGTTAAGGGAGCGCATAGCTAACAATTGTGTTACCTGATCGCCACGGTCGGCATCGCTGACCAGCCGCTCTGAGCGTTTGTATTCTTCAAGCTTTCTGGCCCGCGCACTCAGTTCAAAATAAATAGTGTCTATCAGCTTGCCGAGGCTGAATGATCCAAAAAGCGTCACGGAGGGTGGCGAGAATGTCGGATCGAGGGACACCTTTTCGTTTTCATAACGCAGCCGGGTGAGAGGAATGCATTCGCAATCAACAGCATCATCTTTTTCAACGTCCGTCAGCAATCTGACGTTGTAGCACAGGCGGGCCACTGCAGCGTCCGGCGCATGATCATAGACGTCTTTCATCACCCGCTCTTCGCTGGTATTGATCCAACGCGTGACAGCACGATCATGCTCTCTTTCCAATGTGGTGACATTGCTGTGCAGCGGATCGAAACGGCGCAAAGCCAGCCATAGGGTCAGAGGCTGATCGCGCTGTTTCCAGAAATCACGGAAGTTACGTTGTTCAACGCGGCTATTACCGGGCTGTGACAGCAAGGTACCACCGGGCAAAATACAACGGAACTGCTCGACACTGATGACATAATCGCTCAGTGCTGCTTCATTGATGCTGACCTCAATCAGCCCGTAATTATAAGGCTGCGCCAGACGCAAATGCTCCGCGAGGTTCCATTCATAATGCAGGTCAATTGACTGAAAATGCTGCGGTTGCAGATAAAGCCCGGAATGCCAGTAGATCTGCTGTTGTTCTGGATACATTATTTTTTCTCTCCGGCAACGGGGATATCTGAACTGACAATGCTTTCACTGCCTAAGGTGACGGAGAGCGTGACCGGCGCTAAATGCGCATGCCAGACGGGTTCCCACCAGCCTGTGCTTTCCACATCCACCGGCACCTCTGTGCTGACCATGTGTTTCTTCACCGGAAACGGATAATAGCCCGCAACCAGCGCCACATTGCGGGTATCCCGGGCGCGATCGATATGCAACGTGTTGGTTTGTCCCGGCATCATGACGTAACGATCCACCTGCAAAACATCGCCTTCACTGCCTGCACCGGCAAACAAACTTTTCAGTATTGCAGGGTTATCCAGCATCTTATCCAGCGTCGGTTTATCCTTAGCTTGTAGCAGTAATACCGTACAGCTGTTGGCCATATCATTCAGGCTGTTCAGCCCGGGTTCAGCCCGCAGTTGCAGGGTAATAGCGCCGCTGGCGAAAGGCGCAGCCACTTCGCTGATCGCCTTCTGTTGGCTTTGCCCATCATCTGATGTACAACCTGCCAGCAGCATGACGCCGAGCACCAGCCCGGTCAGTCTCATTTTCCCCCTCATTCTCTGCCGTGCCCTTTCAGTACGTTGTTGATATCACGCATGCTGCTGTCATCCTGCAACATCTCTTCCAGCCATTCGGTCAACGTCATGGCAGCCCAACGCGCCGCTCGCTCCATCAGGAAAGGGACGGGGCTTGACGGTTCGGTCTGACGAAAAAAATGGGCAATGGTCAGCATCTGACTGATGGCCAGATCCCGTGACATCGTTTGTTTCTGAGTGTTATTCATGAGTGAACTGACGCCAGTATTCTGTTCATCTTCTTCCGGCGTTAATACGTTAAGAGTCATCACATCGTCATAAGCCGGTGCTGCACGGTCAAACAGACGTTTCAGATACTCCTGAATTTCAGCGGTTGCGCTGCGCAACTGCCCCATCGCCAGAGAATCTGCCTGCGGATTCAGCTGACCATAGAGGACCTCAAACGTATCCAGCGTGGTCACCAGTCGGGCTAATACCTCGTTTTGCGCGGCGACTTTCTGCGGATCCAGTGTCGCGGCCCAGCGGTTGAAGGTATCCATAGAGAAATCATCGTCACCGCCCCGTTCGGCAGCGCTGTCTGGTTTCATCGTCACCCGGTGTTCATAGGCGAGCACCTTACGCCAGTGATCGAGCGTGCTTTCCGGCTGCCCAAACAGAGGATGACAATGCAGCATCTGCGCCAGCTGACGGTCCACACGATTGAGCATGCCATGACGGATCATCACGCCGTCTTCATCCAGCTCCGGCCAGCCCTTTTGCCAGTAAGTTTGCATAAACGCTATCAGGAAACCGATACCGTCCAGCAAGCCGCTGATCCCATGTTGCTGTCCAAGGCCTTCGGTCAGCCAGCAGGCGACCTGCAAATCCTTGCTTTCTTTCTGTAACACTTGCGAGCTTAAGCGGATGACTTTGCTCCAGTCGGCTTTACGCAATTGAGTAGCCCATTCTCCCTGCGGCAAATAATCAGGATCGCTTTCCCGCGCCTCACGGATTTCGTTATAGATCGGCTCATATTCCATATTGCGGCCAACGGGCTGTTCGTCACTGACCGGGGCGAGCAATGGCTCAAAATTCATTATCATGTCAATACGCTCTAAGAAATCAGGACGGTCGGACAACCCGCAGTAATGGTTCCGCCATGCGCGGTACTGTCACCCATACGCGCTGCAGGTTTATTGCCAATCAGCACTTTCGTGCTGCCCATCACTACCGAATCCGGTGGACCGACGCAGACCGCCATCGATCCCAGGATCGCGGCGGGCATGCCTCCGATAAACACCGTTGGCGTACCGGGTGTGGACACCGGCCCGCCAACGTGTTGGATCGGGGGGAGGCCGGGGGTCACCATCGGGCAAAAATGCATATCACCAACGCGGGCAGCGGGCTTTCCCATCAGTCACCTCCCCGGGTAGCGTGCCACTCAGAAAGTAGATTCTGAGCGCCCTTCAGGGGGGCGTCTTCTCCCGCTATCCCCACACTGAGCAATTTCAGCGCACAATGGAGCATCAGGTGAGATAAATGAGATTCGGGGTACACCGCCTCGAACTCTGCCGGGGTCATGCTGCCTTGCATCCAGAACACGGATAAGCCGAGCGCACCAACCGGGGTATCAAAACCGAGCAGCTCTGCCTGCTGGAAAATACGGAAACGCCGGTCATCCTCAGGCTCTGCCAGCCACTGATGGATTTCACTGGCGCATTGCCGCACCGCAGGTTCCTGAGATTCAGGGCGACTCAGCGCTTGTTGCAGCGTCCACGCCAGCAGTTTCTTCTGTGCAACATCAGCAACCACGCTTGCCAGCGCATCTTCCCAACGGCCTGCCATCATCAGCTGCGCGGCATTTTCTGCACCGTTTTGCAGCGGGTTGTAAGCAGCAAGCGCTTCCGGCGTGAGCAATTTTTCTTTCATGTTATTCATTTCCTCAGCCAATTTTCGTCACGCCGCCCTTGATCTGGGTCATACCACTCCCCTGAACAGTGACCATCGCGCCTTTAAGTTCTGCCGTCCCCTTCCCTTCAATGTTGATCGTGGTGCCGCTCAGCGTAATGCCGGAAGGAGAAAGGGTGATTTTGCTGCTACCGACTTTTAATTCGATAGACTGGGTGGATTCAATGACGCAAGCTTTGTCCGCTTTGACCGTACTGCCACCGCCACTGATTTTTAGCTGATGGTTACCACTGGTCAGGCTTTCCTGCAGATTGCCTTTAATGTCCAGGGCATAATCACCCTGTTTAAGCGTCAGGCTTTCATTACCTTTGGTTAACTCGGTCGTACGGTTCTCACCAATGGTTTTGGTGACGTTTTTGGTAATACGCGTGGTGACGTCGTTTTTCACCGTCAGCAGCAAATCTTTTTGTGAGGTCATGATCAGACGCTCTTCGCCTTTTTTATCGTCGAAACGCAATTGATGCCCTTCTTCAACATTACCGTTGAGGGAACTGCGTGAAACGAATCCGGCATGATTTTTCTCCTCAGGCAGGCTCAGCGGGGGTTTATTCTGTCCGTTGTATACTGAGCCGGTCACCAGGGGATAATCAGGGTTGCCATGCACAAAGCTGACGGTAACCTCACTGTTGACGCGAGGCAGGAACATGGCACCAAATCGCCCGCCTGCCCACGGCTGTGAAACCCGCACCCAGCAGGAACTGCCATCGTCATGTTTGTTTTCACGATCCCACGGGAACTGAATTTTAATGCGGCCATATTCATCCGTGTGAACCTCTTCTGATTCAGGCCCGACCACGATGGCAGTCAGAATGCCGGCGATTTCAGGTTTTCTGGTGAGGCACGGCGGACGCCAGGAAAGGTTGTCCTTCAGTACCGTGAGCGTGTAGCCAAAATCAGGTTGCCCGTCATCAATGTTGCTCGATGCATGCATATGAACCGATTTGATAAGGTAGTGTCCCTGACAAGAAGGATGTCCGCTCAGAAGGAATTTATCGCCGCAACTTAACCACCACACGCTGGCCTCGGCGTGGAATTGTTGGTTATCTGCCTCGAGTTGCTCCATCTTCAGCCGGGCTTCTGATTGCAGTAATTCGCGTTTTTCATGACCATGTGCATCAACATAGCTGACACCCGGCACGGAATATTCCGCCGCCGTGGCTTTCGATTCACCTTCAACACGGGTCGCCTGCACCATGTTAAAACCATTGAGCATCACGGAAGAGGCCGCCAGTGAAGAACATGCCACCCAGTTCAGGATACCCACGCCATTGCCTCGCCCTTGCAGTGGCATAAAGGGCAATTCTGCCGTTTTGCCCGACTGATGGCTGGACGGATGATCCGCCAGTACCAGGGTGTGCTGCCCTGCATCATGCTGGAAGAAGTAATAGATGCCTTCCTGTTCGAGAAGACGGCTGATGAAGTCGAAATCGGATTCTCGATATTGGATGCAGTATTCGCGCGGCTGGTAAGTCTCCCGCAGGCGTAAATCAATGTGGCTGATGTTGTGCTGGCGCAGCAGTTTGCAGACTAAATCCGGTACGGTAATATTCTGGAAAACTGCCAGATTACGCCCGAGACGCAGTAACGCCATACGCGGTTCCAGCGTACCGATGAAGGTGCTGATGCCATCAACATTATTGTCTTCTTTAATCTGTGTCAGCACACCGTGCACGTAGCGCTTTTGGTTACCACGGCCAATCTCACAGGCCATTTCATGCCCCAAAAAACGTCCCATCTGCGGGGTGATTAACGACGTGCGAAACTGAATCTGATAACTGAAGGTCTCGGAGAACTGTTCATCACCTTCGATATGCATCAGAGCCAGTGAACTGGCGGTATCGCCAATGAAACGGATAAACCGGTTGTCTTGCCCTAGTGTTTTCGACATTTTTATTTTCCTTCCCGGAAGACGGGTAAACGAATTTTATGCTGGTCTGTGTCCCCGGAAGGCCCGAGACAAATATCCAGCCCGAGTTGCCCGTTTCCCAGCAGGGTAGCGACGTTCGTTGTATTTTCGATCAGCAGCTCAATATCAAAATCCAGACCTTGGCCCACGTATTCACGCAAATGTGACCACAGATTTTGATAGTGCTTTCCCTTAGGCAAAAAAAGGCCGGCGTTCTTCATCGGCACCGGTCCGAGCGTCACCGTAAAATGTGATTGCCGGTCCCAATACACGCTGCCGATCATAGGGGCAACGGCCAGCGTTTGTGACGGTTCTCCCAGCCGGCAACACAGGCTGGGATCCATAACCTGCCATCCGCCGGTGAAAGGCGTGACTTTCGCCGCCACGGAAAAACGGTGTTTTAACCAGGTTTCAACGTTGAGCATTGAGCGCACTGAATGTGCAAATAAATCAGCAAACTGCTCCTGTTGCAGGGAAGGTGTGCTGTTTGCCACGCCCGATAATGCACGGATGGCCTGACTCAGTGGCCGTGTTGCACTGAATTCCGCCATGGCGTAATAATGATATTTCTGCCAGGCGAGGTAGCGCAGGCTGTGCAGCCGGTGGTTAAAAATGTCCAGAAAAGCTTTGGCCGTTTTGTCCCCATGGCGGTAATAGCGGTCAATCATCCACTCGGTGTAAACCGTCGGTAACGCGCCCAGTGCCCCCGTCAGCCCGTGAGCCGCCACTTCCACTTGCCAGCGCTGCTGCTCAAGCGGGGTGACTGACGTAATATCGCCTTTCGGCGCATCCAGCGAGAGCGGGGAAATGAAATAAATCTGCTCTTCCAGAACCCGTTTGCTGTCTTCTCCCTGTGCTCTGGTCAGCTTGCGTAACAACAGACGCACCTGTTGGAAAAAGTTATGTGGACTGAGGATATTGCTTAGATCCATGACAGCCTTCCTGCACGCACAGGCCATGTCCGTGCAATGTCCCCCGGTGAGTCAATGCAGGTGACTACCCGGGTGAAACTGTTGACCGGTGCATACAACGCCAGAAAACAATCGATAAAGCGACACAGGAGAAAATACTCAACTTCTTCGGCCGCTTCGCTGGCAAAGGTAATACGGATCTCTATTCCCCGTGCCATGGAACGGGGATCCGAAGGCGCCAGCCGGGTAATGACCGGGGTAGTCTCAACATGCAGGATCAGGTTGATCAGGCGGGTAATGCCCGGATTATCGACAAAGTTGTACAGCGCCAGTGATTCCCTGAGTACACGGGCACCTTCGGGTCCACTGATCAGCATATGGTTGAGTGAAAGCTGAGAAATCAAACGCCAGCGCGTAGCTTGTTTCGCCGGCGGCCTGACCGGCAGCGTCGGGCGTGTCAGCGCAATAATTTTCATGCCTGCAATCGGCAGTTCTGATTCGAAATCCCCCTCAGGATCGCCGTTGCGCATGGCACCGGGAATATCGCGATTGGTGCAGGTCAGGTTCATGCTGACAATGTCGCAGCCGGGCGCTAACGGACGTTCTCCCCGGTCAGAAAAAGCGATAAATAGCGAGGTCGTGACGCCATCATTGTGCATGGTTTCACGTCGCATACATTGCCAGAACAAGCCGGTTTCACCGTCACTGGCTGAATGGTCTAAACCAAACAATGGATAGATGGGCCGGGACTGTGTTTCATTACCCTGCTTGCGCATTGCCGACACGCTGTCTACAGACCAGACTTCCATCGCATCCTGATGACGAATATCAGGGATAACCGGATATTCTGCCGTTTCGTGATCGGGCGAAATCGGCTCGGCCCGGTGGGCGAAAAGATTGACAACAGGCGTACAGTTGAGCAGAAACAGGCTTTCATTCACCGCACCGGCTATTTTTTCCAGCTGGCGCGCTATCATGCAGCGGTTAAATTTCACCACCAGTGAAAGCTCGCTCTGACTGCCCGCCACCATGCCAGCGGGCAACGGCATATCAATAAAATGAAATTTTTGCGGGAAGAAAAAATAGTCCTGTAACAGGCTGTGAGTGGGTGAAACCCGTGAATCGCCTGCAAGCAGACCTTCATTTTCACCGAAACCCACGGCACGAATAGCGTGCGGTGACAGCGTATAACTCTCCCCCTGCTGGAAAAGTGTCAGTGACTCAACTTCACTGCACAACAAGGTATAAAGGATATTTACGATTCGGCTGGCACCACTGAGATGTAACCTCAGAGAATCTGCCGACACTGTGGCACCCGGCCAGACTGACAACTGAATTTTCAGACCCCAGCTCATGTCATCGGCATCCAGATGCAGACTGACTTTATGCAGGCTGACAGGCTGAAGGGTAACCGGATACGTGGTGCGGAAATGGCAAACTTGCCCGTTCACCGGACGGGAATATAATGTCGTTCCGGCATCGATGCGGTTACTGGCTGTCAGCGCGCTGATTTTACTGTCCGGCTGCATCTGTACAACGCAAACCGAGGGAAAAGGACGCAGAAATTGCGGAGCCAATACCGTCAGTAACGCATCAGTTACTTCCGGCATATCCTCATCGAGACGTTGCTGAATCTGTGCGGTGACCAGCGCAAAGGACTCAATAATTCGTTCAATATGCGGATCTTCTGATGTGCCTTCTGACATTCCTAAGCGCCTGGCGACTTTTGGAAAATGACGGGCGAACGCCTTTCCCTGCGTTTTGAGGTAAGCGAGTTCATTCTGATAATAAGAAATTAATTTTTTCGCCAACATTATGAATACTCGTTAATCACGCAGAGAGAATTGACTGATGACATCGTCCCACACCAGACGATAGCGAACCTCACCATTGAATGTTTCAGCATCAATAATGAATGAACAAAGACTTCCCTTTTCTTCCCCGGGTGTCACGCAGACATTTTTCAATCTTGGTTCAAAGCGCCGTAATGCCATTTCGATACGTGATTGCATAATGGCATTACGCTCAAGACGGGGCGTATCACTGGAAAAAGCGTCATTGACTCCATAATTAAGGATCGATTCATTAATCAGTGGAGTATTATCAATGTGATAACATCGGGGGCGCGAAGATAAAAGCAACAATATCTCATCAATGAGTACGCTGTTTTTGTCTTCTACCTCAGTCAGGTCATTATGATCTTTTGGGTTATTGTCAGATAATAGCTGTAATAAGCTTTTCATCAATAAGCCTTAATCCAGTGCACGCCTGCGGTGTGCACTGTTGTTTTAAAAATTACAGTTTGGTATTTTCAATCACGCTCCAACCCATAGGACCTTGTTTGCTGGTTTTGCCATCTGGCTCAACCATATTGGTTTCAAATGACATCGCACCATACACAAAGCTCAGATTTTCACACGGTATATCCCCGGCTGAATAAGCATTGAAATTGTAGCTACTCAGTACACAGTTTTTATAGATCAGTTTGGCAGCTTCAACCGGCTTAGAACCCTGCATGGATACCTTAACCAGGGTAATTTCACTAATATTGCTGCCTTCCGCCACCATAACGGTTAACTGAGTAGACGTCGAATCCATTACTTTTGAAAATAAGATTGAATCAAAACGCGCACCAGCGCCGTTTACCTGCTCGCTGGCATTATCAATGTTAGGCGTGCTGGAAACACCGAAAGTCATATTTTCAATGGAGATCCAACCTTCATAACCTTTATTACTTACTGTGCCTTTGATACCTTCAATTTTCATAAAAAGCGATTCAGTAGCCATTATATATCCTTATTTTTACGATTAAGTATTTATGCACCCGTTGATGCAGGAAGTTCCGCTACCAGACGCAGCGACATGCTGAGCCCTTCAAGCTGGAAATGCGGTTTTAAATACGCCACGGCGCGATAACTGCCCGGAGAACCTGGTACATCAACAACTTCGACCACAGCCTCACGTAACGGATGGCTTGCTTTAATCGTTGGTCCCACATTATCTGAACCCACAACATATTGGTTGATCCAGTTTTGCAGGAAATTCTGGCATTCAGATTTGGACATAAAGCTGCCCACTTTATCGCGCACGATGGATTTTAAATAATGAGCAAAGCGCGACGTTGTCATAATATATTGCAACTGACTTGACAATTTGGCGTTGGCATTCGCCAGTTCAGAATCATATTTACGCGGTTTATTAGCGGATTGCACAGCGAAGAACGCCGCATAATCTGTACCTTTGCAATAAATGAGGGGAATAAAACCCAGCTCAGCTAATTCTTTTTCGCGGCGGTCAGAAATCGCCACTTCTGTCGGGCATTGCATGATTTTTTCGCCGGTCTGCGAAATATAGTTATAAGCTGGCAGTGATTTCACCAAACCGCCGCCTTCAACACCGCGGATTGCAGCACACCAGCCGTATTCTTCAAATGCCTCGACCATACGGCCGGCCAAATCATAAGCCGCGTTTACCCACAAATAGCTGGCGCCATCATTATTTTCGTCAATTTTTTCTTCAAAATTAAACGCATCTATGGATACAGTTTTTGCCCCATAAGGCAGACGACCAATGACGCGTGGCAGCGTTAAGCCAACATAACGTGAATCGTCACTCTGGCGGAAGGATTTCCAGCGGGCATAGTCAGAGGTTTCGAACAATTTACTCAGGTCACGCGGACGCGGCATTTCCGAGAAGGAACCCATAGCAAACATGCCAGGATTCGCGGCACTGAGGAATGGTGCGTGAGCAGCAGCAGCCACATGCGAAATCTGCTCCAACAGCTGGACATCTTCCGGCATGCAGTCGAATTCAAAATCGCCCACAAACGCTGAATAAGGATCACCGCCAAAGGTACCGTATTCGCTTTCATAAATACTTTTGAATAATGAGGACTGATCGAAGTCGGAAGCAGATTTAAAATCACGCAGTAACTCTTTCTTCGTGCAGTTAAAGACCCGCACTTTGGTATTTTCCGTGACACTGCTTTGCACAAGTTTATGCAGCCCACGCCAGGAAGATTCCATACGTTGGAATTCAGGAGCCTGAATAATTTTACTGACCTGGGAAGACAGCAATTCATCGATGGCGGCAATACGGGCTTCGATGCTACCGACCAAATCATTGGAAACAATGACCGCCCCTGATGCCACCTCTGTAAGAAGATTATCCAGCTGACTTTTTACTTTATTCCGATCGGATTCCCGGCGGATAGCCTGAGTATTATCGATAATCTGATCAAGATAATCACCGGACTGCTCAGCCTGAGCTGTGGCATTCATGACCTGGATATCACTCATTCTGCATCTCCTTTAACAGGTTCTGCGTCTTTCGCCATCCCCTCTAATAACTCCACCAACTGTTCTTTCAGGCGATCATTGCTGGCAGTTCTGTTGCGCAAATCACTCAGTTGCTCACGCAATTCAAGAAGTTTGCGCAACGGTTCAACCTGCATCACCACGTTTTCAGGAGAGAAGTCATCCATAGAGTTGAATTCCAGCGCAATAGCCATCTGGCCTTCTTTTTCGGGTAAAGTACTTTCAACCAGCATTTCCACCGCCGGTTTCATTCCTTCCATAACATTATTAAAGTTGTCTTTATCAATGTGCGTGAAACGGCGGTCGCGCAGAGGCATGTCATCATTAGCAAAATTCCCGATAACCCCCATGACCAGAGGTAATTCTTTTTTCGCTTCAGCACCGCCAACTTCCACGTCGTACGTAATTTGAACGCGAGGGGGACGCGCCTTGCTCAGTTTATATTGTGTATTGCTCACGGATAAATCACCATAATGTTGAAAGAGAGAGTTAATATGGGCGTGATAATAAACAGTAATTATTGGATTTCACATGGCCGATTGCTTACTAATACATTCACTTTTGCTAAAGCTTTTTATTTTCACTTTAAAAAACAAACAAATACAGCATAGCATTCATTATTTTCATAAGGGTAATAAAAGAGTTTCACGGTATTTTATTTTGGTAAATATAAAAATGAATACACGTTTTTTTTTATAAAAACAAAAAAAATCGTCAAATATTAAATGATAATCATTGTTACATTTCATTTTTTTACATTGCCTGTTAAAAATACATTCTTAAACAAAGCGTATGTAGGATGAACTGTAGAGATAATTGATTTCAATCCATACGAGGGATCCGAAACCTCACAGCCAGTGCCTTTACAGACCTGGGCTTATCCCTCTGCACAGAGGCAGATATGGATAAATTTCTGTATTGATCAGCCAGATAGTGTTTTGTAGCTGGCAGGTATAAGCAGCATATGCTCAGCGCCAGTGCCGTTTATACCCCCCGCACTTGGGGAGAGCTGAATGATTTTATGAACACCCGGTGTTACGGCTGATGACAGTGAACCTGAACTCTTTCAGTCATTTTCCAGTGCTGAGTAGCCGCCGGTGAAGTTCAGCGTGGTGACTTTTATTTCTTTCATATCATGAGTCAGTCAGATTCTTTGTATAAACCCCACTCATTCTGTATTGTTATGATGATTGATGTTTTTGCTACTTCGCGTTGCCATTTTCATCAGTTTGCGGTTATTTCAATCAAATATAGCCTATGCTAACTTTCTTAACCAAGACTATAACACATTGAAAATAAAGGTTTTTCTATTTTTAGTTTTGTGGCAAACTGCGCATCTCAACGAATAACCCGCCTTTTTTGTTCCCGAAGGCCTGACTGGTCCGTTTTATGCAACTTTATACCATTCTCATTCTGGCGTTCGGTATGTCCATGGATGCCTTCGCTGCGGCAATTGGCAAAGGTGCCTCTCTGCACCGGCCACCGCTGAAAGAGGCATTACGCACCGGGCTTATTTTTGGCGTGATTGAAGCCATCACCCCGGTGATCGGATGGGGAATCGGTCTGGCGGCCAGTCAGTTTATTATGAGTTGGGATCACTGGGTCGCATTCACCCTGTTGCTGATCCTCGGTATCCGTATGATTGTGGAAGCCTTCAGGAAAGATAAAGCGGTAGAAGATACACTGGCACCGCGCCGTCATGGTTTCTGGCTGCTGGTCACGACAGCCGTCGCAACCAGTCTGGATGCCATGGCCGTCGGAGTCGGTCTGGCTTTCCTTCAGGTGAATATTCTGGTGATGGCACTGACTATCGGTGCCGCCACCACTATTATGGCAACATCCGGTATGCTGCTTGGCCGGTTCCTCGGTGCCGCAATGGGTAAATGGGCCGAAATTCTGGGTGGCGTGGTGCTGATCGGTATCGGTACATCCATTCTTGTGGAGCATCTTGGCCTGCTGGGCTGAGATTTTCAGACATAAAAAAGAGGATTTTGTATCCTCTTGATCATTGGATGTTTTCTTTCTTTTCCCTGCCCCTGTTAAACAGAAAAATCCCGGTTCAGATTATCTTCACGCACAAAATCGATAAACGCCTGTAACGGCGCAGGGATAAGGCGCCTGTCATTGTAGTAAAGATACGGCCCGGAAAACGACAGCCACCACGGTTGCAAGATAGCCTCCAGTTTGCCGCTGGCAATGGCAGGCCGCAGCCATTCTTCAAACAGGTAGATAATGCCAGTACCCGCCACCGCCGTTTCCAGCGCCAGATCCATCGCGCCGCCGACACTGACCACCAGCGGGCCGTTCACCTGCACGCTGAGGCTTTCCCCCTCATGTTCGAATTCCCAGTCCGGCATGATCCCGCTGGCATAGCGACCACGCAGACACCGGTGCTGTATTAGCTCCTGCGGATGCGATGGCCTGCCATGCGTATTGAGATAATCCGGGGAGGCCGCCGCAGCATAACGCTGACGGCGCGGCCCGATAGGGATAGCCACCATGTCCAGTTCAAGGCGTTCGTCATAACGGATCCCCGCATCACAACCGTCACGAAATACATCCTGTACATTACTTTCGGCAATGATTTCCAACTGAATATCCGGATAACGCCGCAGAAACTCCGGCACCAGCGCAGGCAAAACCAGCCGGGTTGCACTAACCGGCACATTCAGACGCAGCGTGCCACCGGGCGTATTGCGATAACGGTTGAGAGCGTCAAGTGCCGCATCCACCTCTTTCATGGCCGGAATTAGCCGCTCGAGCAATGCTCTGCCCGCTTCAGTCAGCACCACTGCACGCGTGGTACGGTGAAACAGACGGATGCCGAGCTGCTGTTCAGCACGGCGCACCGCATCGCTCAACCGGGATGGATTGCTGCCCGTGACGCGTGCCGCCTCACGAAATCCCCCCGCTTTCGCCACTTCTACTACTGCATGCAACAGCGCGATATCCATCGGCATTGTGCGTCACTCCGTACAGTTTGTCCTGATTTCACCGGATAGTTGCACAAGCTGAGTGCGGCTACAATCGATGAACACCCACACAGGAGAATTCCATGACACAACCCTCAATGACTTACCGCCTCGGCGACAGAGAAGTGGCGCGCTTAGGTTACGGTGCAATGCAACTGGCTGGCCCCGGCGTTTTTGGCCCGGTCAGCAATGAAGCACGGGGCATACAGGTGCTGCGTGATGCCGTGGCTTCGGGTGTTAATCACATCGATACCAGCGATTTTTATGGCCCGCATGAAACCAATAAGCTGATCAAAAAAGCCCTCCATCCTTATCCCGATAATCTGCGCATCGTGACCAAAGTGGGTGCGCGACGCGATGAAAAAGGCGGCTGGTTACCGGCTTTCAGCCCGCAGGAACTGACGCTGGCGGTGGAAGATAACCTGCGCAATCTCGGGCTGGAGGTGATGGATGTGGTGAATCTGCGCAGCATGCTCGATGTCCATCAGCCGAAAGAAGGATCGCTGGAACCGCAGCTGGAAACGCTGATCAGGCTCCGGGAACGCGGTCTGATCCGCCATATCGGCCTGAGCAATGTGACGGCAAAACAGGTCGCCGATGCACAGAAAATGACGACCATCGCCTGTGTTCAGAATATGTATAATCTGGCGAACCGTCACGACGATGCGCTGATCGACAGTCTGGCGGAACAGGAGATTGCTTATGTACCGTTCTTCCCGCTGGGCGGTTTTTCGCCTTTGCAGTCAGCGCGGCTTGATGAAGTCGCGGCACAATTGCAGGCAACACCGATGCAGGTGGCGCTGGCCTGGCTGCTGAAACGCTCGCCGAACATTTTGCTGATCCCCGGCACCTCATCACCGCAACATTTGCAGGAAAATCTGGCCAGTGCGAAGGTAACTTTGTCAGATGAGGTAATGGAAACCCTGAACGGAATGGCGGGTTAGACGTCACGCGTCCCCTGCGCATCATGCAGGGGACGTTTTTCGGGATGGCTGAATCTGCGCTGTCATATTAACGGTCAGATCACGTCAACGGTATCCGGCTGTTCACTACAATTCGCGGGCCTGTGCACAGATAAGTTTCCTCAGCCATTTCTGCGCATTACTGTCATCCGAACGCCGGTGCCATAACAGATAAAACGGGATTTCCGGCAGCGCTACCGGCGGCGGCGTCATCACGATATTTTGATGTTTCCCGCTGACTATCACACTGCGTTTCAATACGGTTGCAACATATCCCGTCTGCTGCACAACACCGGCAACACCCGCCATGGTCGGCAGCGTCAGGCGGAGTTCCCGTGTCAGCCCCATTTTTCTGAGCTGTTCATCGACCAGACCATAATGATTTCCTTCCGGCGAGACCAGAATATGGCTCATTGCCAGATAAGCTTCTAACGTCATGCCGTCGCGAGCCGCATCATTGTCGCGGCGGATCAGTGTGACAAATTCATCACTGAACAGAGGCAGTGACAAGATGCGGTTTTCCGGCCGGGTCGGGGGAATACCGATCACCAGATCCACCTCACCGGCATCCAGCATCGACACGGACGCATCGCGGTCGGTAAATGTCCGCACATGCAGCGCCACACCGGGCGCCTGTTCGCTGATCGCCCGCATAATGCCGGGCAGCAGCACCATCAGCGGGTATTCAGACGTACCCAGCGTAAAGGACATTTTTCTGTTCTCCGGCGCAAAATTGTCGTCCGGAGCCAGCAGATTACTCAGTTCGTTAAGCGCTTTTGACACGTGTAAACTGATCTCTTTTGCCCTGGCGGTAGGCAACAAACCGGAAGCACTGCGAATAAACAGCGGATCTGCAAAATGCGTTCGCAGGCGCGACAATGCCGCGCTCATCGCCGGCTGACTGACCGCCGCTTTGCTGGCGGCACGGGTCACATTCCGCTCTTCCATCAGCGCATCAAACGCGACCAACAGATTCAGGTCGAGGCCCTTAAAATCCATAAAACGTATATTCCTCTATATGCTTTTCTTATTTCAATTATGACTGATACAAATGGGATACTCGCTGCGTGCACCACATTAACCCTATAAAAATGCATTCAGCCAGAGGAATTTAGCGATGTCAGACAATAACGAGATGGCAAATCGACTTATAGCGGAACGTAAGGCAGTTGAAAAAATCTATCAGGCTTTCAGCCTGCATAATCCGGACTTAATGGATGAGGCAGTTACCCCGGACTGGAAAGATATTCCCCTCGCCCCCGGACAGGCTTCCGGCCCCGAAGGGCTGAAACCCATCATCAGGGGATTTATTGAAGCTTTTCCGGACGTGAAGATCACCCTTCACGATCTCCTTCAGACGCCGGGGAAGATTGCCGTGCGTGCAGAAATTACCGGCACACATAACGGCAACTTTATGGGCATCGAGCCTACAGGCAAATTTGTCAGCATCCGGTTGCATGAATTCCATGAGCTGAATGGCGAACGCATCACCACCACCTGGCATCTGGAAGACTGGTTTGGCGCGTTCATGCAACTCGGCCAGTTCCCGCCGCAGGGTTAAAAACGGACAATTCGCCGCACGGGCTGACCGGTTCCCTCTCTTTCATTTCGGATTATCCGGCGGCGAGGCCGGTGCGGCGAACCAGTTGTCCTGAGTCACCATGACGGCTGTTTCCGGCTGATTGACAAAATTCGGCGACATAATCTGCACATTAAATTCGTTGAAGACGTCCTGAATATGGCTGTGTAATTCGCTTCTTACTGTGGCAAGGGATTCGCCCGGACGGAGATGCACCTGCAGTTCATAGGCGATATACCAGTCCATCAGACTGAGCTGACGTACCAGCGGTTTATGCTGAAGATCAATACCCTGCGTACGGCTGGCGGCCAGCTCCAGCATGGCGTGCACCTGCCGCCAGGGCGTGTCATAACCGATGGTGACACTGGTTGTCAGGTTGACACCGCCCCCCGGATTTTGTGCGCTGAGATTGGTGATTTTGCCACTGACCACCACAGCATTCGGCACGGTGACAACGTAACTTTCACGGGTGATAATTTTGGTCGCCAGCATGCCGATTTCACTCACCAGTCCTTCGTTATCGCCGATGCGGATCACATCGCCTTTACGCAGCGCCCGGGAATAAATCAGCACCAGTCCGCTCATCGCATGGTTCATCACGCCGGCAGATCCCAACGTCAGCATCAGGCCAAAGAATACGCTGACACCTTTGAAGGCCAGTGAGTTTGCGCCCGGCAAAAACGGATAGGCCGCAGACAGCGCAAACAGCCAGACCATGACAGAAATCAGTTTTCGAGTCGCGCCCACCGTTTCAGGGTGCAGGCCGGGCACCTGCGTTTTTCGGGTCTCAACCCGTTTTAACAGTATTTTTAGCAGCTTGAGAATAAACGCCGTAATGAGGAAAATGATTGCCACGATCATCAAGCCCGGGAACGCCGACACAATCGCCAGAGCGATTTTTTGCACCACATCGACTGACCAGTCACCCAGCGATTCCCCCCAGATACGCGTCCACGGATATAAACGGAACAACCAGCTCAGCCAGAGATAAAACGCCACGATGCTCAGAAAAATTATCAAAATGGCGTATAAATGCACTTCAACCGCACCCAGCAAACTGCGCCACCGGTACGGGATCCACCCTTTCTTCAGCAAAATCCTTGCCGTGAAATACGCTTTCACTTTAGCCCAGGATGTAAACGCCGCGTAGTACAGCAGAATAAGCACAGCGGTACCCGCAACCACTTTGAGTGTCGCGATCGCCAGATACGAGGAAGAATACTGCTCTGCCAGCGAGGTGCGTTGTGTGTTGAAGCGCGCCAGCACACGCTGCGCGGCCTGATCGAGCGTCAGGTCATCGCCTTCATCCAGATCACTTTCCGACAGCAACATCAGTGGCTTACCATTGATTACAAACAACCGCCCCTGCTGACCATAACGTTGCACAGACAGGATCTGCACCGGATGGCGGATGTCCTCGCCGTTCAGCGAACGCAGCGTATTACGGATACGCAACACACGCTCTTCCGGCGTGGACAAGCCGAACGTTGCCTGCAACATCACAACCGGCTGATGAAAAATAAACACAGTGCGGGCTTTTTCCTGATCAGACGGCATCTGCCGGGGTTCAGCTGCCTGCAGATGAAAGGAGCCAAAAAATGCCAGCCACGCCAGCAAAACGCACAGTCTGCCCTTTCTCAGCCAGGCCAGTAACTCCATCACCCTCAACCTGCTGTCACCCATCTACAGACTCCCAACACAAACACGGTAGGATCAAGACGCTGACTTAAAAATTTCAAGATAAGTCATCGTGAAATAAGTCTTTTAATTAAAATCAATCTTGGATAAATGCTAGTTACTCAGGGAAATTTTTACTAGCGATCAGGCATCTTTTTTTATTAACTGCGCCTGACCTACCAATGTCAGGTGTGTCAGATGATATGGTTAAACGCAGGCGGCGGGCCTGCGGCAGTCACTGTATCTGCACCAGCAACCGCCCGCAGGTAAAACGTGGCTATTTAAAATGCGAAGCAATAATATTTATTTTAAACGAGGCATGGCGGTAATTATTTAATAACGAGCAGATCCTGATATCGCGTGGTATATCTCGGCGAGAGCATTTCACGCTTCATCTGCCATTGCTGCCGTATGCCCTGCCCGGCAAAATAAAGCGTTCCACGCCCCTTCCTGGCATTCAGATAATCCAATACGCCCATCAGTTTCTGGCTATTATGTCGCGGTGCGTTTTCATCGAAAAGATTCAGCTGAGCCACACCCTGACTGTAAAAATCGCCCAACATAATCCCGGCTTTCTGATAGCGATGCCCCTCTTTCCAGATAGCATCCAGACAGCGCGTCGCCGCAACCATAATATCCCGGCTATCCTGTGTCGGCGTCAGCAAATTAACGAATGAGCTGGATCCATAATAAGGCTCATTTAATCCGAAGGGAGACGTTTTAATAAACGCGGAGATAAACCGGCAATACTGATGTTCATTGCGGAGCTTTTCCGCTGCCCGGATAGCATAACTACAGATAGCCTGACGCATCTGCTCATATTCCGTGATCCGATCACCGAACGAGCGGGAGCAAACAATTTCCTGCTTTACCGGCGCAAACTCTTCCATCTCAAGACACGGTTCACCCCGTAACTCACGCACCGTTCTTTCCAGCACAACGTTGAAATGTTTTCTGACGAACCGGATATCAGTGTCTGCCAGCTGCAGCACCGTCCCGATCCCCATAGACTTCAGTTTCTTCGTGATCCGCCGGCCGACTCCCCAGACTTCATCCACGGGTAACGCCGCCATAAGCTTTCTTTGCCGTTCGACATTTGACAAGTCAACAACGCCACCCGTCTGCCGTTGCCATTTTTTTGCTGCATGATTAGCCAGTTTGGCTAACGTCTTGGTTTGTGCGATACCGACCCCAACCGTCAGATGCGCACGTTGCAGAACAGTGGCTCTGATTTCACGCCCAAACTCCGTCAGATCGCGACAATTGCGCACGCCCGTCAGGTCACAAAAAACCTCATCAATTGAGTATACTTCGCAGCGTGGCACCATCTCCTCAATTGTGGTCATTACCCGGTTGGACATATCCGCGTAGAGTTCATAATTACTACTAAAACAAACTACGCCATGACGCCTGAACACTTCTTTTTGTTTAAAATACGGTTCTCCCATTTTTACAAATGGATATGCTTCAGCAGAACGGGCAATAACACAGCCGTCATTATTGGATAAAACGACCACCGGCCGCCCCTTCAGGTCGGGGCGAAATACCGTTTCACAGGAAGCATAAAAAGAGTTCACATCACACAGTGCAAACATAGTCAGCTCGCAGATTTCACGATATAGGTCACTACGCCGAAAACTTCCAGGCTTTCTTCGCTGCCAATGATGATTGGCGCATAAACACTATTTTCAGGCCGGAGCATGACAACCGGATGCAGTTGCAGGCGCTTAACCGTGAATTCACCGTCAACCGCAGCAATGACAATATTGCCATGTTCAGCTTTACGGGAACTGTCCACGACCAGTAAATCGCCCTCGCCAATCCCGGCGTCAATCATTGAGTCACCGGTCACTTTCACGAAATAAGTGGCACTCGGATGCTGAATCATCAGTTCATTGAGATCAATACGCCGCTCAACATAATCCTGCGCCGGGCTCGGGAACCCGCAGGGGACAAGGTCGCTGAACAAGGGGAATGCCAGGATCTGCCGTGGCTCGTTAAGCGTGAGGAACTGCATTGTAATCACCATCAAGGAAAACTGTATGTATATACAGTATTATTTATCCCTGATGGAAAGCAAGAGGCTTTAAAGGCGGCGGTGCTTCTGCTGCGTACCGCGCTGAGTAAAAGCCTTTAAATTAAGGGTTTGCCAGACTGTAAATTTTTAGGATTTGAGGGAACGGAGGTCGGTGAGTACAGTCCGGGCATAACCCGGACTGTACTCAGGACTGGCCGGGGAATATCAGCTGATATCTGCGCCGTTGGTCTCAATCACTTTCTGATACCAGTGGAACGATTTCTTCCTGTAACGGTTCCCCGTCCCGGAAATTTTATCGTCGAGGTCGACATAAATCAGACCGTAGCGTTTGCTCATCTCGCCGGTAGACATACTCACCAGATCGATGCACCCCCACGGGGTATATCCCATCAGTTCCACGCCGTCTTCAATCGCTTCAGCCATCGCTTCAATGTGCCGGCGCAGATAATTGATACGGTAATCATCGGCAATAAAGTGGTTTTCATCCGGTTTATCGACGGCGCCCAGCCCGTTCTCCACAATAAACAGCGGTTTTTCATAACGATCGTACAGCTGATTAAGGGCAATGCGCAGACCAACCGGGTCGATTTCCCAACCCCAGTCACTGGCTTCGAGGAACGGATTGCGCGCGCCGCCGAGCAGATTACCCTGTGCCGAAACCGCGTCCGGACTGGTTTTGTTGATGGTCGAAGACATGTAGTAGCTAAAACCAATGTAATCCACCGTATGCTCTTTAATCAGCGCTAAGTCACCCGGCTGAATATCCAGTTCGACGCCCTGCGACTGCCACAACCGTTTGGCATAGTAAGGATATTTACCACCGGCCTGCACGTCGGCGCAGTAGAAATTAAACGCCTGAGTCTCTTTCAGGGTTTCCAGCTGATTGACCGGATTACAGTCATAAGCGTAATGGGTGGCAAACAGGATCATGCAACCCATCTGGATTTGCGGGTGGGTTTCGTGGGCTATTTTTACCGCCAGGCTGCTGGCCACAAACTGGTTATGCCACGCCTGGAATTTCGCCTGAGCCTCAAGCGCACCGGTTTTCACCGTCAGCCCCTGGCTCATGATCGGGAAATGCGCCGCGCTGTTAATCTCATTGAAAGTCATCCAGTATTTCACTTTATGACCAAAGCGGGTAAGCACCGTGCGGGCAAAACGCTCAAAGTGACCAATCAGTTCACGGTTTTTCCAGCCACCAAATGCTGTAGCCAGATGGAGCGGCATCTCATAATGGGAAATCGTGATCACCGGTTCGATGCCGTGTGCGATACAGGCATCAATCACCTGCTCATAATGCTGCAGCCCCGCGTCGTTGGGTTCCTGCTCAATACCGTTCGGATAGATGCGGGTCCAGGCGATAGAAAAACGGTAACACCTGAATCCCATCTCTGCGAACAGCGCGATATCTTCCCGGAAGCGATGATAGTGATCGATACCTTTATGATTGGGATACGTATATTTTGCAGGATCAAGGGTAAAGTCAAACTCCGGGGAGGAAACGATGTTTAAACGGTCTTTACCACCCGGGATCGCATCGACAATCGACAGCCCTTTGCCATCCTGATCGTAAGCGCCTTCAACCTGGTTTGCCGCCGTTGCCCCACCCCACATAAAGTCTTGCGGAAACTTACCTTTCATAAAAAACTCCCTGAACGTGTCTGGTGATCCCTCGGATCATTTAGCAAGGGAGTAATTTACCTGCCAAAAGACGGCTCTGCCAGAAAAGTTACGCCGATGTCCGGACTTTCACGCGTAACCGACCCAGTGATCTAAATCACAGATTTTGCTGCATTAATCACTCCCGGAACCGCTTATCCCGCGTAATAACCGCTTATCTGCCTCTGTGACCGCTGACCAAGTTTCCCCCCTCCGCGCCCGCGAATTTGGCACCCTATGCAGGCACATAAAACAGGCCCCTGCCTCTCTGAAAGAGATCCTTAATAAAGAAAACAGAGAAGGGTATTTCGTGAGTCCTTTTAAAATAACCGGGTTATTTATGAATAAAAAAACATTATTCAAGCACATACCGTGGATGATTGTTGCCCTCCTCGGTGCCTGCTGTCTGGGCGTGGTTGCCCTGCGGCGGGGTGAACATATCAGCGCTTTGTGGATAGTCGTGGCCTCTGTCTCGGTCTATCTGGTGGCCTATCGCTATTACAGTCTGTATATCGCACAAAAGGTCATGAAACTCGATCCTTCGCGCGCGACGCCCGCAGTGATCAACAATGACGGTCTGAACTATGTGCCGACCAACCGCAACGTGCTGTTTGGCCACCACTTTGCTGCCATCGCCGGAGCCGGCCCTTTGGTCGGTCCGGTGCTCGCTGCACAAATGGGGTATCTGCCGGGCGTGTTGTGGCTGCTGGCCGGCGTGGTTCTGGCCGGTGCGGTGCAGGACTTTATGGTGCTGTTCATCTCTTCACGCCGTAACGGTGCGTCTCTGGGCGAAATGATCAAAGAAGAAATGGGACCGGTGCCGGGCACTATCGCCCTGTTCGGGTGTTTCCTGATCATGATTATTATTCTGGCGGTGCTGGCCTTAATCGTGGTGAAAGCACTGGCGGAAAGTCCGTGGGGAGTGTTCACCGTCTGTTCCACTGTGCCGATTGCCCTGTTTATGGGCATCTATATGCGCTTTATCCGGCCAGGTCGCGTGGGTGAGATCTCAGTGATTGGCGTTGTTCTGCTGGTCGCGGCAATCTGGTTCGGCGGCGTTATCGCCAGTGATCCGTACTGGGGTCCGGCGCTGACCTTCAAAGACACTACCATTACCTTTACTCTGATTGGTTATGCGTTTATTTCTGCCCTGCTGCCGGTGTGGCTGATCCTGGCGCCGCGCGACTATCTGGCAACGTTCCTGAAAATCGGCGTCATCGTCGGACTGGCGATCGGTATCGTCATCCTCAATCCGGAACTGAAAATGCCGGCCCTGACCCAGTACATTGACGGTACAGGTCCGTTGTGGAAAGGTGCGCTGTTCCCGTTCCTGTTTATTACCATTGCCTGCGGCGCGGTATCGGGTTTCCACGCGCTGATCGCCTCCGGCACCACGCCTAAACTGCTGGCCTGCGAAACAGATGCACGGTTTATCGGTTACGGTGCCATGCTGATGGAATCCTTTGTCGCGGTGATGGCGCTGGTAGCGGCATCGATCATCGAGCCGGGTCTGTACTTTGCCATGAATACCCCACCGGCAGGTCTGGGCATTACCATGCCAAACCTGCACGAACTGGGCGGCGATAATGCGCCGATGATCCTGGCACAGCTGAAAGACGTCACGGCACATGCCGCCGCCACCGTCAGCTCGTGGGGATTTGTTATCTCGCCTGAGCAGATTATGCAGACGGCGAAGGATATCGGTGAACCGTCGGTGCTGAACCGCGCAGGTGGCGCGCCAACGCTTGCCGTAGGTATTGCGCATGTGTTCCACAAAATTATGCCGCTGGCCGATATGGGCTTCTGGTATCACTTCGGCATTCTGTTTGAAGCGCTGTTCATCCTGACCGCGCTGGATGCGGGGACGCGTTCCGGCCGCTTTATGTTGCAGGATTTGCTGGGTAACTTTATCCCGTTCCTGAAAAAGACCGATTCGCTGGTCGCCGGGATTATCGGTACCGCAGGCTGTGTCGGCCTGTGGGGTTATCTGCTGTATCAGGGCGTGGTCGATCCGCTGGGCGGCGTAAAAAGTCTGTGGCCGCTGTTCGGGATTTCTAACCAGATGCTGGCTGCCGTCGCCCTGATCCTCGCCACCGTCGTGCTGGTGAAGATGAAACGCACGAAATATATCTGGGTCACCCTGCTGCCTGCTATCTGGCTGCTTATCTGCACCACCTGGGCGCTGGGGATGAAACTGTTCAGCACCAATGCGCAGATGGAAGGCTTCTTCTACATGGCCGGTCAGTATAAAGAACGCATCAGCGCAGGCGGCGCGAACCTGACTCCGGAGCAAATCAGCAATATGCATCACATTGTGATCAACAACTACACCAACGCCGGGCTGAGTATTCTGTTCCTGATTGTGGTGTACAGCATCATTTTCTACGGTATCCGCGCCTGCCTGCAGGCACGTAAAACAGACAAGCGTACCGATAAGGAAACGCCTTATGTGCCGGTACCGGCGGAAGGAATAAAACTCTCCTCCGGGCATTGATTGTTTTTCTGAAAGCCCCGCACTCCGGGGCTTTTCAGTTTAAATTCAAAGGAGTATGTATGTTTGACAACTTAGGTGCAGCGAAGAAATACCTCGGACAGGCTGCACGTATGCTGGTGGGCATACCGGATTACGACACCTACGTTCTGCATATGCAGACCAACCACCCGGATACGCCTGCGATGACCTACGAGGAATTTTTCCGTGAGCGCCAGCAGGCGCGTTATGGCGGAGACGGTAAAGGCGGAATGCGCTGTTGTTAAGAGGGCGCCGTTATTAGCAGGAAGGCAAACATGACACCGATTGCAGTCACAGTATTAACAGGCTTTCTGGGTGCAGGGAAAACCACACTCTTACGCCAGATTTTGCATACGCAGCACCAGATGAAAATTGCGGTGATCGAGAATGAATTTAGTGAAATACCGATCGACAACCAGCTGATAGGTGACCGTGCCACACGTATTACCACCCTGTCCAATGGCTGCATCTGCTGTACCCGCTCGGGAGAACTGGAAGCGGCGCTGCTGGATTTACTGGACAGTGTCGATAAAGATGAGGTGCAGTTTGACCGGCTGATGATTGAATGTACCGGCATGGCCGACCCCGGCCCGATCCTTCAGGCGTTTTTCGCCCATGAGATTATCTGTGAGCGTTACGTGTTAGATGGAGTTATCACGCTGGTGGATGCCGTTCATGCCATGTCGCAGCTGGATCAATTTCCTCTGGCGCAGTCGCAGATTGGTTATGCTGACCGCATCGTGCTGACCAAGACTGATGTGGCCGGTGAATGCCCTGAACTGGCAGAGCGGCTGCAACGAATCAATGCACGTGCACCGGTTTATAGAATGATTCAGGGTGACATCGATCCGGCGCTGCTGTTTGATATCCGTGGGTTTATGCTGGAGGAGAACGTGGTCGCCGCCAGACCGCTGTTCTACCGCGTCGCGCCGGAGCAAAATGCCGTCTCTTCAATTGTCGTGGAGCTGGATTACCCGGTCGCGCTGACGGCGATATCGAAGGTGATGGAAGAACTGCTCGCCGGTTTTGCAGATAACCTGATGCGTTATAAAGGGATGTTATGGATAGCCGATCAGCCATGCCGCCTGTTGTTTCAGGGCGTGCAGCGGCTGTACAGCGCCGACTGGGATCGCGAGTGGCAACCGGACGAAACACCGCACAGTGTGTTAGTTTTCATTGGCATGCAGTTGCCCGAAACCGAAATCCGCGAGGCCTTTGCGCGGCTGCGACCAGTCTGCTTAATCTGACCAATTTGACCTAAAGAAAAGCGGCGGGGTTTACAGCCCCACCGTCTCTTTCAGCGATTTCAGATAGCGGCGGCTGACCGGCACAATCTGACCATCGCGCAATAACAGTTCAGCCTGGTTTTTATCTTCCAGACGGATTTCCTTCAGATAATCCATGTTCACCAGATACTGCCGGTGACAACGTAACAACGGCGTGCGGGTTTCCAGCGTACGCAATGTCAGCTCCGTAAATGTCTCTTTACCATTCTGCCCGGTGACATACACCCCGCCGACCCGGCTGCTCACATAGGCTACATCTTCCAGCTGTAACAGCCAGATACGGTTGCTGCTGATACAGGGGATAAATTTCAGCGGCTGCTGATATTGCGGTAACTGCGAAACGTCCTGCGTCTGATAACCCTGACGTAATCTGGCCAGGGTTTTCTGAAGCCGCGCCGCCTGTATGGGTTTGAGCAGATAATCAAACGCGCACTGTTCAAACGCCTGCACCGCATACTCCTCAAACGCGGTGAGGAAAACAATGTGCGGCCGATGTTGCTGATCGAGCATGCCAACCATTTCCAGCCCGCTGATACGCGGCATCTGAATATCAAGAAATACAATGTCAGGGCGGATTTTATGGATCACACCGATCGCTTCAATGGCATTAGTACACTCGCCGACGATTTCAATGTCGCTTTCATCCTGAAGCTGTAAACGTAAATTTTCCAGCGCCAGTGGCTCATCATCCACAACAAGAACTCTCAACATACCACTCCCCCGGCTGGCAGGCGTAACGTGACGCGGGTAAAATCATCCGGTTTACAGCTGACCGTAATACCGTAATCATCGCCAAAGCGCGCGCGCAGCCGCTTATCCACCAGACTCATGCCTAACCCGTCACCGCTTGCTTCCGGCTGATATAACCCGGCATTATCTTCCACTTCAACAATCACTCTTTCCCCCTCGCTGTAAGCACGAATAATAATATTGCCATTGCTCAGCAGCTGAGAAGTCCCATGTTTAATGGCATTTTCCACTAATGGTTGCAGCGTGAAAGCAGGCAGGCTCTGATCAGAAAAGGCCGCCGGCACCTGTAAATCCACCTTCAGTTGTGACGGGAATCTTGCCAGCTCAATTTGCAGATAAGCATTCACATGCTCAAGCTCATCGGCCAGGGTGACAATTTCAGAGGAGCGTTTGAGATTCTTACGAAAGAATGTCGACAGGTACTGCACCAGTTGCCCGGCCTTGTCACTGTCGTGGCGGATTACCGCCATCAGCGTATTGAGGGCGTTAAATAAGAAATGCGGGTTCACCTGTGCATGCAACAGTTTGATTTCAGACTGCGCCAGTAAAGCTTTCTGTTGCTCAAATTTACCGGCGAGGATCTGCGCCGATAACAGTTGGGCAATGCCTTCTCCCAGCGTGCGGTTGATGGAGCTGAACAGCCGGTTGCGGACTTCATACAATTTGATCGTGCCAATCACCCGCTGATTTTCACCCCGCAGCGGGATCACCAGTGTTGAACCCAGCTTGCAGTTAGGATGCAGCGAACAGCGGTAAGGCATCTCGTTGCCGTCGGCATACACCACTTCATCATTCTCAATGGCGCGCCAGGTATATTGGGAGGCGATGGGTTTGCCCACCAGATGATGATCGTCACCGATACCGGTAAAGGCGAGTAATTTCTCGCGATCGGTAATCGCCACGGCGCCGATATCCAATTCTTTCAGCAGCACCTGTGCCACTTTCATGCTGTTTTCTTCGTTAAAACCGCGCCGCAAAATCCCTTCCGTTGAGGCCGCCACTTTCAGCGCAGTGGCCGAAAATGCCGAGGTATATTTTTCGAACATCGCCCGCTTATCCAGCAGGATGCGCATAAACATCGCGGCCCCGAGAGTATTTGTCACCATCATCGGCGCGGCAATGCTGCTGACCAGATTAAGCGCATCATGAAACGGGCGGGCGATCAGCAGGATAATCAGCATTTGCAGTATTTCTGCGACAAAGGTGACACCGGCCGCGACCAGCGGATTAAATAATTTATCGATGCGTCCACGTTTGATCAACACGCTGTGTACCAGACCGCCTAATAATCCTTCGGCGATGGTTGAAATCATGCAACTCAGCGCGGTCATACCGCCCATCGAATAACGGTGGATCCCGCCGGTCAGCCCCACTAATCCCCCGACCACCGGGCCACCAAGAAGTCCGCCCATCACTGCACCAATTGCGCGGGTGTTGGCAATAGAGTCTTCGATATGCAGACCAAAGTAGGTTCCCATAATGCAAAAAATGGAAAAGGTGATATAACACAACAACTTATGCGGTAAGCGCACCGTCACCTGCACCAGCGGAATAAATAACCGCGTTTTACTCATCAGCCAGGCAATCACTAAAAACACGCACATTTGTTGTAGCAGCAGTAATATTAAATTAAATTCGTACATTCCCGGGCACCTAAAAACTGACAAGCTGGCAATATATCGTGCTTAAAAAAAATTTACCTTGAAGCTACCCGAAGAATAGGAATATTTTTATTGACGAATAAACTTTCATATTCTTTTAAAGGAAATATAAGAAGATTATTTAAAGGTACCGGTCAGGAAACGACAATATTTATTGAGCAGGCACCGCGCCCCGGCGCACATAAGCAAACGGCTCCCTGTCATGGAAGCCGTTATATTACCGGATAACTTATCAGTTCCGCGCCGTCTTTAATGACTACGGCCGGATTGAAAGGGACCGTTTAGCAGGCGACATCGACGATCAGTATGGCTCTCCGCTGGCCGATAATGCAAAGGTGCCCACCGGCATGACGGGCAGATATTTTTTATAATAATCGTGATAGTTTTTCACCGGGTCAATATCCTTGAATAAATCAGGATAAAGGGACTTTGCAATAAACTGTACCATGGTGAAATCGACCAGCGTACGCGATGCACCCTGATAAACCCCGAAGAGTTTGTCGTTTTTAATGGCCGGTAATGAACTCCAGCCGTCACGGTGAGCGAATCCGTTGAGTTTTGCTCTTGCGGCGGCTTCATTAACGCCGATGCCCATTTCTAACGCCGTATCGACTTTATTGTTCTCCCTGCCGGAAATAAAAATGACATCCGGTTTGGCGACCAGCAACTGCTCAGGGTTAATTTCGCCCCACTGTTTAACGAAAGGCGCTGCAATATTTTCACCACCTGCGAGACGCAGCATCACGCCCCACATATTTTCGCCGTAGGTAAATGAATACTCGGCCGGACCTTTATTGCCAAACTCAATATAGACTTTTGGCTTAGGCAAATTCGCTTGTCTGATCCTGTCTTCAATCAGCGCGATGTTATTTTTATAAAGCCGGGCAAGCTCATTCGCGCGGTCGGTCTGGCCGGTTAATGTCCCGATAATCTCCGTGGATTTCACATGATTTTCCACCGTTTGATCATTATAGTCGAGCACAACAACCGGGATATTCAGGCTCTGAAGCTGGGTAACTTCATACTTCAGGGCGGCGTACTGCCAGCTGGCTAAAATGACCACATCCGGTTTCAGGCTAATCACTTTTTCCAGCGACACGTTGTGCAGATCGATTTCGCCAATATCCGGAATATTGGCGATGGACGGGCGGTGTTTAATATACATATCCCAGTTCGCAGGGACCTTGCCATGCCAGGCTTCACGGGAGATACCGACAATATGATCAAACGCTTGCTCACCGCCGACCGCCATATAGTCTTCAAAATAGAATCCTAATACCGCTCTTTTCACCGGGGTTTCTAAGGTTATTTTATTTCCCAGGACATCAGTCAGTGTGGTGGTTGCGGCACTGGACTGTCCGGTCATCACGACTGACAGCATAAAAAGTAAACCATGAAGTAACTTCATTTAATTCCCTTAGGTATTGTGTGATTATCATCTGCAAGTGAAATTCATTATTATGGAAACCGATTTACTACACGGTTTATTTACCTTAAGTCACTGTAAAAAAAGGCGTGACGCCACACGATTATCGCGGCGGTATATTATACGTTCAGTTGGCTACATCAGTACAGTCACAACTGCGCACTGCCGCGGTCGGGGCAAACAAGATCGGCTGATGTGAGTTTGCGTGATGACCGCTAATATCAATCGGAAAACGCTTCTCAGATGCTGAGCTATAATTAAAATTTACCGATAAGAAGGAGAATTATATGGCTCCAGTCGCGAGTATAGCAGGTGGGATTATATTTATTATCGTTGGCGTTGTGATGCTGTGGCTATTGGTGAAGGCGCATAAAGGCAACGCAGGCAAGAAGTTCTTTACTCCTCACAAATGCATGTTACTCATCGGGACCCTTGTCTCTTTTGTTATTTCCATTGTATTTTTCACCTCTTCTTCCTGATGACAGCTTAATTTTTGCCATTAATGCCCCGGTTTTTATCGGGGCATAATAGCCGACAGGCTCCTCTTCTGCCCATCCTCGTCTATCATTATTATTCGTTTGCTAACTGCCTGCTTAATCGCTCAATCTTTTGTGAGGTGAATCGATGCAACGCGATGCATTTATGACAAGCTGGGGGGCGAGTTTCATTTCCGCCGGGACAGTTCTCTTTCGGGTGTGGGCGCCAGGCCAGGACAAAATGACCCTGCGACTTTCCGGCGAAAACAAAGACATGCTGCCGAAGGAAAACGGCTGGTTTGAGTTTGTGGCAACCGGTGTTTCTCCCGGTGAGGAATATCAGTTCATTCTTGCCGACGGACTGCCTATTCCTGATCCCGCCTCTCGCGCGCAGCTTGCGGACGTCAACGGCCCTTCGCTGGTGACCTCGTCATCAGGTTATACATGGCAGAATCTTGACTGGAAAGGCCGTCCGTGGGAAGAAACGGTCATTTACGAGATGCATATCGGGACATTCACGCCCGAAGGCACTTTCAGCGCCGCGCAGGAAAAACTTGCCTGGCTGGCAGAAACCGGCATTACCATGATAGAAGTGCTGCCGCTCTCACAATTTGGTGGTAATCGCGGATGGGGCTATGACGGTGTCTTGCTGTACGCGCCTCACTCCGCTTACGGCTCGCCGGATGATTTCAAAGCCTTTGTCGATGCCGCGCACGGTGTCGGCATCTCCGTGGTACTGGATATTGTGCTTAACCATTTTGGTCCTGAAGGGAATTATCTGCCGCTGCTCGCACCGGATTTTTTCGATCCGCAACGCACAACAGCATGGGGTGCAGGCATCAATTATCGAAATGAAGCGGCCCGATGCTATATTGCGCAAGCGCCCCTGTACTGGCTCAAGGAATACCGGCTGGATGGCCTGCGCTTTGATGCCATCGACCAGATGAAAGACACCTCTTCCCCGCATATTCTGATCGAAATCGCCGAGCGAATTCGCGAAGAGATAACCGACCGCCCGGTGCATCTGACTACTGAGGACAGCCGCAATGTGATCTTTTTGCACCCGCGCAATGCTGATGGCAACGTGCCGCTGTTTACCGCCGAATGGAATGACGATTTCCATAACGCCATCCATGTTCTCAGCACCGGTGAAACGCATGCCTACTATCAGGACTTTGCGCAAAATCCTGAAAAACTGGCAGCACGCGCATTAGCAGAAGGTTTCGCCTATCAGGGTGAAAAATCACCACAAACCGGTGAGCCACGCGGTGCGGTCAGCCGCAGGCAGCCGCCGGTAGCCTTTGTCGATTTCATTCAAAATCACGACCAGATTGGTAATCGCGCACACGGTGACCGGCTGATCACGCTGGCTGGTGCTGAACGTACGCACGTTCTGCTGGCCGCTTTACTGTTATCCCCGCATATCCCGCTGCTGTTTATGGGCGAAGAATATGGCGAAACCCGCCCGTTCCTGTTCTTTACCGATTTTGAAGGTGAACTGGCGCAGGCAGTTCGCGAGGGCCGCGCCCGGGAATTTGAAGGGCACAGCGATTACGGCAGCGAAACCGTACCCGACCCTAACGCCCTCAGCACCTTCGAAAATTCGAAACTTGACTGGCAAAAACTGACCCATCCCGAAGGCAAAAACGCACTGGCACTGACCCGCAAGCTGCTGGCGTTGCGCCAGAAACATATCGTGCCCTTACTGACACCGGCGAAAGGCGAAGTCGGCCAGATTGTCGGAACTTCAGCCGGTTTTCTCGCGGTTAAATGGGTATTCCCCCGTGGCACACTTTCGCTGGTACTGAATGTCGGTGAAGACACGCACCCGCTTCCTGAACTGCCGGGAGAAACACTTTTTGCCTGGCCGCCGGAAACGGTGACCTCCGTACCCGGCTCCCTTATTGTCCGTCTTGCGCCAGGAGTTTTACCGTGAAAATCCCCACTGCAACTTACCGCATTCAGTTCCGTAACGGACTGAACTTTGACACCGCAACCGGGCTAATCCCCTATTTAAAACAGCTGGGGATCAGCCATTTGTATGCTTCTCCGGTGTTTACGGCAACGTCTGACTCCACCCATGGCTACGATATTACCGACGCCAACGAAATTGATCCGTCGATTGGCGGACGCGAAGGCTTCGACCGTATGGCGCAGGCACTGAAAGCGGCAGGGATCGGACTGATCCTCGATATTGTGCCCAATCATATGGCTGCCTCACCCGAAAATGCCTGGTGGCGTGATGTCATTGAACATGGCGAAAAGAGCCGCTATGCACGCCATTTTGATATCGACTGGTCGCGTCGGCTGACGTTGCCTTTCCTCGGGGATTCTTTTGAGGATGCGCTGCAAAAAGGCGAGATTACGCTCAAGGTTGATCCCCTCACTGGAAAGCCCGCTTTCGACTATTTTGGGACGTATTATCCTGTTGCGCCCGGCACCCTCACGGCAGATAACACAGACGGTCTGAACAAAACAGAACTGGCCGCATTACACGAACGCCAGCCCTACCGGCTGATGTGCTGGCGGGATGCGCCCCGCGAGCTTTCGTACCGGCGCTTTTTTGAGATCACAGGTCTCGCGGGGGTACGTGTAGAAGATGACGTCGTTTTCGATGATACGCACCGGCTGATCCTCGAACTGGTCCACGCGGGAGTGGTCGATGGCCTGCGGGTCGATCATGTGGATGGTCTTGCCGATCCCAAAGCTTATCTTGAACGCCTGCGGGAAAAAGCCGGGCCTGACTGCTATATCACGGTCGAGAAAATTCTGGGCAAAGGCGAGCGCCTGCCACCGGACTGGCCGGTTTCCGGTACTACAGGTTATGAGTTTATTGCCTCGCTTTCGGATGTGCTGGTTAATGATGAGAATATTGCAGTGCTTAGCGAGCTTTACGATAACGTGGTGGGCAAGCCGGTGGACCTGCGCAACGAACTTCGCGCGGCCAAGCTGATGATGGTGGAGAAAAATTTCGAAGGTGAATTCACTGCACTCTGGAAACTGGCTACCGATATTGCCGGGACAGAAGACGCGCCGTATGAAGAAAATGATATCCGCACCGCATTGCGCGAATTACTGATCGCTTTCCCGGTGTACCGCACTTACGGCACACCACGGGGCATGCCTGCGGAAGACGCGGCACTTTTACACAAGATACTGCGTAAGGTCAGCGCCACGATCCTTCCCGTTCAGGCTGAAATTCTCGCGTTTCTGGTGCGTATTCTTTGTGGAGAAACCTCCGCGGCGGCAGCATCGCAGGCCGGTTTATTCCGCACACGTTTCCAGCAACTGACCGGGCCGCTGATGGCTAAATCGGTGGAAGACACGCTTTTTTTCCGGCAGAACATGGAGCTGGCGCTAAACGAAGTGGGCGCGGAACCGTTAATTCGCACCTTCTCCCTCAGCCGCTTCCATACGGAGATGATAAAACGCTGCGAAGAGCAACCGGAAGCGCTTTCCGCAACGTCCACGCATGACACCAAACGGGGTGAAGATGCCCGCGCCAGACTGTTTACGCTGACTGAAGCCCCGCAGGAGTGGGCCGCCTGCGTGAAACGCTGGCACCGGATGAACGAGTCAAAGGTAAGAATACTTCCCGATGGCCCGGCACCACGCCCTGCGCTGACATGGATGCTCTATCAGGCGCTGGCGGGCGCATGGCCGGCTACCCTGGCACCTCAGGATGAACAGGGTTTGCAGGAACTCGACGACCGATTTCAGAGTTTTGTCGAAAAAGCACTGCGTGAAGCCAAGCTGCGCACGAGCTGGGATGACAATAACGAAGACTATGAAAAGGCGGTGCTGGATTACGCGCATCATTTGCTTTCACCGGCAAACCGGCTCTTTCTGCAAGATTTCCATACATCGATCCAGCCATTTATTCAGGCCGGACTGGTGAACAGCCTGACCCAGACGGTGATAAAACTCATGGCACCCGGCGTACCGGATATCTATCAGGGCAGCGAGGCGCTGAATTTCAGTCTTGTTGATCCCGATAACCGCCGTTTGCCGGATTTCACCCGGCTGGAACAGCGGTTAAGGCAGGATGAAAAACCGGCCTGGGACCAGCAGGCATACTGGCTGAACGGCCATCTGAAACAATACGTCGTGGCAACACTCGCCGGGCTTCGCCAGCAAAAGCCTGCGTTGTTTCAGCAGGGCGACTATGTTCCGCTCAGTGCAACCGGGAAGCACGCCGAAAACGTTATCGCGTTTGCGCGGGTGAGTAATGACGAGGCCGTCATTATTGCGGCACCGCGTCTGGTACTGGGTTTACCCGCGCGGGGATTCCCGCAGACGGAAATCGTACTGCCGCCCCATCTTGCTTACCGGCCCTACCGGGAGCTGTTCAGCGATAAAGAGATTACGCTGAACAACCAGATAGACATGGCGGTCTGGCCGGGTTTTGCTCCTGTCATCCTGATAGCGTCCGCCTCCTCTTAACGGAGGTGGAACTTCACGGAACTTCACGTTACCGACAGGTCTATGCGACGGATGCGCGGGAAGGCGTGCCGGGTAACAGAATGATTTTCCGGCAATCTTCCTGCCGTTTTTCGAAGATGTTATAACCTTTCGCGGCATCTTCCAGCGGCATATGATGCGTCACGATTTCTTCCGGTTTCAGTTGTCCGGATTCAATTAACATCAGCAGATCAGGAAGATAGGCATGAACATGCGTCTGCCCCATTTTAAAGGTCAGCCCTTTATCAAAAGCATCGCCAAATAAAAAACCGTGAATAAAGCCCGCGTAGACACCCGGTACGCTGACTATCCCGCCGCGGCGTACCGCAGCAATGCACTGGCGTAACGCTTTCCCGCTGCTGCCTTCAATCTTCAGATTGCTCAAAATGGTTTCGGTAAGGCTGCCTTTGGCTTCAAAACCAACGGCATCGATTACCGCATCAACGCCGCGGTGTCCGGCAGTGTGCTCAATAATCCAGGCTGCCGCATCGTCATTTTCATCGAAATTAATCGGGATCACTCCATACCGCTCCTGAGCAAACGCCAGCCTGTAGGGGTGATGGTCAATCATGAATATTTGTTCAGCGCCCGCCAGCCGGGCGCAGGCTGCGCTTAACAACCCCACCGGCCCCGCACCGAAAATCGCCACACTCGAACCGGGCATCAGTCCGGCATTTTTAACCGCCTGCCAGGCAGTGGGTAATATATCTGATAAAAACAGCACCTTTTCATCGGCTAATCCGTCCGGGACTTTAAAAGGCCCGGCATTCGCTTTTGGCACCCGCACATATTCAGCCTGCCCGCCCGGAATTCCGCCGTACAGGTCGCTATAGCCAAACAGCGCCGCCGGGGGGGTGATGTTTTTGGGGTTAAGCGCCGCACCTTTGTTGGGGTTAGTGGTTTCACAGGCGGCATACTGGTTAAGTTTGCAGAAAAAACATTCTCCGCAGGCAATAACAAAAGGAATAACGACGCGGTCACCTTTAGCGACGGCAGTAACATCCGCTCCGGCTTCCACCACTTCACCCATAAATTCATGACCAAATATATCGCCATGGTGGGTGCCCGGTATTTTCCCGTGGTAGAGATGCAGGTCAGAACCACATATTGCCGTTGCCGTCACTCTCAGGATGATATCATCGCTGGCCTGAAGTACCGGGTCAGGCATGTTATCAACGCTGACCTTGTACGGGCCGTGATAAGTCAATGCTCTCATGATTAATTTTCCTTTCAGGTCTTATTCAGACCGGTTAAGAGAATAGTAAATAATGATCACTGAGAGTATTCAGTCTAGCCCACCCTTATAGAGTGTCAAAAATACACTATATTTCTCACCTGGAAATATGCAGGTTTAAGCACAGGAATTTTAATATTGAAATTAAAGGTTAATACTCAGGTATTGAGAATAATCCTAATTTTGACTTATTTACATCATCAAGACTAAGCTAATCAAAGAAGTGTTCCCCCTGCGAAAGTTTCGGGATGCAAACAGGGCAATATGGCAGAGGATTGCCGGCTTTCTACCTGACACGATGATCTTCGACATGTCGTCACGTATGACAAAACCACGGCAACAGACACACTAATTTAACGCAACCTCTTCACCAGAGAAAAGCGACATGGACAAAGATGATCAACATCAGTTTGAACAAAGGACCACGCCAGTAGAAGAAAACATTAAATGGATCAAAACCGCGTGGCGGCTTGAGCGTATTGGTTTTTTTCTGCTGGGTTTGTTTATTCTTTATGCCTTGCTGGGAGGGTTTTCTCAGGGCTGGCTGAGCGATTCACTCTACCAAAACGATCCGACCTCGACACAAATCACTTATGAAAAATACCTGCGCAGCGACACCGAGTCACCGCTGATTATTGCCTATCCCGTTAAGCAAGAGAAAAGCGATCATATTATCCTCAGTGGAAAATTCGTGAATGAATATGACATTATTAACGTCAGCCCCGAAAGTGCCGTGATACACCGTAGCCCCGGCACGATGATCATCTACCCGAATAACCCCGGCGTTGCGAATACAGGTAGCGTGCAACTCACACTTAAACCAAGGGAATTTGGGATCTATACGCTCTCTGTAACGGCAAATAATAACTCGCCTTTTATCTTCAAACAGATTGTTTTTCCTTAGGGGGTCAAAATGGAAAATGTCCTCAGAGCAGCCATTATGTATGTTTTCCTGTTTATTATTTTTAAAATTTCAGGACGCAAGACACTGCTCGAAATGACTATTTTTGATTTTATACTGGTGCTGATTATCAGTGAGGCTACACAACAGGCCTTGCTTGGGGAAGACTTCTCCATTACGGGCGCGATGATCACTATCGGAACACTGATTTTCATCGATAAAGGTTTAGGAATTCTGGAAAACAAAATTCCTAAACTTGATTTATGGCTTAATGGCTCTCCTATTATCCTCATCGAGAATGGCAAAGTCCTCGATCAGCGGCTGCGTAAATGCTCCCTTTCAGAAGATGAAATCCTGGTAGTGGCTCGCCAGCAGGAAGGGATAGTTAACCTCAACGAGATTAAATTCGCCATCTTAGAAAACAACGGGAAAATATCGATTATCCCTTATAAAGAATAAGGCACCGGGAAATGAGGTGCGTTTGCAGTAACCCGGTGTTCCCGCTGATCATGCCCGTTTTTCTTCACGGGTGACGTCCAGTCTGCCGTTTTCAGGTTCAGCTTGCGTTCTGACAATCATATTCGGCAATGCCATTTCGATCCCCTGTTCGATCAGCTTTTCAATAATGCGGATATTAATTTCCTGCTGGATATCCATGTATTTATTATAATCGGCAGTATTGACGATATGGACTACTTCGATATTCAGGCGATCGGTACCAAAACCAAGCAAATGCGCGCGGTCAAACTTGGTTTCGCCGATATCGATAATAATTTCCTTTACCAGATCACCGATAATGCGCAGCTTTTCCGGCGGCGTATTAATCGCGATGCCAAAATTGAAAACAATACGCCGGGTTTGCATGCGTTTGTAATTATGCAGCGTTTGCTGGAGCAGAATAGCATTGCCGCAAACGATCTGTTCCCCGCTCAGGCTGCGTATCCGCGTCGTTTTAAGACCGATATGTTCGACAGTACCGGCAACATCATTAAAAACGACAAAATCACCAATTTCGAAAGGCTTATCAAAACCGATAGATAAGGAAGCGAATACATCACTGAGAATGGTCTGGATCGCCAACGCGATAGCGATACCGCCCACGCCCAGGCTGGCGACAAGCGCGGTAATATTCACGCCCACATTCGCTAATATCGACAGCAACATCACTGACCACACTACCGCGCGGAAAATCAGCCCGGTGATCACCAGCGTTACCGGGTTTTTGTTCATCCCGGGCTGACGCATAATATGACGTAACCACGAGACAACGGCCTGATCCAACCACAATGCCATCTGGAACGCCAGCACCAGGAACCATGCATGACTGATGGTGTTGTAGAGATTATCGGGCAGATTAACAAACCGCAGGCTGAACAAAAAAGCAGCAACGAAAAGCAGTAAATTACTCGTCCGGTTGAGGATCTCGCCCAGAATAAAACGGATACGGTGGCTGGCCGCATTGACCTCACCCCAGCGTTTTATGCCTTTGCGCAAGAATGACACCAGCCAGCTCAGCAGCCAGTACGTAACAAGCGTGACCACGCACATCGTCGCGACGCCGGTCCAGAACACCGGTGTCATCACCAGCGCGATAAAATCGAAATGTGATAAAAACTTCATCTTCCCTCCCGGAATTAATCACAAACCTTCAGTATAGAAAACGGGTCAGTATAGAACCAGGAATAGGAAAGTTCGGCAAAAACCGGGGGTGACGGTAAAGGAAAAACGTTGCTGATGTCTTACGTTATCGGTATTTATATTATATTCGGTCCGGTTTACTATGATTTCTGGCGTGAGTCCGATGTCCTGAAAAAACGTTCAACTGAGGTGCTTATTATGAAAAGAGCTTTAGTGATTGGTTATATGTCGTTCGTTTCAATTGCATTGGTTACCGCGCTGATAATCGGTGCCCGAAACGGATAACGCAGGTGCTGTAGGATGCATAGGATGAGGCTAAAAAGCGTTCTGACTTCCAGAAATATGTGCTCTTTGTGGCTCTTTTTTGACGATGACTTGAATTACAGGCGGGTCTGGGATTACTCTTAGATCAGCTGACGAAAGAACAGCAGACCATAAGCACCATACCCTTAAATAGCCCACCCATGCGGTGGGTTCTTTTTTGCATGTCATTCCGCATTAAGAATTATCTTAGTTCAGACATCTGTCAGACGTAAAAAAACCGGTGACACTTTCATATCACCGGTTTTTGCTGCGGGTTAACGCAAAATGAACCTTATGCGTTCAGTATGTCCTGTGCGGTTTTCTCAACCAGCGCCAGCAGCACTTTCACATCTTCCAGCGTGACCGTCGGGTTCAGCAAAGTCAGTTTCAGGCAGGTGACGCCGTTATGCTCGGTTACCCCCACGTTCGCACGGCCGGATTCCAGCAACGCATCCCCGATTTTCTGGTTCAGCAATGCGATTGCCGCATCGCTGCTGCCCGCAAGTGTCTGCGGACGATAACGGAACAGAACGCTCGCAAGCTGTGGCTTCATCACCAGTTCCAGCGCAGCTTCAGACGTCACGTATTGCGCGACTTCCTGCGCCAGTGACACACCGTGATCGATGATCGCAGCGTACTGCTTCTGCCCTAATGCTTCGAGCCCCATCCACAGTTTCAGCGCATCGAAGCGACGGGTGGTTTGCAGAGATTTGGATACCAGATTCGGTACACCAGCTGCTTCGTCAAATTCAGAATTCAGGTAAGCCGCCTGATATCGCATCAGCTCATAATGACGCTCTTCTTTAAGCAGGAATGCACCACAACTGATGGTCTGGAAGAACTGCTTGTGGAAGTCCAGCGTGATGGAATCCACCAACTCGATGCCGTCCAGATAGTCGCGGTATTTTTCGGACAGCAATAACGCACCGCCCCATGCCGCATCCACATGCACCCAAATCTGATGCGCTGCCGCCAGTTCGGCAATAGCACGCAGCGGGTCGATAGCACCCGCGTCAGTGGTCCCGGCGGTTGCTACAATGGCCAGGATCTGATCGCCATTAGCTTGTGCCTGTGCCACTTTTTCGCGCAAATCGTTGAGATCCATACGGGCAAACTCATCGGTTTTCACCAGCGTAACGCACTGATAGCCCAGACCGAGCAATGCCATGTTCTTCTGCACGGAGAAATGCGCGTTTTCAGAACATAACACTTTAATTTTACGCAGATTGCCCACCAGGCCATCCTGCTGAATGGAATGCCCCTGACGTGCAAAGAAGGCGTCACGTGCCAGCATCAGGCCCATCAGATTGCTCTGAGTACCACCGCTGGTGAACACGCCTGCGTCGCCAGCCTGGTAGCCCACCTGCGTACGCAGCCATTCGATCAGCTTCATCTCAATGATGGTCGCTGACGGGCTTTGATCCCAGGAGTCCATGCTCTGGTTGGTGGCGTTGATCAGCACTTCCGCAGCCTGGCTGACCACCAGGCTCGGGCAATGCAGATGCGCAACACATTGCGGATGATGCACAGACAAACTGTCTTTCAAAAAATACTCAATCGCACGTTCAATCGCGGCCTGGTTACCCAGACCGTTTGGATTGAAGTCCAGCTTGATACGTTCACGCAGCTCAGCAACGGTTTTGCCCTGATACATTTCAGGTTGTTGCAGCCACTGCACAACCGCTTCACTGCTCTGTGCAATGGCTTGCTGGTAGGCTTCAGTGCTTTGCGCTGAGCCTGCCAGAATCGGGTTTAACTCGGACATCAGGATCTCTTACTCCGCTCAGGCAGGTTTGACGCCAGCCGCTAACAGCGCCTGCTCAAACTTGTCGAGGAAAATACCCAGCTCATCGTTAGTGATCAGCAGGGAAGGCAACAGGCGCAGCACGCAACCATTACGGCCGCCGCGTTCGAGGATCAGACCAGCTTCGAAACATTTTTTCTGCAACAATGCAGACAATTCGCCGTCAGCCGGGTAGCAACCCATGTGATCCTGCGCTTCGTTTGGTTTGACGATTTCGATACCAATCATCAGGCCCAGACCGCGTACGTGACCTATCACCGGATAACGTTTCTGCATGTCAGCCAGTTTGCCTTTCAGCCACTCGCCCTGTGCAGCCACTTTCCCGGCAATGTCCTGTTCTTTAAGAATTTTCAGCGTGGTCAGGCCGGTGGCCATCGCCAACTGGTTACCGCGGAAGGTGCCGGTGTGGTGACCCGGTGCCCAGGCATCGAACTCTTTCCTGATACCCAGCACGGCCAGTGGCAGACCGCCGCCGACCGCTTTAGACATCACAATGATGTCCGGCTCAATGCCCGCGTGTTCGAACGCAAACTGTTTACCGGTACGGCAGAAACCGGCCTGAACTTCGTCGAGGATCAGCAGAATGCCGTGTTCCTGAGTCACTTTACGGATGCGCTGCAACCACTCAGCCGGAGCCGGGTTCACGCCGCCTTCACCCTGAACCGCTTCCAGAATGACAGCCGCAGGTTTGCGAACGCCGCTCTCAACGTCGTTGATCAGGTTTTCGAAGTAATAGGTTAAGGCTTTAACGCCAGCGTCACCGCCAATGCCCAGCGGGCAGCGGTACTGATGCGGATAAGGCATAAATTGCACTTCCGGCATCATGCCGTTAACCGCTTCTTTCGGAGACAGGTTACCGGTCACTGCCAGCGTGGCATGAGTCATACCGTGGTAGCCACCCGAGAAACTGATAATGCCGCTACGGCCGGTGACTTTTTTAGCCAGTTTCATGGCAGCTTCAACCGCGTCCGCGCCTGAAGGACCGGTGAACTGCAGGCAATACGCTTTGCCCTGTTGTGGCAATAAAGAAAGCAGATATTCAGAGAACTGATCTTTCAACGGGGTTGTCAGATCCAGTGTATGTAACGGCAAGCCGCTGGTAATGACATTTTGGATGCTTTGCAGCACGTCCGGATGATTATGTCCAAGAGCAAGCGTACCCGCGCCAGCCAGGCAATCAAGATATTGATTATTCTCAACATCAGTGATCCAAACGCCATTGGCCTTCGCAATTGCCAGAGGCAATTTACGTGGATAGCTCCGAACATTCGATTCAAATTCAGCTTGTCTCGCCAAATAGGTTTCATTGTTTCCGTTTAATGAATTCGCACCTAAACTGTCAATACGGACTTTATCCGTCATCATATCTCTCCTACAACCGTGGGTTATTAGAACGCCACAATTGAATAAATTTGATTAAAAAAATTACCAGCGTGTGAAAAACGCGGCCAATATATGGCTTTTTTGCCCCCACCTCAATAATTTATTTTGTATAGATTTGTTTATTCTTTCCTATATGAATCAATATGTTGCTGATTTAATGAACGATCATGCTGACTTAACTGAGTTACACGGTCATTAATAAAGCACTAAAAAGCCCCTCCGGCTTGCTAAACCCCCCGTAAACACGCGACAGGACAGCCTTAAAATCGGGCAGTGGTGTTGCACCGGCAGACCCGCTTAACATGATGTCGCTGCACAGATAGCGACGCGTGAACAGTCTTTCAGGAAAGTTGTTTAATTATAGCGCGCAGGGGGTGATATGAGTGATGACATTAAAGCATCAGGGAGTAAATGGCTGAATAGCCGCCAGATATAAATTTTGAAATATATTACAGCGGCATAGAGTCCGGTTATTACAAAAATAATACTGAATTAGGTTTCACGCGTATATAAACAATACGCCCTGATCTTTACCTCATTATTCAGATTATTAAGTCAAACATTATGGTAAAGCTTATCCAGCGCGACACCCTCATGGAACGTTGGCGACAATGGATAATCCCAAAATCTCATGATTTCAGGATTATGGGATTCTTAAAAACGACGTGTCAGAAGAAAATGTCTGGTCAAGGTGACTAACGGGAAAAACGGGCGTTAAACCGTCCCTGAGCCGTCAGGCTCAGTTGCGCTCAGGATCGCCTGCCTGCTCACGTTTTTGTCTTGCCGCCTCGCGGGCTTCAGCGTCGCGTTTCTCATGGGTAGCGATGGCTTCGTTCTGAATACGGGTTGTGGTGTCTTCCTGCTCTTTGATCTGTCGCTGTATCTGCTCATGATATTCATTGGCAGACTTCTGGCTGTCCTCGCGCCATTGACGCTCAGACTGTAACATCTGTTCATGCTGCTGCCGGTTTTTCTCAGCGAATTGATCTTGCAGTTGTTGTCTGCCTTGTTGGTCGGCAACGGCGGCAAAGCTGAAAAGTAATGCAGAAGTACAGGTGATACGGATCAAACGGGATAAAGGACCTGCCATGGATAAACTCCCTTTCCAAAAGTGTTTAAAATTCTTATAAAAACATCCGATTACAGGGAAAGAGTATAAAGCAGGGCGGCAGGCAGAAAGAGGAAGTGTCTTAAAAGTCTGAAAACGGCGAAAGTCCCCTTCCGCCGTCTGATGCTTACGTCATCAATACCCCTGCGTAACAATTTTTGCTGCGGAAGCCAGCACATCGCGACGGGATTTCGCATTTTTCTCCGGCTGCGTAAAATAGGTAATCAGGATCAGCGGAGCCTTATTTTCCGGCCAGATCACCGCAATATCATTCGTTGTCCCGTAATCGCCGCTGCCAGTTTTATCGCCAACCACCCAGGTCGCAGGCAGCCCCGCGCGGATACTCATCGCGCCGGTGGTGTTGCCTTTCATCCATTCCACCAGTTGCGCACGTTGCGGTTCAGCCAGTGCGCTGCCCAGCGCGACGTGTTGCAGACTCAGCGCCATCGCTCGCGGTGATGTGGTGTCGCGGTCATCGCCCGGAATGGCGGTGTTCAGTGTCGGTTCGGTGCGGTCCAGACGGAACGTTTTATCGCCGAGCGTGCGGGCATATTCCGTGACTTTCTGCGGCCCGCCAAGCTGCCCGATCAGTTTATTCATGGCGGTATTATCGCTGTACTGCAAGGCGGCGGCAGCCAGTTCGCCGATCGTCATCCCCTTACCGAGGTGCTTTTCGGTGATCGGGTTGTAATTTACCAGATCAGATTTTTTGATGCTGACGTGCCGGTTCAGCAGTTCCGTTTGCGTTTCACTTTGTTTAAGAATGGCTGACGCGGCCATGAACTTACTGGTGCTGCACATCGCAAAACGTTCATCGGCGCGGTAAGCAATCTGGGAGTTGTCTTCGGTATTAATCAGCATCACGCCAAGACGGCCACCGCTGTCTTTTTCCAGCGCGGCAAGCTGCTGCTGCACTGACGTCATTTTTGTAGCCGTTTGCGCCCATGATGCCGCGCTGAATGCGAGCATTGGCACCACAGCCGCCGCCATCAGTACGGTTTTACGCAGGGTATTTTTCATCATCAAAGCCTTCTCCTTTATATTGGCGAAGGGATTATGGCAAAAGCAGGGGCAGAAAGTAAAAAACCCGACACGAATGTCGGGTTTTGAGCAGAAAAAAGCCGTGATATCGCGCTTAAAACGTTTCCCAGTTTCCTTCCTCAACGGCGGGGATCGTCTGACGGTTTGACAGAAACGCCGGTGTTTTCGTCTGAGAGGCTTTGCGCACCGCTGCTGTCGCCGAACCCGCGCTGACTTTGAAAATGCTGATGGCCTGCGACAAACGCTCAGCCTGCTCGTTGAGCGAATGCGCCGCCGAAGAGGCTTCCTGAACTAACGCGGCGTTCTGCTGAGTCACTTCATCCATCTGGTTGATGGCTTTGTTAATCTCTTCAATCCCGGTGCTTTGTTCGTTACTGGCAATGGCAATTTCGCCGACGATGTCTGTCACATTTTTTACGCTGGACACCACTTCCGCCATGGTGGCACCGGCTTTGGCGACCAGCTGCGTGCCGTTATCCACCTTCGCCACAGAATCATCGATCAGCACTTTGATCTCTTTGGCGGCACTGGCAGAGCGTTGCGCCAGATTGCGCACTTCGGAAGCCACCACGGCAAAACCACGCCCCTGCTCACCGGCACGCGCCGCTTCAACAGCAGCGTTCAACGCCAGAATGTTAGTCTGGAAAGCAATACCATCAATCACTGCAATGATATCGACGATTTTGCGCGAGGAAATATTGATACCTTCCATCGTGTTCACGACTTCACCGACCACTACACCGCCCTGCACCGCCACGCGGGAAGCCTGCGCCGCCAGCTGATTGGCCTGACGCGCATTATCGGCATTCTGTTTCACCGTGGCTGTCATCTGTTCCATAGCGGATGCAGTTTCTTCCAGTGAACTGGCTTGCTGCTCGGTACGGGAAGACAAATCCAGGTTTCCGGCAGCAATTTCACCGGATGCGCTGGTGATGGCATTCGTGCCTGCACGCACTTCGGTCACGATCCTCAGCAGATTTTCATTCATGTTTTTCAGCCCCTGCATGAGCTGCCCAGTTTCATCCTGGGAAGTTACCTGGATTTGCGTGGTCAGATCGCCAGCCGCTACGTTTTCTGCCACTTTCACCGCAGTATGCAGCGGACGGGTGATTGAGCGGGTCAGGAAATAACCCAGCGCGGCTGCCATTAAAATGGCCAGCGCAGAGAAAATCAGCGTCAGCTGAATGGCGGTGGCACCATCGGCCAGCGCTGTTTTACCTTCGGCCTGTAATTGCTGATCCTGAGAGTTAGCAAACGCGGTCGCCAGGTCCAGATACGCATTTTGCGAAATGGTCAGTTTACGCAGAACAAACTCGGTCGCCCCTTCCATATCACCGGCACTGGCTAAGGCAATCAGTTGCTCTTTGGCGGTTTCGAATGTTTGCCCCGCCTCCTGCAACGCTTTGATTTTTTGCTTGCCGGTCATGGTCGTCTGAATAGCGGCGATTTTGTCCATTGCGACATTGGTTTGTTTAACCGTGTCATCCAGCTGTACATAACGCTTCTTATTCTGCTCAGGATTTTTAGTATCAATGACGATGCCGCGCAGATATTTAATCTGGTCATTTACGCCGTCGCGGACGTCAAATGCCAGCCGGACTTTGACGTAACGGTCACTGACTATTTGGTCAATACTGCTATTGATGTTGCTTATTTTGGTAATGGCGATAGCGCTGACAATCACTAAAAGCAAAATGATAAGGCCGAATGCTGTCCCTAAACGGGCGCCGACACGCATACTGTTGATCAGTTTACACATTTTATTTCCCTTATTTCCTGGCCATTAAAAATTAATACAATGAAAAATAATTCAAAATATTGATTACATAGCGGAACTACTTTCTAATAATCTAATTAATTCTTAAAGGTTATCGGTATAAATAAGGGAATCTTTAGTGATGTGAATATTGGGAAGTGTAAAGAGGGATAAATGGTTCTGCTCCTCCCCTGTGCAGGAGAGGAGCATTATCAGGCAAACATTTCCTCAAGCCAGCCAACCCGCATTTCAGGCACGGATCGCAGCAACTCGCGGGTGTAATCATCCAGCGGTTCGGCCAGTGCGGAGGTGACCGGTCCCTGACGCACAATCACACCCTGTCTGAGCACCGCGACTTCATCGGCGATTTCGCGCACTACCTGCAAATCGTGGGTAATAAACAGGTAAGAAATGGCGGTGTCCTGCTGGATCTGGCGCAGTAATGCCAGCACATCGCGGGCAACTAACGGGTCGAGCGCCGAGGTTGGTTCATCGCAAACGATAACTTTTGGCTCCGCTGCCAGCGCCCGCGCAATACACACGCGCTGTTTTTGCCCGCCGGAAAGTGCGGCAGGAAAACGCGCCGCCAGTTCGGCATGTAATCCGACCTGCGCCAGCAGTTCACTCACCCTGGCCTCGCGCTGGCTGCGGTTCAGGCTCGTAAAGCAGGCCAGTGCACGGGAAATCTGACTGCCAATACGCTCTTTCGGATTCAGCGCCGTGTCGGGGATCTGATGGATCAGTTGTACATCGCGCAACTGAACGCGGCTGCGCTGGTGCAAACTGGCGGGCAATACTTGCTGATTCAGACTGACTTCTCCGCTTTCCTGGGTAAGCAGCCCGCAAATCACTTTACCGAGCGTCGATTTCCCCGAACCGGATTCACCGATCACCGCCAGCGTGCGCCCGCGCGGCAAACTCAGCGAAACATTTTGCAGTACCGGCTGTGCATGATAGCGAGCACTGATGTTACTGATATCCAGCGCTGCTGGTGCATGACCCGTTTGCGGCGTTTTGTTCCCACCCTGTGCATGCAGCAAACGGCGGGTGTAAACCTGTTGTGGCTGGCTCAGCAATTGTGCCGTTCCCGCCTGTTCAACTGTTTTACCGTGCTGCAACACCATAATGTGATCGCTTATCTGCGCCACCACCGCCAGATCATGACTGATGTAAATCGCCGCGACGCCGGAAAAGCGGATCACATCACTGATAGCTTTCAGCACGCCGAGCTGGGTGGTGACATCCAGCGCGGTGGTCGGCTCATCGAAAATCAACAACTCAGGCCCGGCGCACAGCGCCATGGCAATCATCGCGCGCTGTAACTGACCGCCGGAAACCTGATGCGGATAACGCTGATAAAACGCCTGTGGATCCGGCAGACCAAGCTGTTCAAACAGAGCAATGGCTTTGGCCTGCGCCTGACGGCGGGGATACACATTGTGTTTCAGCGCCGCCTCAATGACCTGCTCGCCGAGGGTGATCGCCGGATTAAACGCCGCTCCGGCAGACTGCGCGACATAAGCAATCTTTCTGCCGCGCACCTGACGCAACTGGCGCTCAGAAAGCGAAGTCAGTTCCTGTCCGCTGAACGCAATTTTGCCGGACCGGATGCGCATCCCCTGCCGGCAATGCCCGAGAATAGCCAGTCCGATGGTGGATTTGCCTGCGCCCGATTCGCCGATCAGACCCAGCACTTCGCCGCGCTTCACAGTGAAAGAGACATCATCCACCAGCGTGCGCGAATTTTTACCCTGCGACACCACGCACAGGTTTTCGATACTCAGTACGTGCTCATTCATGCTTTTTTCCCCCACACACGACGCTCACCGCTTATCAGCCAGTCCGCCACGGCGTTGACTGCCAGCGCCAGTACCGCGATTGCGCCCCCCGGCACCAGTGCCGCCCAGACGCCAAACAAAATGCCGTCTTTGTTATCGCGCGCCAGTCCGCCCCAGTCAGCGGTCGGAGGCTGAATACCCAGCCCGAGGAATGACAGCGCAGAGAGAAACAGCAGAATAAAAATAAAACGCAGGCCGAATTCGGCGATCAGCGTCTGGAGCGCATTGGGTAAAATCACATGCAGGAGGATCCAGCCGAGACTTTCACCGCGCAACCGCGCCACATCAACAAATTCCATTACGCCGATATCCACTGCAAGGGATCGGGCCACGCGCAGCACACGGGTTGATTCCAGCAGGCCAAGCACCAGCGTCAGCACCAGAATGGTTTTCGGCAAAACAGCCAGCACGATCAGCGCCAGGATCAGCGTCGGAATAGCCATCACAATATCGTTGCAGCGGGAAATCACCTGATCCAGCCAGCCGCCGCGCAGTCCGGCAATAAACCCGAACGTACAACCGACGATAAACGCCACCAGTGCCGCCAGTGCGGTCACACCAAGGGAAACCCGTGTGCCCCAGATCAGGCGGGAAAGCAGATCACGGCCGAGATTATCGGTGCCCAGAATGGAACCGGGCCCCGGTAAATCCCACGACATGCCGATCGTCTGATCCGGCGTGTGCGGGGCCAGCCACGGGGCAAAAATGGCGATAAGGATAAACAGGCTTAGCACCAGCAGGCCCAGTATCGAAGCAGGTTTTAAAGCAGGCATTACAGCAATTCCTAAGATTCAGCGGTTATGGCGTAAACGCGGATTAGCGACCAGCGCCATCACATCCGCCAGCAAATTAAGCAGGATATAAATACCTGCCAGCAGCAACGCGCAATCCTGCATCACCGGAATATCGCGTTTGCTGATGCTGTCGACCATGTACTGCCCGAGTCCCGGATAAACAAATACGTTCTCGACAATCACCACACCGACCATCAGATAGGCCAGATTGATCGCCACGACATTGATGATCGGCCCCACCGCATTGGGCAATACGTGACGCCATAAAATGCGCGACGGTGACAGCCCTTTGAGCAACGCGGTATCCACATACGCCGAACTTTGCGCGGCTATCAGCGCAGCGCGGGTCATGTTGCTCATATGGCCGAGGATCGCCAGTACCAGTGTGGCGCACGGCAGGGAAATGGCGGAGAGTTTGGCCGCCAGCGGCATATCTGCAGTGATACTGCTGTTGCTCGGTGCCCACGCCAGCGTGATGGCAAATATCAGAATCAGCAAATAACCGGAGAAAAATTCCGGCAGGGCCACCGTGGCGCGGGTGATGACGTTGAGCAGTGTATCAATGACACTGCCCTGATAACGCACAGAAATAAACCCGATCAGCAGCGCCAGCGGAACCGCAATCGCGGCGGTACATCCGGCCAGAAACAGTGTATTCCCCAGGCGGGTAAACAACGGACCGCTGATGGCTTCGCGACTCGAAAAACTGGTGCCGAAATCGCCATGCAGCACACCCGCCAGCCAGCTCAGATAACGGCTGACCGCCGGTTTATCCAGCCCCAGTTGAAAATTCAGTTCGCGGATAGCATCGGGCGTGGCGCTCTGACCGAGGATCGCCGTCGCCGCATTGCCCGGCAGCAGTTGTACACCGGCAAAAATCAGCACGGAAACGGCCAGCACCACCAGCACGCCATAGAACAGCCGCACCAGTACCATGCTCAGCAAGCCGGAACGGTGTTGCGAAAAACGGCCCGCAGGCCGCTGTGTCACTTTCTGTTGTGCAGATAAGTCAGACATATTTTTACCCGGTTCAGCCTTCAATCCAGACTTTCTCTGCCGCACGGTTACCACTGAGCGGCATTCCCGGAACGGATGTAAACCCTTTGATTTTGGCGGAACAACCGTCGAGCGCATCGGCGTACAGCGGGATGATCTCGCTTCCCTGATCAACCAGCATCACCTGAATGTCATGGTAAATCTGCCTGCGGCGCGCTTCGTCCGGTTCACCGCGTGCGGCTTTGACCATCGCATCGAAAGCCGGTACGTGCCACGCCGATTCATTCCATGAAGACTGACTGGTGAACACCAGAGAGAGCAGCGCGTCGGCGGTCGGACGGTTCGCCCAGTTCGACGACACAAAGGCTTTTTTCTGCCAGATATCATTCCAGAACGCATCGTCCGGCACGCGCACCACATTCAGGTTAATGCCCGCTTTGGCGGCGGATTGCTGATAAAGCTGACCGGCATCGACCGCGCCGGGGAAACCGGCATCGGCGACATTCAGCGTCAGAGGGCCGCTGAAACCGGATTTCTTCCAGTGGAACTGCGCTTTTTCTGGGTCGTACGGACGCTGCGGAATATCTTTCGCAAAGTATCGGTTCGACGGGAAAATCGGGTTGTCGTTCGCCACGCTGGCGTAACCGCCGAGCACGGTGTCGATAATTTTCTGACGATCGATGGCGTATTTGAGCGCCAGACGGCCATCAACATTATCGAACGGCGCCAGATTTGACAGCCCGGGGAAAGTGTAAATCATGCTGTCTTTCGCCCGTACCAGTTTCAGGTTCGGCATACGTTCGATGCGGCTGACAATGCGCGGATTCACGCGGTTAATCAGCTGTGCCGAACCACTGACCAGTGCGGCCACACGGGCTGTTGAATCGTTCATCGCCAGCGTTTCGACAGAATCGACATGCCCGCGTTCGCTGTTCCAGTAGTTCGGATTACGTTTGGTCAGCGTGGACACACCCGGCTGGAATTTTTCAAGGATAAATGCGCCGGTGCCGATGCCTTTATCAAAGTTTTCATTTTCAGCAGTAATGGCGAAATGCACGGCGCTCAGCAGCCAGACGAATTCGACGTCCGGTGCGGTGAGCTTAACAGTGACCTCATGGTCGCCGGTGGCTTCAATCGAACTGACAGTGTCCAGATAACCCTTGACCGGCGACGTGGATTTCTCACCCCGGTGATGATTGAGGGAATACACCACATCTTTCGCGCCCAGCGAACGGCCATCATGGAACTGCACGCCCTGACGGATTTTCAGCACCCAGGTTTTGCTGCCATCGGTTGAGGCCCAGGCTTCAGCCAGTGACGGTGCCAGTCTGGCGTTTTCGTCGATCTCCACCAGATTGTTAAACATCTGAGAACCGACGAAATACATGTAAGTTTCGAACCAGAATGCCGGATCCAGACGGTCGGTGCTGGAGGCATTGTCCACGCCGACGACCAGATGGCCGCCTTTTTTCGGTTTTTCTGCCTCCGCAGCAAAGGCATTGCCCAGCCACAGTGAATGGGTAGCCGCAGCAACGGAAAGTGCACCCGCACTTTTAATAAATGAACGACGATCAATCATGGTTTTCCCCTGTCTGCGAAGAATGCATCTTCAGCATTAATATGCGTTTTATTCTTTTTATGGATGTTATCTGGTGATGGATATTATCTGGCGAAGGCCTGTTTCAGCGCGGCAATATGTTCCGGCCCGATCCCGCAACAACCGCCGACCATGGTCGCACCCTGCGCCACCCAGTCTTTCGCGAAATCGAGATAACCGGCAGGATCAGTGTCCTGACGCATTTTGCTCAGCCCTTCATTGGCACCGCGTTTATTATCGGAAGGCTCGAACGCATTGGCATACACGCCGATATCAAGCTGAGATCCCTGTGCAGTCAGCGCCGCTCGTGCAGCTTTCACCGCAGTCGCCATCACTTCAGGACGGCTGCAATTGAACAGCACCGCCGCCGCAGAAACCCGCAGCGCCACACTGACCGCATCGACAACCGCTTCACCGGAGCGCAGCAGCGCATTACCCTGATCGTCGAGATTGTCCTGCAAGGTAAAAGACAGCCACAGCGGACGCGGGTCATCGCCCAGCACATCGCGCACGGCTTCGACTTCTGCAACAGAGCTTTGCGTTTCCGCCAGCCAGACATCAACGCTGTCCGTCAGGTTATCCACCAGCACTTGCAGTAATTTTTTGGCCGCCACTGGCTCGAACAGATCCGGGCGATAAGATCCGAGAACCGGAGGGAGCGAACCCGCAACCTGCACGGCAGCCCGTGCCGCATCAGCCGCCTCGCGAGCCAGCTTGCCGGAGAGCGCAATCAGCGCAGCGCCCTGCTCCGCAAAAACTTCTTCACCCACGTGGAACGGCACAACGGCGTAACTGTTGGTGGTAATGACCTGAGAACCGGCAGCAATAAAAGCATCGTGAGCAGCCCGAACAAATTCAGGAGCCTGCATCAGCGCCAGTGCAGACCATTCAGGCTGGCGAAAAGGAGCCCCCATGCGGGCCAGTTCGCGCCCCATGCCACCATCGAGGATTTTAATGTTACTGATCATTGTGCCACCGCCGTTGTATTTTTCTTAGCCGAATCAATCGTTAATCCGGCAGGTGGTGACACTCTACAAAACGAACGTTTAGATGTCTAGATTTCTTAATGGCTAAAAGGTGGGTTTTTTATTGTAAACTGGTCTCACTCGCCGTGAGGGCTGGATCGGGAATATTTCGGTTTCTCACTTGCTGTGAGGGCAAACCGGGAATATTTCGGTTTCTCACTAACGGTGATCACACGACCCTTCGCGCCGAAACCGACCAAGAGGGAAAAATGCTTTTTCCCTCCTGGATCTCCCTTCGCTTTTTCAACACGCGCTCCGCTCGCTGGCCATGTTTCAGATATCTCAGTGACAGGCTGGAAATCTTGCCGCTGTGCGGTCCCTTCATTTCGGGATTGCAGCCTTTGGTCTGCAACCTCTCATTCAGCAAGCTTTCTGAATCGCCCGCATGATCTTAAAATCAAAACAGGACTCATCTGTTTTAAAGAGTGCAATGGCGTGCTCAAAATCCAGCTGAACGGAGCGGCTTCGAGACCTGTGGCCCGAAGACCGAGTGAAGGCAGTGCGAAGCACCTGGATTTGCGCCACTTACTATAGCCACGAAACACGTCCGTCGTGCCCGCGACAGCGCGCAGTGAAAGAGCCCGGGGGGTCTTGGGGGGTGGCGGCGATAGGCCGCCCCCCAAGTCGGTGTGGGCCGACGCCCACGGTCTTGACCTTAAAAGGCCTGTGTGGACGCCCCCCGTCTGTAATATTTATTTACAGCGATAAACCCAATGCGTATTATTCTCATTCGCTTTATTAACCATGACCATTTTATCTTGTCCAGCCCTTGTCCGGGGGATTCTGGCGGGGTTTGCTCATGCAGATAAAGCCGTATTCATACAAAAATGCCGTGGCTTAAAAATAATAAAATAACCGTGTGGAGAATAGTTATGCCTGTTTTTTCAGGGGATTGCGCTGTCAGGAACAATAAGCAAAACATTGATAATAATTCCGGAAAGAAACGTTCACTTTCAGTGATCGCATTGTTAATTTCGTCGTCATTGCATTCTGCGTATGCCGCAGACACCACCGTTAAGAAAACGGGTGACGATACTGTGGTGGTCACCGGGCAGAGTAACGCCGACAGCACCGCTGATACCGCCGCCACCGATTACAGTGTCCCGGTCACCACCGCAGGCACAAAAATGGCTCTGACAGCGCGCGATATTCCCCAGTCCGTCAGCATCATCAGCAAGCAGCGCATGGAAGATCAGCAGTTACAGTCTTTGGGTGACGTGCTGAGAAATACCACCGGCATTCAGGAAAGCGTTTCGGATCTTGACCGTCGTACTTATTACGCCCGTGGCTTTCTGATCGACAACTACATGGTCGATAACATTCCGACCACTTTCGATCCGCGCTGGGACCTGGGCGATTCACAGTCAGACACGGCAATTTACGACCGTATCGAAGTGGTGCGTGGTGCAACCGGCCTGATGACTGGCCCGGGCAACCCGTCGGCCTCCGTCAACCAGGTGCGTAAACACGCCGACAGCAAAGAATTCACCGGTAATGTTTCGGCTACTTACGGCAGCTGGAATAAACAGCGTTACGTGGCGGATTTAGCCACTCCGCTGAACGAATCCGGCAGTATACGTGGCCGTCTGATCACCGGTTATCAGGACAAAAACAGCTACGTTGAACGTTACGGCGCAACAAAAAAATTCGTCTATGCCACCGTTGATGCTGACCTGACTGATTCCACCCTGCTTTCCGCAGGCTACGAATTCCAGCAAACCAACACCGACAGCCCGACCTGGGGCGGCATGCCGCGCTGGTATCTGGACGGCAGCAAAACCGATTATCGTCGCGGGTTTAACTCAGCGCCGGACTGGGCTTACAGCGATAAAGAAACCACCAAGCTGTTCACCACCCTGAAACAGTCATTCGATAATGGCTGGCAGGCCACGCTGAACGGCACCCGTACTGAATCCCATATCGACAGCAAAATGATGTATATCGACGGGACATTCGATAAAACAACCGGGGTAGGTGAATCCGCCTATGCCGGTTATCCGGTGGTCGCAGGAACCGGCTATAACACCGGTAAACGGAAAGTCGATGGTGTGGATGCCTTCGCCAGCGGCCCGTATGAACTGTTTGGCCGTCAGCATGAACTGATGACCGGTGTGAGCTACAGTAAACAGCAGAACACTTATTACAGTTCATTTGCCAATATCACCACCGAAGAACTGGGCAATTTTAACGATTTCAACGGACAGTTCCCCGAAACCGACTGGGCCCCGCGTGCTCTGGCAGAAGAAAATGTTATTCGTCAGAAATCAGCTTACGTGGCTACGCGCCTCTCGCTGGCCGACCCGCTGCACCTGATCGTTGGGGCGCGTTACACTAACTGGAATTCTCATACCCTGACCGACCAGATCGAGAAGAACAACATCACACCGTACGCGGGTCTGGTGTTTGACATCAACGATACGTGGTCCACATATGCCAGCTATACGTCAGTATTCCAGCCACAGACTTACCGTGATATTAACGGCGGCTACCTGTCACCGGTCATTGGTAAGAATTACGAAGCGGGGGTGAAAGCCGACTGGTTCAACAGCCGCCTGACGGCCTCTGTTTCCGTGTTCCGTGCAAAGCTGGACAACGTCGCGCAAAGTACCGGCCGTACAATCCCGGGCTCAACCGATACGGCTTACGAAGGTAAAAATGGCACTGTCAGTCGCGGCGTAGAATTTGAAGTGAACGGCGCCCTGACTGATAACTGGCAGATGACGTTCGGCGGCACCCGTTATATTGCAGAAGATGAAAACAGCGATGCAGTTAATCCTCAGTTGCCGCGCACCCAGCTGAAATTATTCTCCAGCTATCGTCTGCCGATGTTGCAGGATCTGACCGTCGGCGGTGGTGTGAACTGGCAGACACATGTCTGGGATACGGTTCCGGGGCCAAGCGGCAACGGTACGCGCTATGCGGAACAAGGCAGCTACGCGCTGGTTAATCTGTTCAGCCGTTATCAGGTCACCAAACAGCTGGCAGTGCAGGCTAACGTGAATAACCTGTTTGACAAAGAATATGACACCAGCGTGAATCAGTATGTGGTGTACGGGGAACCGAGAAATGTGTCGGTGACGGCGAGCTATAGTTTCTGATTTGCTGAGGCCGCAGCAATTGCGGCTTTTCACTTGCAGTGAGGGCAGAACGGGTATATTTCGGTTTCTCACTCGCCGTGATGGCTGGATCGAGAATATTTCGGTTTCTCAAGTGCTGCGGTCACATGACGCGCTGCGCCGAAACCGACCAGAGGGGAAAGGCTTTTCCCCTCTGAACTCCCCTCGCTTTTTCAATACGCGCTCCGCTCGCTGGCTATGTTTCAGGTATCTCCGCGACAGGCTGGAAATCTTGCCGCTGCGCGGTACCTTCTCTCGGTCCTGAAGCCTGAGGTCTTCAGGCCGCTCCGTTCAGCAAGCTTTCTGAATCGCCCCCACGATCTTAAATTCAACGGCATACTGTTTTTTATCTTTTAAAAAGGTTGATTGGCGTGCTCAAAATTCAGCTGAACGGAGCGGCTTCGAGACCTGTGGCTCGGGTCGAGCTCTGCGAGACAACGTCACGAAGTGACGGCCCGAAGGGCGAGGCCGCAGGCCGAGTAACACCGAGAGAAGGCAGTGCGAAGCACCTGGATTTGCGCCACTCACTATTGCACCAGAACATGTCCGTCGTGCCTGCGACAGCGCGCAGTAAAAGAGCCCGGGGGGTCTTGGGGGGTGGCGGCGATAGGCCGCCCCCCAAGTCGGTGTGGGCCGACGCCCACGGTCTTGACCTTGACCTGGAAATTGACTTTAAAATCGCCCCCTTTGCACCGATCCGTGCAAAAAAACCAAAACTTACATAATTCTCCATGTTTCAACATGCTTTTATAAAGTACCATTAACATCATGAACACCATCCCCAATACTCCTGTCTTTGACGGTCATAACGACCTGTTACTTCGCCTGTGGCTGCATGACGCAGCAGATCCTGCTGCTTTGTTTCTTGATGGCTCCCTTGAGGGTCATCTCGATCTCAGGCGCTGTCGTCTGGGTGGCTTTGCAGGCGGATTATTCGCTGTTTTTGTACCACCTGCTTCGTATATGCCACAACTGAAGCCCAATTCCCCTGCAGAAATCCATGATGCTTACACCATTACGCAAGCGCAGATTTCGCTGCTGGAACGCCTTGAAACACAGTCCGCCGGGCGGGCAAAAATCTGCCGGACGGTCGGTGAAATTGAAGCGTGTATTGCGCAGAATGTGCTGGCGATGGTGATGCATATCGAAGGGGCGGAAGCACTCGGGGATGATTTCTCGCGGCTGGAGCGCTGGTATGAAAAAGGGCTACGCAGCATCGGTCCGTTGTGGAATTTACCCAACCAGTTTGGTACCGGTGTAAAGGGTGACTTCCCCGGTTCGCCTGACACCGGAGATGGCCTGACGCCCGCCGGGCTTGGATTATTGCGTGAGTGTAACCGGAAAAAAATTCTGTTTGATGTCTCGCATATGAATGAAAAAGCCTTCTGGCAGACGGCGACATTCAGCGATGCTCCGCTGGTCGCGACCCACTCAAATGTGCACGCGCTGTGTCCGCAACCGCGCAATCTGACCGATAAACAACTGGCCGCAATTGCAGAAAGCGATGGCTTCGTTGGTGTTAATTTCGGCACTGCTTTTCTGCGGGCCGATGGAAAACGTAACGGCGATACCCCGGTAACCGAAATTGTTAAACATCTTGATAACCTTCTTGATAAACTGGGGGAAGAAAATGTCGGTTTTGGTTCGGATTTCGACGGTATCAATGTGCCGGATGCTCTCGGTGATGTTGCCGGAATGCCTTTGCTGCTTCAGGCGATGTCTGATGCGGGATACGGCAATGAATTGATCGAAAAAATCGCGTACCGCAACTGGCTGAAATTATTAAAACAGACCTGGGGTGAATAGTTTTTCATCCGGGGTTTTGCGTTAATCCCTGTGGCTTACAGGGCAATATCGGTTTGCGTTCATCGCAACATTTTTATAGCCAAACCATCAATATTTGACAATAAGCCGATCACCTGCCGCAATTAAAGCAGCAGTGAACTTAACACTGTAATCACCAAGAGGACATTATTATGTGGACTAAACCTTCATTCGAAGACCTGCGTTTAGGCTTAGAAGTGACACTGTACATTTCTAACCGCTAAGCCTTTATGCCCACGGTTAACTGTGGGCATCTTCCTTCCCTTTCCCCTGGTTTTCATATGCAGATTATCGTACTTGGTTCCGCAGCTGGTGGCGGTTTCCCTCAGTGGAACTGCAATTGCAGCAATTGTCAGGGCGTGCGCAATGGCACCATGAAAACGTCCCCGCGCACGCAGTCTTCTATTGCCGTCAGCGATAATGGCACCGACTGGGTGCTGTGTAATGCCTCGCCGGACATCTGTCACCAGATTGCCGCTACGCCGGAACTGATAAAACACGACGTTTTACGCGGCACCGCTATCGGGTCAATCATCCTGACCGATAGCCAGATTGATCACTGCACCGGCCTGCTGAATTTGCGTGAAGGCTGCCCGCATCAGGTGTGGTGTACGCCGGAAGTCCACGAAGATCTGACCACCGGTTTCCCGATCTTTACCATGCTTTCTCACTGGAATGGTGGCGTGCAACACCACGCTATCGAGCCGGAGAACCGCTTCTCCGTTGCCGTGTGCCCGAACCTTACATTCACCGCCATTCCGCTGCTGAGCAATGCGCCACCGTATTCGAAATATCGCGGTAAGCCGCTGCCCGGTCACAATATCGCGCTGTTTATCGAAGACTCCCATACCGGCACCTCGCTGCTGTATGCACCGGGTCTGGGCGAGCCGGACGATGAACTGCTGAAATGGCTGAACAAAGCGGATTGCCTGCTGATTGACGGCACACTGTGGCAGGACAACGAGCTGGCAACCACCGGCGTAGGCCGAAATACCGGCAAAGACATGGGCCATCTGGCGCTTGCCGAAGAACAGGGGCTGATCGCCCTGCTGTCGTCACTTCCGGCAAAACGCAAAATTCTCATCCATATTAATAATACCAACCCGATCCTCAATGAATCCTCTGCCGAGCGGCAGGCGCTGACGCAACAAAACATCGAAGTCAGCCGGGACGGGATGCGCATCGAACTGTAGGGCAAAACGACCATGAGCATATCGACAACACAGACGTCACCGATGACGCCGCAGGAATTTGAACAGGCGCTGCGTGCCAAAGGCGCGTTTTATCACATCCATCATCCGTACCACATTGCGATGCATAACGGTCAGGCGACCCGCGAGCAAATTCAGGGCTGGGTGGCGAACCGTTTCTATTATCAGACCAGCATTCCGCTGAAAGACGCGGCGATCATGGCCAACTGTCCGGATGCGCAAACCCGCCGTAAATGGGTACAGCGTATTCTCGATCACGACGGACATGGCGGCAGTGAAGGCGGTATCGAAGCCTGGCTGCGTCTGGGCGAAGCGGTGGGGTTAGACCGCGATGTGCTGCTTTCAGAAGAAAGGGTGTTACCGGGGGTGCGTTTTGCGGTCGATGCCTACGTCAATTTTGCCCGCCGCGCCGTCTGGCAGGAAGCCGCGTGCAGCTCGCTGACGGAACTGTTCGCTCCGCAAATCCATCAGGCACGCCTCGACACCTGGCCGCAGCATTACACATGGATTGAGGAAGAAGGTTACGGTTATTTCCGCAGCCGCCTGAGCCAGGCTAACCGCGACGTCGAACACGGCCTGCAACTGGCGCTGGAGTATTGCGATACTGTCGAAAAACAACAGCGCATGCTGGAAATTCTGCAATTCAAACTCGATATTTTGTGGAGCATGCTCGATTCCATGAGCATGGCCTACGAACTGAACCGCCCGCCGTACCACAGCGTGACGCAACAGGCGGTCTGGCATAAAGGAAGACTCCTGTGATCACCATTACCGAACACTACACGCCGATGTTTCGTCGCGGCTACCGCATGCAGTTTGAGAAAACGCAGGACTGCCATGTGATTTTGTATCCGGAAGGGATGGCGAAACTCAACGACAGCGCGACCTTCATTTTACAACTCGTGGATGGCGAGCGGACGATCGCCAATATCATTGATGAGCTGAATACGCGTTTCCCGGATGCCGGCGGCGTGAATGACGACGTCAAAGACTTCTTCGCTCAGGCCCATGCACAAAAGTGGATTACGTTCCGTGAACCGGCTTAACCCTGCGGTCAAACCGCCGCTGTGGCTGCTGGCCGAACTGACCTACCGCTGCCCGCTGCAATGCCCGTATTGCTCGAATCCGCTCGACTTTGCTAAACAGGAAAAAGAGCTGACCACCGCGCAGTGGATCAAAGTGTTCGAAGAAGCGCGGGAAATGGGCGCGGTGCAAATCGGTTTCTCCGGCGGTGAACCGCTGGTGCGTAAAGATTTGCCGGAACTTATCCGTGCCGCGCGGGATCTCGGTTTTTATACCAACCTGATCACCTCCGGCATCGGGCTGAGCGAAAAGAAAATCGATGCGTTTGCCGACGCCGGACTGGATCATATCCAGATCAGTTTTCAGGCCAGCGATGAGACGCTGAACGCCGCGCTGGCGGGTAACGCCAAAGCATTCCGGCAAAAACTCGACATGGCCAAAGCGGTAAAAGCCCACGGTTATCCGATGGTGCTGAACTTCGTGTTGCACCGTCATAACATCGATCAGATCGACAAGATCATTGATCTGAGCATTGAACTGGAAGCCGATGATGTCGAGCTGGCGACCTGTCAGTTTTATGGCTGGGCGCAGCTCAACCGCGAAGGTTTACTGCCTACCCGCGACCAGATCGCCCGCGCCGAAAATGTGGTGCACCAGTACCGCGAAAAAATGGCCGGCACCGGTAATCTGGCCAACCTGCTGTTTGTGACACCCGATTATTATGAAGAACGTCCGAAAGGCTGCATGGGCGGCTGGGGAGCGATATTCCTCAGTGTGACGCCGGAAGGCATGGCGCTGCCGTGCCACAGCGCGCGCCAGTTGCCGGTGGAATTCCCGTCGGTGCTGGACAATACCTTGCAGGAAATCTGGTACGACTCGTTCGGTTTTAACAAATACCGTGGCTTTGACTGGATGCCGGAACCCTGCCGTTCGTGTTCAGAAAAAGAGAAAGACTTCGGCGGCTGCCGCTGTCAGGCCTTTATGCTCACCGGCAATGCCGACAACGCCGATCCGGTGTGTTCAAAATCTGAACATCACGGCCAAATCCTCGCCGCACGAGAACAGGCCAATTGCACCAACATTCAGATCAATCAGTTGCAGTTCCGCAACCGCGCGAACTCTCAGTTGATTTTTAAAGGCTGAGGGTCTGATGCTGCCAGCCGCAGAGACCCTGACACTGAGCAACGGATTGCGGGTCAATATTCTCCATGACCCGCAGGCTTCACGTGCCGCCGCGCTTATTCATCTCAATGCCGGAAGCCATCACGAACCGGAGGAATTTCCCGGGCTGGCGCATCTGTTTGAGCATGTAGTGTTTGCCGGAAGCCATCAGTTTCAGGGCGATGACCGGCTGATGATGTGGGCGCAGGCGCAGGGCGCACGACTCAACGCCACCACGCATGCCACCTCGACGGCATGGTTTTTTGATATGACACCGGCAAAGTTTGAAGACGGACTGGCGCGTCTGACGGACATGCTGGTGCAGCCTTTGCTGACCACAGATGCCGTACAGCAGGAAGTGGCCGTAATCGACGCCGAATATCGCATGCTGACCACTCATGCGGATTCCCTTTGTGATGCGGCGCTGAGCCTGGCTTTTGCCGCACCGGCACAACTGCGCGATTTTCACATCGGTAACCTTACCTCTTTCGGTGAGGATATTTCCGCTCTGCAACAGGCGCTGATACATTATCATCAGCAATTCTTCACCGCACGACGGCTCACGCTGTGGCTGCAAGGCCCGCAATCGGTCGCTGAACTCGCTGCACTGGCCGGGCGTTACGGCAATGCATTTGCTGCCGGTAAAGGTTCCCCACCGGCCCATACTCAGCCACCGGCGCTGAGCCGGGAACGCTATCTTCAGTTGCGTCTGGAAAGTTCGCCACGCCTGCGTTTTTCATTCCCGGTGACGCTTTCTCCGGCGCTGACATTACTGCGCCAGTTGCTTACCGATGAAGCGCCGGGCAGTTTACTGGAACAATTGCGAACGCAGGCGCTGGCCGACAGCGTGCGGGTTTCGCTGCCTTATACGGATACCACGCACGCCATCCTCAGCATTGAATTTTTGGTCTGCGATACCCCCCTGGCCTTGCGTGCCGGTGTCGAAACGTTGTTCTGCCACTGGCTGCAACAGGTTCGCGACTTAAGCACCGGACATTTGCAGCATTATGTAGCCCTCGCCCGTCGCGACTTCAGCCGTTTAACACCGCTGGAGCAACTGCGCGCCCGTACCCTGGATTTCCCGCCTGCGGCTCAAAACGGCTGGCAGAAATTGCTCAGCGAACTAAAGCCAGAAAATATGACACGGCTGTGGATTGCCCGGGATGTGCACGGACATAACGCGTCAGTTCAGGGTTTTACTTTGCCGGTCAGTTTCTCTGCCTGGCAGTCGCAAAGTGACAGCGTCACTGAATCACACTTTATGTTTTACCTCCCTCACGCAGAAGAAGCGCATACAGCGGATGAAAGCATACAGACAACCGGCGCTCCGCTGACCTTACTGCAGGCCTGCATCGCCCGTGCGAGCCTGCGGGCACTGTGTGCATTGTCCGCCCATCAGGGGAATTCGCTGATATTCAGCTACGAACAGGGAAACGGATTATTACAGCTTAGCGGATGTCAGGCATGGACGGCGCGCACGCTCGCGGCCGCACTGAGACTGCTGCGCGCGCCTTCTCCCGCCGCGCTGGCACAAGGCAGGCGACTGTTTGAGCAGGAACAGCGTCAGCTGAGATCGGACATCGCGATACGCACCCTGCTGGCAACATTGCCGGAAGTGGTCGGTGAATCATCCGGGGAAGTACATGAATTGCGGGTTGCGGGTGATGATGCCGCCGTGCTGGTATTCTGCCCGCTGGCGGAAAACACCGCTGAATGTCTGGCCGCCACGCAGATTTTGGCGTATTTGCTTGAGCCAAAGTTCTTCCGGCAATTGCGCGTCGGGAAAAATATCGGCTATGTGGTGAGCTGCCGTTTCCATCAGACGGCGCGTCAGTCAGGAATTTTGTTTGCATTACAATCGCCGTCGTATGACACAGAAACGCTGCTGGGGTTTATCGATACTTTTATCGCGGAGATCCCGTCCGTCATTGATGGCATCACCCCACAGACACTGGAAGAAAAGCGCTGCACGCTGCGGGAATCGCTGAGCGTGAGGCCAGCTGACAGGCTGGAAGCGGCGAGGCAACAGTGGCTGAGGGAGTTTGCCTGTGCGCCGGAAATCAATGAAGCGTCTGTTGCGGCGATTACAACAGAACAACTGCTCGCCTGTGTACGAGCACCGGACAACTCCCTTCCCTGCGCAGGGGAGGGTTGGAGTGGGGTATTGCAGAAAAATCAAGAAGTTGATGTCTGCTTTGGCCATCGCTTCGTCCTTAAAACCCCCTCCCCGCCTCCCCCTTCGCAGGGTGAGGAGTAAAAAGTTTTCTTCAGCTACACTGTACGCAGATAAGATGTTAAGGATAAACATGCAAACTCCTCCCGCTCTCCAGCCGGACCACGCATTCGACACCCTGCTGGATCACTATAAAAAAGCGTCATTGCGTACCAGCGGCATCTGGTTACTGCTCGCTAATCTGAGCTTTGTGCTTTTTCTGTTTGGCCGGCACCAGTTCCGGGTATTGCTGGATCCGCACGCCGATGTGGCGGTTTCCGGTCCGGTGCTGGATAAGCTGGCACTGATTTTTCTGGTTTTTATCATCCTTCTTTTACCCGTATTGCGCTTCATACGCTCACGTACGCCCGCGATGGTACTGGCGTTTCTGGTCGGTTTGTACTGGGCCGTCGTGTTCCATTTCATGCTGACCAGTGATACGCAGCAACAACTGGTCTTCCCGCTTTTCTGCATGCTGATTTTTACGGCGCTGATTGCGTTGTACCCGACCATGCCGATCCTTTACAGCTTCACATTGCCGCTGTGGTTTTCATTATTTTTTCATCTGATACTGCTGAAAGCGGATATTCCGGTTCTGGAAATCGTCGCGATGATTGTCGCCAGCGCCCTGTTTGAGACAGCGCGTATTATGCTGAGCCGCTGGTTTGTGCTTTCCGTGCGGCGGGAATGCGACAACCAGTTGCTGGTCAGTAAGCTGGATAACCTGGCACATTACGATCCGCTGACAGGTGTAGCGAACCGCCGCCAGCTCGATAAACAACTTCAACAACTGATTGCACAAACGGAACGTCAGGGCGGTATTTTTTCCCTGATCATGATTGACGTGGATTATTTCAAAAAATACAACGACCATTATGGTCACCAGGCCGGAGACAACTGCCTCGTGGGCATTGCGGAGTGTTTCAGGCAGGTGGTCAGGCAACCGGCCGATCTGGTGGCCCGTTATGGCGGTGAGGAGTTTGTGATCCTGCTGCACAGCGCCGCTGCAACAGATGCAGAAGTGGTCGCACAACGCATCAGGCAAAGTGTGGCGCAGGCTGCCATCCCCCACGCCTTATCGCAGGTGGCAGACACGGTGACAGTCAGTCAGGGCATTATGCAATGGTCGCCGGGCATGACTTCGCTGGAATTACTCCAACGTGCCGACGGCGCACTGTATGACGCCAAGCATGCAGGACGAAACGGCTATTGCGTGGGACAGTGAAGCAGGGCGTGGCTTCGAACGGAAGTTACGCCCTTTGCATTTTATAAGCTCGCGCGGTGAACCTGATTCCGTCCGTAGACCAGGGAGTCCCCGCTGATGTCAGCAATGGATTTCGCACCGGTCAGTATCATTGCGACCCGCATTTCTTTTTCGATAAGATTCAGCAGATTAATCACCCCCGCCTCGCCCGCTGCGGCCAGTGCATACACAAATGCCCTGCCCAACAGCACACTGTCGGCACCGAGGGCGATCATACGCACCACATCCAGCCCGGTACGGATGCCGGAATCCGCGAGAATAGTGATATCGCCTTTCACCGCATCCGCAATAGCAGGCAGCGCGTGAGCGGTGGACAGCACCCCGTCGAGCTGCCGGCCGCCGTGGTTGGAGACCACAATGCCATCGGCACCAAATTTTACGGCGTCTTTGGCATCTTCCGGATCCAGAATGCCTTTAATAATCATCGGACCTTTCCAGAACTCACGGATCCATTCCAGGTCTTTCCAGGAAATCGACGGGTCGAAGTTAGCCGCCAGCCAGCCGATGTAATCCTCCAGTGTGGTCGGTTTACCGCGATAGGCCGAAACATTACCAAGATCATGCGGTTTGCCATTCAGGCCGACATCCCATGCCCATTGCGGATGCATCACTGCCTGAAACATCCGGCGTGCGACGGCATTCGGGCCACTCATACCGGAATGCGCATCGCGATAACGTGCGCCGGGCGTCGGCATATCCACGGTAAACACTAATGTTTTGACGCCCGCGGCCTGCGCACGTTCCAGCGCATTGCGCATGAAACCACGATCTTTGAGTACGTAAAGCTGGAACCACATCGGACGGTCGATGGCCGGTGCCACCTCTTCAATCGGACAGACAGAGACGGTCGACAACGTGAAAGGAATACCTTTTTTCGCTGCCGCACGGGCCGCCTGAACTTCGCCGCGTCGCGCGTACATGCCGGTCAGACCCACCGGTGCCAGCACGACGGGCATCGCCAGCGTTTCGCCAAACAGTTGGGTCTCCAGGCTGAGATCAGACATGTTTTTGAGGATGCGCTGGCGCAGGGCGATATCGGCCAGATCGGCGGTATTACGTCTGAGCGTATGCTCGTTGTAAGCACCACCGTCGATGTAATGAAACAGAAATGGCGGCAGTTTACTTTTTGCCGCAGCGCGGTAGTCCGTTGATGCAGAAATAATCATTGTTTCTCTCGTTATTTTGCGCTCTTTTTAATGGCGCTGTAGGGGTGTCAGAAGTGTAGTTTATAAACCCCGTCTGAGAGGAAAACAATGACAATGAAAACCGGAACTATTTCACGATACACATCGGCTTACCGGTTACCGGTTCCGGATAGATTTGCGCATCAATGTCAAACACCTGTGCCAGCAATGCAGGGGTCATCACCTCCTCCGGCGTGCCCTGCGCGATGATATTCCCCTCGGCCATCATCACCAGATAATCACAATAACGGCTGGCCTGATTCAGGTCATGCAGCACCGCCACCAGCGTTTTCCCCTGCTGATTCTGACTGCGCAACAGGCTCATCAGCTCCACCTGATGACTGATATCGAGGTAAGTGGTCGGCTCGTCGAGCAGCACCAGCGGTGTATCCTGTGCCAGTACCATCGCCAGAAACACCCGCTGACGCTGTCCGCCGGAGAGCTCACTGACGCGTTTCTCTGCCAGTGCTGTGATATTGGTTTCCTGCATCGCCCGTTCGACGATGGCCTTATCCTGCTGCCCCAGCCTGCCCCACAGGTTCAGCCACGGGCTGCGGCCATAGCCCACCAGTTCACGCACGCTGATACCTTCCGGCGCAATATGCTGCTGCGGCAGTAACGCCAGTTTGCGGGCGAGCCGGCGGCCATGAAGCGCAGATAAATCCTCATCGCCGAGACGCAACGTGCCGCAGGCAGGTGTCAGCAAACGTGCAAAGCATTTCAGCAGCGTGGATTTTCCGCAGCCGTTCGGGCCGATCAGCGCGGTAATTTTCCCGGCGGGTAGCGTCAGCGACAGGCCATTAAGGACATTTTTATTGCCGTATCCGGCAGTCAGATTTTCTGCACTGAGTTGCATAATCAGCGGGTTCTCATTAATAACCAGAAGAAATACGGCGCACCAATCACCGCCGTTAATACGCCCGCAGGCAGTTCCAGCGGCGGGTTCAGCGTTCGCGCCAGCACATCTGCCAGTAGCAGAATCAGCGCCCCGACCAGTAATGACGCCGGGATCAGCGCACGGTGGCGGCCACCGGCCAGTTTGCGGGTCAGGTGTGGTGCCACTAAACCGATAAAACCAACCGGTCCGCAGGCCGCAACGCTTACCGCCGCCAGCGCCACGGCCAGCAACAACACCAGCCGCTGCACACGGGATACGCGAATACCCAGCGTCGAGGCGCTGTCATCACCAAGCGCCAGCACATCCAGGTCACGGCAAAACCACAAACTCAGCGGCAGCAGGATCAGCAACCAAGGCGCGACTATCTCAACAAAATTCCAGCCGCGTCCCCACAGGCTGCCGGTCAGCCACATCAGGGCGTTGTTGATTTCCATCGGGTGTGACAGCATCAGGTAGTCAGTCAGGCTGGCATAAAAGGCAGTCAGCGCAACCCCCGTCAGCGCCAGACGCAGCGGTGCGGAACGCCCGGCCATCAGGCGCAGCAACACGAAAGCGCCGATACCGCCGGTAAACGCCAGTGGCGGCAGCCATAACACCGGCAGCGCAGGTAATAGCATCAGCGCCCCTGCTGAGACTAATCCGGCAGCATGATTAACCCCCAGAATGTCCGGCGAGGCCAGCGGATTGCGGATAATCCCCTGCACCAGCACGCCGGAAAGCGCCAGCGCCGCACCGACCAGCATCGCCAGCAAGGTGCGCGGCAGCCGGTATTCAAACAGCGCAAAATGATTGCTGTCAGCGGGCGACATTGCCAGACGCATTTGCTCAAATGTCAGCGTGTGGGTTCCGTAACGCAGGGAAATCACAAAAGTCAGCAGCAACAACACGCTGAGCGTGAGGAAAAGAGTGACCTGCCGGGTCATGTGCGCGTCCTCACCAGCCAGACAAAGAACGGTGCGCCGATCAGCGCCAGCACCACGCCCGCCGGTAATTCGCCCGGCCACGCCAGAAAACGCGCCAGTAAATCGGCCAGCAGCATCAGTGTGGCACCGAAAACCATGCTGAGCGGCAACATACGGCGCAAATCATAGCCAATCCAGTAACGGGAAATATGCGGTACCAGCAGACCGATAAACGCCAGCGGTCCGGCGACACTGACGCAGGCGCCGACCAGCAGCAACACCAGCAGATTAATGGTCAGACGCAGGCGCGGCAGGTTGACGCCCAGTGTCTGCGCACTGTCATCGCTGACCTGTAACAGGTTCAGGCGACCGGCAAGCAGCATCACCCATGGCGCGATGATCGCGGTGAACGGAAACAGGTGCCAGAATTCCGGCCAGCGGGCATGCGCCACGCCACCGGCCAGCCAGCTCAGAATGCCGTAGGCGTGGTCTTCGGAGAGGATCAGCGTGGCTTTCGCCAGTGCGGCGCACAGCGCAGAAACCGCCACGCCAGCGAGGATCAACCGGCTGCGATCACCAGCCTGCTGCCAGCCGCCGCCCGTCAGCATTACCGCGCCCCAACTGATACCGCCGCCCAGCGCGGCCACCAGCGCGATGCTGAAGCCGGAGAAAAGTTGCGGGCTGAAGGCGCTGACCCATACCATCGCCAGCGACGCTCCGGCGTTGATACCAAACAGTGAAGGCGATGCCAGCGGATTGCGGGTGAGGGTTTGCAGCAAACTGCCCGCCAGCGCCAGGCTGGCACCCAGCAGCATCGCCACCAGGCTGCGCGGCAGGCGCAGATTCAGTACAAGCGCCTGCGCCAGAGAATCCGGCGGTCCGGGCAGTAAGGCGCGCAAAGCGTCAAAAGCCCCCACCGGCACCGCTGAACGGCAAAAAAGCGTTAGCCAGAAGCTGACGCCTAATATGAGCAAAGGCAGCGTCCAGCGCCACCCGGCAAATACATGTTTTACTGCCTTCATGGTGCGGTTTTCAGCACCTGATGATGCAGGATCTGCACCGTGTCGCCGGCGATCTGTTCGGCGGCAAATACCCCGCGCATCCGTGCCCAGACGTTACTGTCCACCGACGCCACCTGTTTTTGCTGTGCGGCTTTCATCATTTGCCACAGCGGATCCTGCTGCCACCGGCGCACGATGCTTTCCTGACGATAGTGCGCGACGATCAGCCAGTCAGGATTGATCGCCAGCAACTGCTCGAAGCTGATATTGGCCAGCGCCTGCTGATTAACCGGCTCCGGCACAATCAGGCCGAGTGAGGTCAGCACACTGCCGGTGTAGGAGTCGCGCGTATGCAGGTTGAACTGCTGCTCGCGCGAAGTGCCGAAAACCACCTGCGTGCCTTTTGGCAACTGCGCGGCAAACGCCTGCATCCGCTGGTGATGTTCATTCAGCCGTTGTTGCATCAGCACATCTTTACCCAGCACCTTGCCGATGATCGCCGCCGATTCCAGATTCTCACTGTAGGTTTCGTTGCGGGATTTCAGCAACAGCGTCGGCGCTATGCCTTTCAGTGCGGTGTAAATTCCGCTGTGACGGCTGCTGTCAGCGATGATTAAATCCGGTTTCAGCGCGGCAATCGCCTCAAGGCTCGGCTGCGAACGCGTGCCGACCGACTGCCAGGCACTGATGCGCTGACGCACCTGCGGCAAAATACGATCCGCATCGTTATCGTCTGCCACGCCCACCGGGCTGACATCCACCAGCGCCAGCGCATCCACAAAGGACAGTTCCAGCACCACCACATGTTTTGGCGTGGTATCAATCGTAAAACTGCCCTGCTGATCCGTTACCGTCACGGCCTGCGCGCAAGCCAGTGAAAAACATAAGCCGGTAAAAAGCGCAAAGCGCGAGAAAAAAGTCATAAAACCTCTGTGCGTTATCAGTTATTAAACCTTGCCGAAACCCTGTGGATTGCATGCTGCAACCGCGTGAAGCCAACCACGCGGCAACATGAAAGACGAGGGGTCTCAGAACTTCAGCGAGCCCTGCATATACAACGTCCGCGGCTGCCCTGCGTAGATGCCTTTGTTGTTATCGTCATAGGCGCGGGTGAAATATTCGTGGTCGAAGATGTTTTTCACACCGAAGGCCAGATTCAGGTTTGCCATGTCTGCACCGAACTGATAACCGGCACGTGCGCCCCACAGCATAAAGCCGGGAATGCGGCCGGTGCTGCCGTCAGCACTTTCTTTAACGGTATTAGCATTATCGGCAAACTGGCCGGACTGGTATTCACTGTTGACGTTGAAGAACCAGTTGCCCGGTGTGTAATCCAGCCCCAGCGTGCCTTTGTTTTTTGGCGAGAACGGCACCTGATTGCCGTGCGTATCGCCCTCTTCGCGGATCACCGCGTTGACATAGGCGTAACTGGCGTAGGCAGAGACGTTTTCCAGTTTCGGCGACAGATCGGACAGGTCGTAACGGATCTGGCTTTCCAGCCCGGTATGACGGGTTTTACCGCGTGCGGTTACGCTGTCGGTGGTCTGGCTGGAATCGTACTGATTGTTAAAGTTGATCAGGAACAGTCCGACTTCCGCTTTTACAATGTTGTTATCAAAGCGCGTACCCAGTTCCCAGGTGCGGGCTTTTTCCGGCTCAATGCTGCCGCTGTCCACCGCTTTGCCAATCTGGCTGTACTGCACGGTGCCGAAAGAACCTTCGGTGTTGCCGTAAATATTCCAGGCGTCATTCAGGTGATACACCACATTCAGCGCAGGCAGCGGCGCGTTGTAGCTGATTTCCTGCTTCGTGCCTTTGATATAGTTATTCTGGTACGACTGGATATGCTCGTAGCGCATACCCGGCGTGATGGTCCAGTCGCCGACGTCGATACGGTCATCGATATAAAACGCGTTGGCCTGCGTACCGGACTGGGTATCACGGTCATACGGGCTGTTTCCGGTCGGCAGTACGCCGGATTTGGCCGGGCTGTAGTAGCGCAGTTCATGGGTGGATTCGCTGACGTAGCGGTAACCGACACCCACTTCATGTGCGGTCTGGCCCAGGTTGAAGCTCTGGCTGTAACGCGGTTCGATACCACGCACCCAATACTGGCGCGGCGAAAGCGTCAGATTCTTGCCCTGATCGAGATAGCCGCTACGCAGTGTGTAGGTGTAGAAGCTCTGAATGTTGAATTTATGCTGTTGATCCGGCTGATACTGATAACCAAAACTCGCCAGCTGACGACGCCCCCAGAATTCATCGTACGGACGCGTGGACTGAAAACGGTTGGCATTGTAATCAGCGCGGGACAAACCGCCCGGCATTTCCGCGCGGCCTTCGTAATATTGCAGCAGGCTGTTAAACGTGTGGATTTCATTTGGCGCGTAACGGGTTTTCAGCATCACATCGTCGATTTTCGTCGCGCTGTGTTCACGCCAGTCGCTGCCGCGGGTGCCGGAATATAACAATGCCCCGCCGAGGCCATTATCGGCCGTGCCGCCAATCATCAGATTGCCGGTGCCTTTCGGGTGATTCTGGCTTGAAGTCGGGCTGTAAGTGCCTTGCGTTCCGGCTTCGATACCAAAATCTTTCGGTATGGCGCGGGTGACAAAGTTCACCACGCCGCCGACGCTTTGCGGCCCGTAACGCACCGCACCGCCGCCGCGTACCACATCCACCGCCTCCATGTTACCGGGTGAAACCGGCGCAAGGGAAAGTTGCGGCTGGCCGTAGGGTGCGAACGGCACCGGAATACCGTCCATCAGCACGGTTGAACGGCTGGCAAGACGCGGGTTGAGGCCACGGATACCGAAATTCATCGCCATATCGTGACTCCCGGTGCCGTTATTTTCCGGTGCATTGACGCCCGGGATACGGTTCATGACTTCACGCACCGTCGTCGCGCCGGTTTTCACAAACTCCTCGCGTCGGATGACATCACGCGCCCCGCCATGCTCAAAAACGTCATTTTCACGCGCATCCGCCAGCCAGTCACCGAGCACGGTCAGGGATTCCGCCGCCCGCACCGGTACTGCGGTAGCCGTCAGTGTAAAAGCGTTATTACCCAGTGACCTGGCTTCCAGCCCGCTGTCTGCCAGCAGCGCCGTCAGGCCATCACCCAGGGTGTAACTTCCCTGCAACCCGTTGCTGTGCTTGCCGCGTGTCAGCGATGAATCCACCGACAGTGTGATACCCGCCGTGGCCGCAAACTGATTCAGAGCGGTATCGAGGTTGCCCGCAGCAATCTGATAAGACGCAGACTGCACCGCAGCCGCAGCGGGAAGCGCAGACATCAGCGCAGCAGGAATGATCGCGCAGTGAACAGCGATCGCCAGTGGTGTTGTTTTGCCAAAAGAACGAACAACGCGTGAGCGTGAAATGGACATACCGTCTCCAGATTTTATGTTTTTTACTGTGTGTTTTTGAGCGTGTTACTCAGGAGTCGGATGAGAATGCAAAAGGGATAATCGCGAATGCGATTATTTATCATTTTTATTTGCAGAGAAATTTTTAACCGGCATTACGCAGGCACCACGTTCACCCAATAGCGGGTCATTGTCTGAATTTTTACGGGTAATGTACGCGAGAGAATATTCAGCACGCTGTCGGTGTCGTTCAGCGGGAAGGTGCCGCTGATGCGCAGATCCGCGACGGCCGGATCACAGCTCAGGTGTCCGTGACGGTAACGGGCGAGTTCGTCCACCACCTCAGCCAGTCGCCGGTCGCTGACGCTCAGCACGCCTTTGTTCCAGCTTCCCGCACCACTTTCGATCGCCGTGACCTCGCCAAATGCCGTGCCGGTAAAGCGCACGGAGTGGCCTTCGCTGACCTGCAAACATGGTACAGGATGCCCCGGCAGCGTAACTTCTACTGCGTGTTTCAGCACGGTCAGACGGGTCGCATCATCATACTGGCGGACGATGAAGTCCGTGCCGAGCGCACGCAACATGCCCTGCTGCGTTTGCACCAGAAAAGGTCGTGCAACAGGCTGCGGATCGCGCGCCGTGGTAATACGGATTTCGCCCTGATGCAGGCGGATCAACCGCTGCTGCGGCGTAAAACGGATATCGGCGGCACTGGCGGTATTGAGTGAAAGCTGCGAACCGTCATCCAGACGCAGCGTTTTGATTTCCCCGGTGGACGTGCGCGTATCTGCCAGCAGCCCCTGTCCGGCGGGCGTCTGCCATGCTTTCCAGGTCCCCCCCAGCCCGAGCAAGACCAGCAGCCCTTTCAGCACACGGCGTCGGGTGATGTCCGATTGCCGGTGCGCATGACTGAGCGTCTGATAACTGAATTTACCGGGCATGCTGTGCATCTGGCCCTGTAAGGATTCCACCCGCTCCCACGCCCAGCGATGATCTTCATGCTGCGCCAGCCAGACCTGCCATTTCTGATTTTGCTGCGGCGTAACGTCGCCGGAACATAAGGTGGCGAACCACCGGGCGGCCATTTTCAACGCGAGTCGCTGATGATCAGAAAGGGAGGAATTCATCACGTTCAGCCATGTTCCAGGCTGAACAACAGACAATGTTCAGTGGCCTTTGCCATGTACTTTTTAACCGAGCTGACCGAAACGTTGAGACGTTCAGCGATCACCGGATATGTCAGTCCTTCAAGCTGGGAAAGCAGAAAAGCCTGACGCACTTTTTCGCCCAACCCGTCAAGCATCGTGTCAATCTGCTGCAATGTTTCAAGCAGACACTGCCGCTGTTCCGGCGACGGCATATGCTCTTCCGGCATCAATGCCAGCATGTCGAGATAAGCACGTTCCAGCGCGTTGCGACGGAAAAAATCTACCATTACACGGCGGGCAATGGTGCAAAGAAAGGATTTGGGTTCGCGAATTTCCTGCGCGCTGTCGCCGGTCAGGACGCGCATAAAGGTATCCTGCGCCAGATCATCGGCGTCATTTGCCGACCCCAGTTTGAACCGGAGCCAGTTTTTCAGCCAGCGGTGGTGCGAGCTGTACAGCGCTTCAAAGGCGCGGGCGGGCGATACGGCAGTGTTGGTGGACATAGAAAGTTACATAACCAGACCAGAAATTCACCATTGAATTATAATTGATAATAGTTATCATTACAATCTGGAACCCATGCTTTTCACTGCATTGGCTGGTAGCGGCTACGCAACAATCATTCGCGCCGGCGCGATCTGCTTCTGCTTCTGCTTCTGCTTCTGCTTCTGCTTCTGCTTCTGCTTCTGCTTATAGCCAGTATTTTAAAATACCCGGCAAACCGGAATACCGGAATACCGGAATACCGGAATACCGGAATACCGGAATACCTGATGAAGAATGACTGATGTGAATTTCTATAATATGCAGGCGACACCCGCTGAAAAGCGTATAAGTCCTGTCAGGATGAATGTAACAGCATTCATTTCACGCATTCTACTTTCACCGTGCGGATAACGCCATTAATAATATTAATGGCGAACCCTGTGCCAGTGAGCTTATTTTTCAACAATCTCTTTGACATCACCCTGATGAACCTGGTGAACACTGCCATCAGTATCTTTATAAGAAATCAATCCCGTATCTTTATCTTTCACCGGCTTGCCATGTGTGGTGATCATATGCCCGTCATTGGTGGAAATAATATAATCACTGGAACAGGCGCTGACAGCAAACATGATGCCAATAACAGCCACGACACTTAAACCCTTTTTCATAAGAACTCCTGTTGAATTTTAACGCTAAATATCCGAAAAATACGCTATCAGGCTAATAAACATATGATTATTTTCAAGCCAGCCGCTTTCGGATAATAGCATTTGAAGGTTCGTATTATGCAGTTAATAGGGCCAGTAAATACAACAAATTGACAACAGGATGCAGAAAAAAAGAAATGCGTTAATATTTTAACATCCTGATAAAGAATTTCTCATGCTTATATTATGCTGAATGATATTAATAATCATCCATGGGAAATTGCTTATTGTTTACACCAGACCCTGAATCAAAAAGGTTATCAAACCGGAACACCGGAAATGATGCAGCCAATATAATGAAGAAATGACTGTAAGTAAAAAAGGAGAAACCGCAGGCATCTACGGGATTGATAAAGCCACTGTAAGATCTATTGGCCGCTCAGTAAATACACATAATTTTCAGGACCAGACGTATCGGGATATGGATGACGCACTGCATCACTGCAAGTCTGAGCTTGATCAGTAATCCTGCCTGACTTGATACAGATCATCGAAAACGCGGGTTATGTTTGATCGAATGATAATCATTATCGTTTAATGCGGGGAATAATTGATTCTTCAGGAGATGAAGCCCCTATGAACCTGGACCTCCCGCGTTTTTATGCCGCTGAACCGGGGCTGCCGTTTCCCGATCGCCGGGCAGTCATGCCCTGGCGGCCTCAGCAACCCGTTCCGCCGCAGGATATTCCCGCTCAGTGGCAGGCGCTGTGCCAGCGTCCGCTTCCGGCCAATAAGCGTCTGGTCTATCTGCATATCCCCTTTTGCGCGACACACTGCAAGTTTTGCGGGTTCTACCAGAACAAACTGGAAGCAGAGGCCACGGAACAATATTGTGATTATCTGATTCGGGAAATCGAACAGGAAGCCGCTTCGTCGCTGCATCAGTCCGCGCCTGTCCACGCGGTTTATTTTGGCGGCGGCACCCCCACCGCCCTCAGCGCGAAACAGCTGCACCGGATCATCATCACGCTGCGCCGCAGTTTACCACTGGCACCGGATTGCGAAATCACCGTTGAAGGACGCATCCTTAACTTTGACGATGAGCGTATAGATGCCTGTCTCGATGCCGGTGCGAACCGTTTTTCGATTGGTATTCAGACGTTCGATACCCGTATTCGTCAGCGCATGGGGCGCCGCGCGAACCGTGAAGAAGCGATACAGTTTCTGCGTAAACTCGGTGAGCGTGACCGCGCGGCGGTGGTCTGCGACCTGATGTTCGGATTACCGGAACAGACGCCGGAAAGCTGGCGGGAAGATTTGCACATAATCCGCGACCTGCCTTTGGATGGCGTTGATCTTTATGCGCTGAACCTGCTGCCTTCCACACCACTGGGCAAAGCGGTCGAGAATAAACGCACTACGCTGCCGGATGTCAGCATGCGCCGCGATTTTTATCTCGAAGGCGAGGCGTTTCTGGCGCGCGACGGCTGGCATCAGATCAGCAACAGTCACTGGGCGCGCAACACCCGTGAACGCAATCTCTACAATTTGCTGATCAAAAAAGGCGCGGATTGTCTGGCCTTTGGCAGCGGGGCGGGCGGCACTCTGGGTAGCCAGTCGTATATGACGGCGCGCAATCTGCAAGCGTATTACCAGCAACTGGATGCCGGGTTGAAACCTATCATGATGATGACAGCGGCAACGACCCGCGAGCACCGCTGGCGGCTGGATTTGCAGGGCGGCATCGAAGCGGGCTGTTATGATCTCAGCCGTATCGTTGAAGACCCCTTCCCGCTTGAACCCCTGTTGCAACAATGGCAACAGTGCGGCCTGATGCACAGCGAAGGCCCGCGTTTTAATCTCACGCCTGCCGGGCGGTTCTGGGCCAGCAATATGTTGCAGGCCTTACAAACACTGATCCCTCAACTGACCTTACGGAATGATACACATGCGCACGGATAACCTTCAGTCCCTGTTCGACTTTTTAGCCACACAACCCGACGGCACCGTCGAAGAGGCAGTTTATGGGAATTAACACAGCAAGTGTCTGGATTTTAAACGCTTGCGGTTATGCCATGCTTAAGGTTTTCGTCGGGCGCGACAGCCATCGCCAGCTTTTTGCCGATCGGCTGAATGCTTTTCGTGCCCTCCCCGCCATGCTGGCTGAGAGAGAGAAACAACCTTGAATACTTTGCTGATTTTTGGCGCAGGCAGCGGTGTCGCCCTGCATATTCAGCAACTGCTGGCCTCCGGCGAAGGCCGGGGCAAAGTGTTTGCGCTGTGTGATACGACGCCGGAGGGAGAACGGTTCTGAATTAAATGCCCCGGAAACGGGGCATTCGCCCCTGAGATGTTGTTCAGAAATTTTAACCAATATCAGCAAATCACTTCGCTATTCATGCCAGCTTCACGGGGTTATTCTTCTTCTCATCGAAGGCACATGGCCTTCCCCAAACAAACATTGAGAAGGAATTACATCATGAAATCTATCAAAACTTTCGTTGTTGCTGCTGCACTCGCCACGGTTTCTTTCGCCAGCTTCGCAGCTGAAATCGGCACTGTATCTGCTTCTGGCAATACGTTAGAGGGTCTGGAATCCACCTTCGCAGCCAAAGCCGCTGCCGCTGGTGCAACCTCTTATAAAATCATCGAAGCCGGTGGTCAGAATCGTCTTCACGGCACTGCCGTATTGTACAAATGATTTGCTGAAGTCCTGAGATACAAAACAAAAGCCGCTCCTTTTACGAAGCGGCTTTGTCATGTTTCGCGTTCCCGCTGCTATCCTTTCGTCGCCACTTTCAACAAAATGACCCCGGCGAAAATCAGCAGGACGGCGATGACGCGCAGCGGATTAAGGCTTTCGCCGAACATCACTACACCGAGAATAAATGCACCGATGGCGCCGATGCCGACCCAGATGGTGTAAGACGTGCCGAGGGGCAGCGTTTTCATGGAAATCGCCAGCAAAACGACGCTGAGTATCATGAAGAAAACGGTAAGAATACTGGGAATGAGACGGGTGAAACCATGAGATTCTTTCATCGCGGTCGACCAGACCACTTCAAAAATACCGGCGAAAAGCAGATAAACCCAGGCCATAAAATTTCCTTAAAACACGCAAGGTCGTCCCTGCATCAGTATGGCTGAGTCTCTGGTCGTCCAGTCAGCATGAAGAGTGGGGATTATAGTTCACTCTTTCCTGACTTTACAAAATCTACGCCCCGGGCGGAAAAGTTTCCCTTCGGTTCCGTTCCGAATTAATGGAAAACAATTTAAACCGGGACAGAAAACTGAAAACAGGCACCGTGTTTCGGTTGTTCGATCAGTCGGATATCGCTGCCGTGGAGTTGCAGAATGCGGCGGACAATCATCAGCCCCAGCCCGCCCGCGCGGTGTTTATTGGTACTGAGAATTGACGGACGCACGAACAGGCTGTCTTTCAGTTCCGGCGCAATCCCCGGCCCGCTGTCTTTCAGTTGCACCATCACCTGCCCTTCCTGTTTCCACAGTTTTATTTCGATCACCCCGCCTTGCGGCGTAAAACGAATGGCGTTATCCAGCAGATTAGTCAGCACCCGTTCAATCATGCCCAAATCGGCATTCACCAGCGGAATACCCGGCGTAATATCGGCCAGTAATTTTTGCCCGCGGGTTTCGGTCGCCAGTTCAAACTTCTGAAAAACATCCTGCACTAATTCACTCAGTGAGAAAGGTTCTTTCTGCGGTTTCACGACGCCATATTCCAGCCGTGCCAGCTCAAATAATTCCTGCGCCAGTCGCCCGACTTTTTTACTTTGCATCAGGGCAATATTCAGGTAACGCTGCCGGTCTTCATGACTCAGATGGTCTGATTTGACCGACAACGTTTCCAGATATCCGTGCAGGGAAGTCAGCGGTGTGCGCAGGTCATGGGAAATATTGGCGATAAACTCCCGTCGCTGCTGATCCTGCACCATCAGGCTTTGCCATTGCTGATCGATGCGTTTTGCCAGTGCGACAAACGCCTGTTGCAACTGCGTGACTTCATCGCGGGCGGCGCCTGCCGGTGCATCGCCTTTTGCCAGCGCCTGGATCGCTTCCATGCCACCGGTATCAAGTTGGGCAATCTGCGAGGTCAGTTTACGCACCGGGCGCGTCACCCAGCGGAATGCCAGCGCACCGGCCAGCAGGCCAAACAGCGCCACCAACCCCATAGACCGCAGCGCCAGAGAAATCGCCGACTGGTACTGCGCGTCGCTGGTCAGCGCGGTGTATTGGTCACCGAGAAGCACGATATACACATACCCTTTGATGATACCGTCTACCCGTAACGGGGCGGCGCTGAATACCTGACGCGTTTGCGGATCCCGCGGATTCTCGCCATATACCGGCATTTTCGCACCGTTGAGCAACGCGTTAACCGGTGTTAAGTCGATCTTCTGCTGTTGCAGTCGCCCGGGCGGTGCCGCATTACCGACGATATTGCCGTCTTTATCGAGCAGATACACTTCAACACTCGGGTTCACCGCCATCAGTTGATCAAACAGCATATGTACCGCTTTGGGATCCCAGTTTCCCTGGCTGAGCAGCGGATTATTTGCTGCAATCTGCGTCGCCAGATTGGCCGACAGACGTTGGATCACCGACTGGCTGTACTGATTACTCGAGCGCACCTGCATGTAGCCGGAAAACGCGCAACACGCGATCAGCAGCACCATAAACACCAGGGTCAGTCTTTGCGCCAGCGTGAGATTTTTCATGATTTACCCTTGTGCTTCTTCAGCAGAAGACACGAATTTATAACCTTTTCCCCACACGGTCAGAATACGTTCCGGCTCGGCCGGATTGGCTTCTATCTTAATGCGCAGACGGTTGATATGGGTGTTTACCGTATGTTCATACCCTTCATGTTCATAGCCCCAGACCTGATTTAACAGGCTGAGCCGGGAGAACACTTTGCCGGGATTTTTGGCAAAGAAGTACAACAGATCAAACTCGCGCGGCGTCAGTTCAACCGGCTGATGGTTCAGCATCACGTCCCGTGCAATCGGGTCGATGACCAGACCGGAAAAACTCAGCGTACCGGCATCCATTTTCATATTACGGCTCATGGCTTCCTGCCGCCGGAACAGCGCCTTGACCCGTGCGACCAGTTCCAGCATGGAGAAAGGTTTGGCCAGGTAATCGTCCGCGCCCAGCTCCAGCCCGAGGACACGATGCACTTCGCTGGAACGTGCGCTGATAATAATGATTGGCGTGTAACGCGTCATATTACGGGCGCGGCGACAGATTTCCAGACCATCGATACCCGGTAGCATCAGGTCGAGGATCAGCGCGTCCCAGCCGCCTTTTTCCAAATGTGCCACGCCCAGATTGCCGTCAGCAGCATGGGTAATTTCATAGCCTTCATCGCGCAGATGCAGGCTGAGCAGTTCCGCGATATCCCCGTCATCTTCAACGATCAGGATCTTCTTCGTCTTATCCATGTGTTATCCCAAAACGTGGCATTCCCCAATGGTTTGAGTCTACACAAGCAAAGCCCGCCGAGTTATCACATTTTATTTAACTTTGCGTGAGGTCTCGGGGAACAAATCCGCTCAATACTCGCTACATCACAGGACGGACAGCCGGATTTCATCATGACAATACACACGGACTTACCCGATCAGGCCAAACAAAAACCCGCCATCGTGCATCCATTATGGCTGCGGCTGTCGCACTGGCTGAACGCGCTGGCGGTGCTGATTATGGTGACCAGTGGCTGGCAGATTTATAACGCCTCACCGCTGTTTGATTTTGCTTTCCCGCCGGGGGTCACATTGGGTGGCTGGCTCGGCGGCGGAATTCAGTGGCATTTTGCCGGTATGTGGCTGTTCGGCTTCAACGGCCTGTTTTACCTGCTGATGAATATTTTTACCGGACGGATGAAACGAAAATTCTGGCCGCTGACGCCGCGCGGCATCTTCAATGATTTGTGTGCTGCCCTGCGCGGCAAGCTGAAACACGACGACTTACGTCACTACAACATGGTGCAGCGCGCGGCATATGTGTTCGTGATGTTCGACGGCATCGTGCTGGTACTTTCCGGGCTGGTGGTGTGGAAATCCGTGCAATTCCCGTTGCTGCGCGAACTGATGGGCGGCTTCGATACAGCGCGTTACGTACATTTTCTGGCGATGGCTTCGCTGGTGGCATTTGTGGTGCTGCATATCGTGATGGTGGCACTGGTGCCGAAAACGCTGATTGCCATGCTGCGCGGTCGCTAAGGAAAACCCATGAAAAAACTCATTAAAAAAAGCATCAGCCAGATTTTCAGCACCGCCGACAGCGAAGCGATTGTACAGGAAGCCAAAAAACAGATTATCCGCGAACTGGATGCGCCTTCCCGTCGCCTGTTTTTACAGCGCGGGCTGACGCTCGGCGGCGTCGCGATGCTGACCGGCTGCGATATCAGCGATAACGCCAGCGTGGAAAACGCACTCGGCAAAATCTCCGGTTTCAATGATCGCGTACAGGGCTGGCTGTTCGGCTCAACGCGTCTCGCGCCGGTGTATGCCGAATCGATGATCACCCGTCCGTTTCCGTTTAATGCGTTCTATGCCGAAGACGACGCGCCACAAGTCGACGGCAACGACTATCGCCTGAAAATCGCCGGTCTGGCACTGGATAAACGCGAATGGTCACTGCCAGCGCTGTACAAAATGGCGCAGGTCAGTCAGGTGACGCGACACATTTGTGTCGAAGGCTGGAGCGCGATTGGCAAATGGGGCGGCGTGCCGTTCGGTGATTTTCTGCGCCTGATTGGGGCAGATCTCACGGCGGAATATGTCAGTTTCAAATGCGCCGACGAGTATTACACCAGCATTGATATGGCGACGGCGCTGCATCCGCAAACCCTGTTGGCGCTGACTTATGACGGCCAGATTTTACCGCGTAAATACGGTTTTCCGATGAAACTCAGAATGCCAACCAAACTCGGCTACAAGAATCCAAAACATATAGAAGTGATTGAAATTACAAACAAATTTACCGGTGGCTACTGGGAGGATCAGGGCTACAACTGGTTCGGCGGAAGCTGAACATTATCCATAAAACCCTTTGTATATCAAAACCTAAGAGAAGGATTTACCATGAAAAAGTTAACTGTAATGATGATGTCGGCTTGTCTGATGATGGGCGCAGTGAGCACCACTTATGCCGCTGACGCAATGGCGAAGAAAGACACCATGGGCCACATGTCGAAAGATTGCATGAAAAAAGACAGCATGAGCAAAGACAACATGGCGAAAGACAGTATGGGCAAAGACTGTATGTCGAAAGATTCCATGTCAAAAGACAACATGAAAAAAGGGGCAATGAGCCAGTAAAGCGCTTTCCCCTTCGACTCTGTAGCCAAAACGCCTCCGTCTGTTCAGCGGGGGCGTTTTGCTTTTTGTTAAACCTGAATAACCCGATGATGAAGACTTAATTCAAATATTCATTACTTTGTGGCACTGGATGCCAGGCGAATCTGAATATCATTGTTGAGATTATTCACCCAATGGTTATAACTGCGGTGGATCTCGCCTTTCTCTGCCAGCAGGTTAGTGCTGCCGACATAATTAATGGTGTAGCCGCTGGTGTTATAGGTAATACGGATATCGGCTTTGTGCTCACGGTTATTCAGATGACCGTTAATTACGCCCGGTGCGCCATCCGTCATTATCCAGCCACGTTTTTGTCCTGCGTCGATAATAGCGGTCCTGATCTGACTTTCTGAATTATGTGTTACCAGCGTGGTATGCGGCGTGGATACCGGCTCGGTACGCGCGCAGCCAGAAAGCGCCATGACACAAACAAGGCCGATAAGTAACTTACTTGTAGATTTCATGTGAACCTTTTAGAGTAAAAATTTCAGATAAGAGATTGAAAAGTCACCACAATATACGCCAATGTCCCAAAGGTGTCATGAAACGTGCCGGTTGAGTTTCATCTATTTTATGCGTAGTATATAAAATATATATGATTCGTATACTGCTGAGGCAACCCATGGGTATCATTAAGATTTCAGAACTGATGCACGAGAATTTGCGTATTGCCAGCATGGCTTATACGCGTTCGATGAACGCACAGGCCGAGCACTGGATGAAAATTGGCATGCTGATGGAAACGCACCCCGACATGACGCACAGCGAAATTTCGCAATTGCTGGTGCGGTGTAGCGTGGAATCGGATGAAAACGCAGGCAGTATCCGCACGTTGTTAAACGTGGGTGCCACACACAGGAAGGCAAGCAATGAATAATGCTTTAGATAGCCGGTATTTCGTCAATAATAACCGCATGGTCAAAACGCCGGAAGGCCTCGATAAAGCCCGTATTGCCGGCAAACTGGCAGCGCGTGTATTGCATATGATCACACCCTACGTTGTACCGGGTGTCACCACCAATGAACTGGATCGCATCTGCCACGATTTTATCGTCAATGAATTGCAGGCGATCCCGGCCAATATCGGTTATCACGGCTATCAGAAAACCACCTGTACCTCCGTCAATCACGTCATTTGTCATGGCATTCCTTCTGACAAAGCGCTGAAAAAAGGCGACATCGTCAACATCGACGTGGCGCTTATCAAAGACGGCTGGTACGGCGACACCAGCCGTATGTATTACGCGGGCGAACCGGGTATTCTGGCCCGCCGTCTGGTAGATACCACGTTTGAAGCGATGATGGCGGGCATTGAAGTGGTGCGTCCGGGTGCAACGCTTGGCGATGTGGGTTATGCGATTGCCGCTGTCGCCAGACGCGAAGGCTTTTCCATCGTGGAAGAGTATTGCGGACACGGCATCGGTATGGGTTATCACGAAGATCCGCAAGTGCTGCATTACGGCGAGCAAGGCCGCGGACTGGTTTTACAGGAAGGGATGTTATTTACCATCGAACCGATGCTGAATGCCGGTAAAAAACAAAATAAAGTCATGCCCGATGGCTGGACCGTGGTCACCAAAGACCACTCGTTATCCGCACAGTGGGAACATATGGTTGCGGTAACGAAAACCGGTTACGAGATCTTAACGCCGTGGCCTGAAGAGATGTGACTATCCTGAAAGTATAATGCCTCCGACCGGAAGGCTTTATACTTTCTGAGGTGCGGCTTAACTGCGCTCAATTTCTTTGGTCGCACGATCTAATGCATCCGTGATTTTATACAAGGTTTCCTGTTCGATCGGGCCTTTCGCCAGCCGCAGATTAAGCGCCATGCGGATATTATTTATCGCACGCTGCATTTCCGGAATACTGCGATTGTTTGACAAAATCGCCAGTGAATGCAGTTTCTCTGTCACTGAGCCGAGCAGTTCTTCCTGCCCGGCCAGTGACTGCGCACCTTCCGGTGTGATCGAATATTGCTTCTTCCCGCCCTCTTCCTGACTGGCTGAAATCAGCCCCTGTTCTTCTAAAAATGTCAGATTCGGATAAATGATACTGGCACTCGGCGTGTATTCACCTTTAGATAATTCTTCAATGGCTTTGATCAGCTCATAACCATGGGCGCAACGCCGCTGCAAAAAATGCAGCATCAGCAGACGGATGTCACCCGTTTCGAACATTCTTTCACGGCGGTGTTTATGATTCATCATCGTTACTTATTATGCCAATAAGCCACACAACGCACGAAGTTTGGATCGAGTCCGCAGGTTTCAACGAAATAGTCATTCAGCCCTTTCGCGAATTTGCCTTCACCGGTCGCCCAGATGTAGTAATCACTTTCCGGCAGAAGCAGGCTTTTCACCTTCTTCACGACCGCATCCTCTTCCTGATAACCGCCGTGCGTATCGCTGATAATCCAGTCGATGCTGACATCATTTTCTTCATCTAAGTAGCTGACACAACTCACATCTCTCACTTTCGCCAGCACGGTGATATTGGCATCTGAACCGGCCTGTTTCAGTTCGCGCAGACGGCGTTTCACCGCCGGAAGACCGGTTTCGTCGCAGATATAGAGCTGCCATTTGTAACCGGCAGGAATAATCAGTGAACCACGCGGTCCGCCAATGATCAGTTTATCGCCCGGCTTTGCGCCGGCCGCCCATTCGCTGGCGACACCACCGTCGTGAATATAGAAATCCAGTGTCAGTTCGTTGCTCTGAGCATCAAAGTGCAGCGGCGTATATTCGCGGTTCAGCGGGCGGGATCCTTCACCCCACACAATGCCTTCTTCGGTCACTGTCGGTGGCGTAATCACATCCCCCGGATTTGCCGGAAAAAACAATTTGATATGGTCATCAAAGCCGCCTGACGTAAAACCTTTCAGCGCGTCACCGCTTAAAATAATCCTTTTAAAACAGCCTGATAGGCTTTCACTCTGTTTGACCGTGATATGACGGAAAACCAGATCATTTTTGACACGGACCGGCAAGTTTGCGGCAGGGGTTTCAGTGCGATGTTGTGCCATCAGTTTCTCTCTTATGCGTAAGTTTTGTTGAAAGATATATCTTAGCTATATTTTATTCAACCCCATAAAGTGTAATGCGCTGTCTTCTTTTCCCTGTGTTTTTCACCTCACCTTTATCTCTCCCTGAGAACAGACGGGATAAATTTTGTTAAGGAATGCATTTTTTTATATCATTTTGTTGATAACAATTATCAGTATCATTATCATTCTCAAAAAGCCGGGATGGGCGCTGACGCCAGGTAAGCCCATACTTTATAAGGATAATGGCTTTTTCAGGGAAGAATTGAATGCAGATGACCAGTGCGTCTGTTTTGTCGAAAGGCAGTAAATGCGAGCAGAACTCTAAAAATTAGTGCAGGACAAAAACAAATGTTCACATCCTTTACACAGCAGGGTTTAGTGAAAAACGTCATTTTCATGGGGACGATTCTCACCACCACATTTCATGTAAATGCAGCGGAAGCCGTGAAAGACAATACCGATCTCACCGCAAACAATACGCAATCTTCTGAAGCCATCAAAAAAAAACCGGCGGTGCGTACAGCTCAGGATCTGGCGCAGAACAATGAAGAAGTCATGACGGTCACCGAAACGATGCCGGATAAAAAACCGGGTTCGAAAACCACCCTCACAGCAGCCGAAATGCAGCGCAAAGGCGGTAATGATTTCGGGACTATTATGCGTTATGAGCCGCTGATCACCGCGACCGGCGCGAGTGGCGGCTCCGGCAACGGCAAAAGCGGTTTTGACCGTAGCGGTTATACCGGCTATAACATTCGCGGCCTGGAAAGCAACCGCGTAGGCATTGATGTCGACGGTATTCCGCAGCCAAGCGCCACCGGGCGCAGCTACGTCAGTCGTGCGGGGCTGAATACCTTTGGTATTGGCCGTGATTACATTGACCCGTATATTTATGGTCAGGTGGATATTGAATCCGGTGCCACATCAGCCGACCGTGCCAACACCTCAATCGGTGGTGCCGTTTCCTTCCTGCCAAAATCTGCCGACGATTACCTGCGTCCGGGCAAGGAAACTTATTTCGGTTACCAGTCTGATTATGATTCCTCAGACCGTTCCTGGCACAACGGCATCACCGCTGCCGCCGGTGACGAAACCCTGCGTGGCCTGATCGCCATCAGCCGCCGCGACGGTCAGGAAACCAGCAACAACAGCGGAACGCTGGATGCGTATCCGGCCAACTGGCACTCTGACGCCATCATGACGTCGGTAATCTGGCAGCCTAATGACGCCCATAAAGTCACCGGCACCCTTGATTACTACGAAAAAGTAAACCACACCCATTACGATACCTGGAACAACGCGGGCAGCGCGATTCTCGGCACCGCACAGCAGCAAAGTAACACCCGCCGCTGGGGTGCAAGCCTGAAAGACGAATGGACGCCGTTCAACGATTACGTGGATGCCATCGTCTCGAAAGTCTATTACCAATATACTCAGGCGCACGACAACACTTATCTGCCAAACGAAAGCAAGCAGATGATGAATGTCTACTCGAACTACGACGTAAACACCTACGGCGCAGAAACCAGCTGGCTGAAAACGCTGGGTCGCCATGAGTTAAGTGCCGGTATCAACGGTCGCGTGTCCAACACCGAACGTCCGTTCCGCGAAAGCCCGGACCAAAGTGCTTTCACGACCATCATGCAACCGGAAGCCAACAGCCGGACGTATATCCTCGGCGGCTTCCTGCAAGACACCGTTAAGTTTGACCTCGGCGGCCATAACTTCTCTGTAGTGCCTGCGGTGCGTGTCGCATATCAGAATACCAAGGCACAAAATCTGTCAGACTTGTCTAACAGCATCGTTTCTGAAGATCAGGTTTCCACCCTGTACGGTAAAGCCAACTCCGATACGCAGGCTCTGCCATCGCTGGCCTTCACCTATGACATCACCCCTAAACTGATGACTTATCTGCAGTACCAGCGCGGCGCGCAGTTCCCGGATGCCAGCCAGCTTTACGGTTCCTGGAACCTCGGTTCTAACTATGCAGGACGTGGTCAGTATGCGCTGATCGGTAACACTGACCTGAAAACCGAAACCAGCAATAACTTTGAATGGGGTATGAAAGGCGAAGCCACGGAAGGCGTGACCTTCAGGACTTCCCTCTTCTATAACACCTACAAAAACTTCATTGCTAATACCCGTTACACCCGCGCGGGCAGCCCGGGTATGTTCACCAACGTGCCATCCAATATCTATACAATTTATCAGGCAGAAAACCGCGATGAAGCGTTTATCTACGGTGGCGATCTGAGTACCAAAATTAACTACGGCACCTGGTTTAGCCGCGTTGATGGCCTGAGCACCACCTTCGCACTGGGTTATGCCAAGGGTGAATCGAAATCCAGCTACGACGGTGACAAATACGTGGATCTCGACAGCGTACCGCCAATGAAATTTGTGGCAGGCGTGGCATGGGATGCGCCATCCGGCGTCTACGGAACCGCCCTGACGGCAACCTTCGTGAAAGGCAAAAAAGCCGAAGCGACCAGCCGACAGAGCTATACCAATGCCGGTACGCCAATCACCGGCTCCACCACCGAATACATGAATGTGCCGGGTTACGGTATGGTGGATGCAACGGCCTACTGGAAAGTCGCGAAGAACGTCAAGCTCAGCGGCGGTGTTTACAACATCACCGACCGCAAATACTGGGATTACCTGAGCAGCCGTACGCTGACCGAAACCACTAATCAGGATGAATACAATAAAGCGCTGGCCGTGATGCCGGGGCGCAGCTTCCAGCTGGGTGTGAACGTCGATTTCTAACCGATAATACTCAACCGGGCAAAATCAGGAGCGTCATGTGCAAACATGACGCTTTTTTAATTTTACGCAAATAACCTGTTTTCACGCACGTCCACATTGGGGTTCAGCAGATAAACTCTGGTTTTACCCAACCGAAATGTGAGATTACATGGACTTAATCAGAAAACCTCTGGCACTTGCCCTCGCTTTACTCTTGTTACCGGCGGTTGTTTCTGCCACGACCTTGCGATACACCGATCACGAACCGCTGGGCGCAATGCGCACCCGCTTTATCAAAGATGTATTATTTCCGGCGATTGAAAAAGAATCCCATGGGCGCCTGAAAATTGAAGAGCACTGGGGTGGCGAACTCTCTACCGGCTACGATGCATTGCGCACTGTGCGCGAAGGAAACAATGCAGATATTGGCATTGTGGTGCCGGAATATACCGCCAAAGAGTTACCACTGCATCAGCTTTTCAAAAGTTTTCCGACAGGGCCATCCGGCGATAAACAGATAGCGTTCTTCCGCCGCGTATACGCCGAAATCCCAGCCTTCCCCGCTGAACTGGCAAAGAATGGTGTGGTAGATATTTTTCTCTCAACAGGTTATCCGGTGGCCTTTTTCAGCACACATCCGCTGGAGAAACTGCAGAATATCAAAGGCACCGCTTGGTGTTCAGCCAGTTTTTGGCATCAGAACTTCCTGCGTAATGCGGGCGCGACCCCAGTGACCACACCGTGGGGCGAACAAACGGTAAATGCATTTAAGACCGGTAAACTCGACGGCATTTTGGTCAACATTGACAGCGGTTATGATCTGAAAATCCAGAAGATGGCACCGGAGGTTATAGTCTCGAAAGAACTGTGGTTGGGTCATCTTTACCTTCTGGTGATGAACCATAAAGTCTGGAACGGACTGGCGCAGGAAGATAAGGACGCCATCACACGCGCCGCTAATACCGCTTATAAAGTTGCCGGTTCGATGATGGATCACAGCGTTGAACCGCAACTGGATGCCCTGCGTAAAGACGGTGCAAATGTCCGCGTTCTGCAACACAGTGAAGTCACGTACTGGCAGGAAGTGACTGGCTATCAGGACATCCAGGCCAACTGGGTGAAGAACCAGGAAGCCGCTGGTGTTAAGGATGTCGCATCCACCCTGCAAAAAGTCAGTAAAGTCATGGAAGAAGAGATGAAGTAAAAATGCCTTATTCTGCGGCAGGAGGGGATCCCCTGCCAGGATCCCATTCTGATTATCAGGTTCTCTGAAGCAGCGCTGACGCCATCTGTATTATCTGCCGGTACTGGCTGAGCCGCGTTCTCTGTAGTCGGCGCAGGCTGATCTGATCACCCTGTGCAACAGACTGATTTTGAAACCCGTATCACGCTGCCGCCGTCGCCGGGCGATGGTGTGAAACAGCACGGTTTGGCGTAAGGGCACTTGCAGCTTGATATATCGCCCCAATATAGAGCTACACTATAAAGTTGCAATGTCACCTGCCAGGAGCAATGATAATGAACAGAGAACTGAATGATTTTGAACGTTTTGTCATCGAAAACAAAGGGACAGAGCGCCCGAATACCGGTGAGTATAACGACCACTTTTCACCGGGCCGCTACGTCTGTAAAAGATGTTCTGCGCCGCTGTATTCCTCAGAACACAAATTCGAATCCCATTGCGGCTGGCCAGCTTTCGACGATGAAATTCCGGGTGCGGTAGAACGTGTACCGGATGCCGATGGCCGCAGAACAGAAATTGTTTGTGCGAACTGTAAGGCACATCTGGGGCATGTCTTTGAGGGAGAATATTTGACCGAGAAGAATCTGCGCCATTGTGTAAACTCCGTTTCAATGATTTTTGAAAGTGCCGACGCGCAGGGAAATTACCACAAAGCAGAATAATCGCTTATTTCTGATGTGATAAACCCATAAAAAGAAGGGCCGCACAGGGGCAGCCCTTAAAAGAAAGAACTCCAACAATATTATAATGGCATGATGTTTTACCCTAAGGGTTGCTCAATAAACATCATGCCGGCATTATAATTGAATATGATTTATTTTCTATTCTCATTGCGTCTGTAAAAAGTAATAACTTTGTAAGACGGATTTATTATCACCACGTCTTACCGATATTAAACTGGAATTGCTCAGCGCTGTCCCCTTCATATTTCACCAGCGGCTGCGCATAAGAGAATACCAGCGGGCCAAGCGGGGATTGCCATTGCAGCGCTATACCACTGGAAACACGAATATGTGTCGGGTCACTGTAATCCGGAATACCCGCGGCTTCGGTCGCTGAGGTATTTTTCCATTTTGTATCCCACACCGTGCCGGAGTCGACAAATAATGATGTACGGACCGAACTGGCGTATTTCTCGCTGATGAACGGCGTCGGCACATACAGTTCCGCGCTGGCAATCGCCATCGCATTACCGCCCACCGCATCAGTCGATTTGGTCACCGGACAGGTGGAATACGAGTTGTCAGCGCTGCTGCATTTGTAATACGCCGCTTTCGGCCCGATGGTGTTGGAGGAGAAACCGCGAACCGAGCTGGAGCCGCCCGCGTAGAAGTTGTCGTAGAACGGCACTTCGTTGCTGCCAATGCCTGCCGCATAACCGGCTTTGGCGCGGCCCATTAATACCCAGTCCGATTTGTCACTCAGCGGGATGTAATGGTTGGCATCGAAGGTGATTTTGTAATAGCTGTCGTCCGAGCCCGGCGTGGTGACTTTTGCTACCAGACTGGCGCGCGTGCCGGATGACGGGAAGAAGCCGCGGTTAAGATCGTTATACGCCCAGCCGGCGCTGGCGAAGAAGTCATTGGTGCTCAGTTGTGCATCACTGCTGGTAGACGTCGTCACCAGCCCCGGCTGTACGCCGCTGGCATTGAGATAGCGCCAGACCGCTACCTGCGGCTCCATATCACTCAGCGTACTGTGAACGTAATCCAGCCCCAGATTCAGCGTATTATTTTCGCTGACCGGCAGACCGAGATTCACGCCCGTGCCGTAACTTTGCAGGTTATACGCCGCCAGATCGTTATCTTCTGCGTCGTAATGGTTGTAGAACACTTTACCGCCGAGGCTGATACCATCAACGGTGTAATACGGGTTAGTCGTCGAGACTTCGACATAAGTCTGATAAGCGTTACGTGTACCGCTAAAGCTGACCGTATTACCGCTGCCCAGCCAGTTATCCTGCGTCACACCGAGCTGATAACTGATGCCACTGTCAGTGCCGTAACCCACACCCACGTTGAATGTACCGGTATTGCGTTCTTTGACTTTGTAAACCACATCAACCTGATCTTGTGAACCCGGTACCGGCTGCGTATCCACATCGACCGACTCGAAATAGCCGGTACGGTTCAGCCTGTCTTTGCCCTTTTGCACCAGATCATTGCCCAGCCATGCGCCCTCCATCTGGCGCATTTCACGCCGCAACACTTCATCTTTCGAGGTGTCATTACCTTCAAAACGAATGCGTCGCACCGAATAACGGTTGCCGGTATCCACGCTGATACGCAGTTTCACGGTTTTATCCGTTTCATTAATGTCGCTTTGCGTCGTGACATGCGGATAGGCATAGCCGTAGCGGCCCAGCAGATTTTTGATATCGCTTTCCACTGTGGTGACTTTCGCGCCGTTATACCACTCACCGGCAGGAATAGTGGCAAGTGTTTCAATTTCGGAAGAATGTCCGGCCATATCACCGGTCACCACCACGCCGGACACGGTATATTTCGCACCCTCGGTAATATTGACGGTAATATAAATTCCTTTTTTATCCGGCGTTAAACTGACCTGGGTGGAATCAATATTAAAACGGGCATAACCGCGATCGAGATAAAAACTGCGAAGTGTTTCTAAATCACCTGACAATTTTTGTTTTTCATATTTTTTATCGCCAATCACATTCCACCACGGCACCTCATCGCGCAGCTGGAAATGGGCGATTAAATCGTCACTGGTAAAAGCTTTATTGCCCACAATATTGATTTGTTGAATTTTTGCCGACACACCTTCGGTAAAGACCAGTTTCACGTCCACGCGGTTACGCGGCAACGGCGTCACCACCGCTTTAACACTCGCGCTGTATTTGCCGACGCTGTAATAAAAATCCTCCAGCCCCTTTTCAATCGACGAAATGGTGGTGCGGTCCAGCGCTTCCCCGACGCGGATCCCTGAGGCTTCCAGGTTCTGCTGCAACATTTCATCCTTTATGGCTTTGTTGCCTGAGAACGTAATGCTGGCAATCGTTGGCCGTTCTTTCACCTGGACAATCAGCGTGTTGCCATCTTCAAGCACCTTCACATCGTCAAAATTGCCGGTCGCAAACAATGCACGGATCGTCTGGCTGATATCGTCATCGGATACCGTATCTCCCACGCGCACAGGAATGCTCAGCAACGCCGCACCCACAGTGACCCGCTGCAATCCTTCGACGTGAATGTCTTTTACAACAAACCCGCCGGCAGCAAAAACCGGGACACTGCTGAACAGCAGCGACGCTAAGAGTAATTTTTTCATTGTCATGTGATCCGTGCTCGCCGTTTTTCAACTCACAAAAATTCCTGTTAACAAAAGATTTTGCTATCAGAAGAAATAACCTCGCTAACAGACTGTGAGATATAGGCGAGGTTCAGCGGCTAACTTTTGATTTTCGTAAAACATGACATTGGATTACGCATTACTTACATTCTTTTCGCCGGAAGAACAGTTGCAGTCCGCGTAAATTCATCGGGCGCGGACCCGGTTTAAGACGAAAATGCCTTTAAGGTATCGCTATCGGGTAATGCGGTCATTGCGCCTCTGGCAGTGGTGGCCAGTGACCCGCATGCCAGTGCCTGCCGGATAATAGATTGCCAGACATTGTCCGACCTCAGCGGCCAGTGTTGCGCCAGTCCGGCCAGCAATCCGGCAACAAATGCATCTCCGGCGCCGGTGGTATCCACAGCCTTCACTTCGGGCGCGGGGTAGTGTTTCAGACCCGCATTATATTTCCGGTAGACCGAAACCCCTTGTTTCCCCTGCGTGACCAACAGCAGTTCGGGTTTATACACGTCGCACAGGCGCAGTACCCCTTCTGATAACAACGCTTCACCCGTCAGAAATTCCAGCTCATCCTCTGAGATTTTAATCACATCAGCCAGCGACAAGGCGCGGGCAAGATTGTCACGCAACAGGCCTTCATCAGACCACAAGTCATGCCGGATATTGGGGTCAAAACAAATATACCCCCCTGCTGCTTTCATTTTTGCCATAGCCAGAAAGGCGGTAGAACGTGAAGGTTCCGCAGATAACGCTATCGAGCATAAATGTAAAAAATCCCCGGGCTTGAAAGCCGGGATGTCGTTGGGCTGCAGAAAAAGATCAGCGCCCGGACGTACCATAAATGTGAAGGTTCGCTCTCCGTCAGCATCGTTTTCCACGACGACGGTGGAGGTTCGGTGATGAGCATCAAGGTACATACAATCAATATTCACCCCCTCATCACTGAGTGTTTTTCGCAGAAACTTTCCGAACGGATCGTCACCCACACGTCCGATAAATGCGCTGTCACCTCCGAGGCGGCGGATCCCGACGGCAACATTCGCCGGTGCCCCGCCCGGACATTTTAATAAGCGGCCATCTTCTTCAGCGATCAGATCCACCACGGCATCGCCCAATACCCAAACCCGGTTAGTCATCTTCATTCCTTTTTTAAATCCTGATAAATCGTCTGGTGATAAAATAGAAGAACCGGTTTAGCTATTCAAGTGCAAATGAAATTTCAGGCTTAGAGAATATTTTGCCAGCAAGATCACAATCCCACGACAAGACCTTAAAAATTCATTGCCTGCATGCCATGCGAATGCTTATTGTGCTCAGGAAAACCAGTTTAGCAATTTAGCTAAACAGTTTTCCCCATAATAATTAAACCTCTTCTGAGTGATAAAAATGATGATGAAACCCCGCTATCTTGCTGTTGCAATTGGATTAATTTTGTCATGCACCGCCCAGGGCGCCGATATTTCAGCCAGTGCCATTGAAGCCCGCTTTGCCGCGTTAGAAAAAAGACTACAAGTCGCCGAAAACCGCGCCGCCAAAGCAGAGAAACGTGCCACTGAAGCTGAACAGCAGGTCAAAACACTGGAAGCGCGCACAACCAGTAATGAACAACAGACACGGCTCGTGGCGAAGGATGTTGAGACGACCGGGCAAAAAACAGCAGAGGTGGCTAAACGTACTGAAACGTTAGTCGCTGACAACAATAAAAACAGCAGTGATAACAGCGGGTTCAAATTTACGGGATATGCACGTTCAGGCGTGATCATGAATGATTCGGGGACCTCAACAGAAAGTGGTCCTTATGTTACGCCTGCCGGGCAAACTGGCGGTGCGGTAGGACGTTTGGGCAATGAAAATAATACCTACGTCGAGCTGAATCTGGAGCATAACCAGACGATGGCCAGCGGCGCGACCTCCCGTTACAAAGTCATGCTGGCTGATGGTCAGCGCAGCTACAACGACTGGACCGCAGCCACCAGTGAATTAAATATCCGTCAGGCCTTTGTTGAACTCGGTTCTTTACCCACGTTCAGCGGCCCCTGGAAAGATTCCACCCTCTGGGCGGGTAAGCGCTTTGACCGCGATAATTTCGACATTCACTGGCTTGATTCCGACATCATCTTCCTGGCAGGCACAGGCGGCGGGATTTACGACGTTAAATGGGGGGAGAACCTGAAAAGTAACTTCTCGCTCTACGGAAGAAACTTTGACGATCTTGAAGACAAGAATAGCGATGATACCCGCATCGAGAATTACATTGTTACGGCCAATAACTATGCCGGGCCTTTCCAGTGGATGCTAAGCGGGCTGCGGGCCAAAAACAATCAGGATCGCGAAAATACCGGCACCAGGGGGGTCACCAATGCGGCGGATACCGGCTTCCATACCCTGCTGGCGTACCACGGCGACAGTTTTTACGGCCTGCGTGAAGGGACATCCAAAACAGCACTACTTTATGGTCACGGGCTGGGAGCAGAGGTGAAAGCACTGGGCTCTGACGGACATCTGACTGACGATGCCAGTACGCTTCGTCTGGCCACATACGGTATCACGCCGATCAGCAAAAACTGGAGCATCGCACCGGCTGTTCTGGCTCAGCAGAGTAAAGACCGCTATGTCTCCGGAGATAACTATAAATGGCTGACGTTTAATACCCGGCTGATCCAGCAAATTACTGAGAATTTCGAGCTGGCGTATGAAGGCAGCTATCAGTATATGGATCTCGATCCGCAAGGTTACAGCGATTACAACAAAGTGAAAGGGGGTTTCTACAAACTAACCTTTGCACCGACTTTCAAGGTGGGCGATATCAGCAACATGCTGAGCCGTCCTGAAATACGCTTCTTCGCCACCTATATGGACTGGAGCAAAGAACTTGACAGTTACTCCTCCAGCGATTCCTTTGGTACTGATGGCTTTACAGCGGGCGGACAGTGGAATTTCGGCATCCAGATGGAAACCTGGTTCTAAACAGCAGGGTTTGATTCAAAAAAAGCGCCTGGCCTAACCGGGCGTTAACGATAATGATAAATTAAGGGATTCTATGAACATCAATGCAATCGCGACTGAGCTGCTTCCGCTGTTGGGTGGGAAGGACAATATTGCCAGCGCGGCACACTGTGCCACACGTCTGCGCCTGGTGCTGGCAGATGACAGTCTGATCAACAAAAGTGCTATCGAAAAAGTGGAAGGCGTAAAAGGCTGTTTCAGCAATGCCGGACAGATTCAGATCATTTTCGGTACAGGGTTAGTGAACAAGGTGTACGCCGAGTTTATTAAAGTGGCCGGTATCAGCGAATCAAGTAAATCCGAAGCCGCCGATATTGCGGCACGGAAACTCAATCCCTTCCAGAGACTTGCGCGCGTACTGTCGAATATCTTTGTGCCGATTATTCCGGCAATCGTCGCGTCCGGCCTGCTGATGGGGCTGCTCGGTATGGTGAAGACCTACGGCTGGGCCAACCCTGAGAGCGCGATTTTTATCATGCTTGATATGTTCAGCTCGGCGGCATTTATCATTCTGCCGATCCTGATTGGTTTTACTGCCGCACGGGAATTTGGTGGCAATCCGTTCCTCGGTGCCACCCTCGGCGGTATTCTGACACATCCGGCGCTGACCAATGCCTGGGGTGTTGCCAGTGGTTTCCATACCATGAATTTCTTTGGTATTGAGATTGCGATGATCGGGTATCAGGGCACGGTCTTCCCGGTTTTACTGGCCGTCTGGTTCATGAGCTTCATTGAAAAACGCCTGCGCAAAGTGATCCCCGATGCACTGGATTTGATCCTGACACCGTTCCTGACGGTCATCATTTCCGGTTTTATCGCTTTCCTGATCATCGGCCCTGCGGGTCGTGCGCTCGGTGACGGTATTTCGTTTATTCTCAGCACATTAATCTCCCATGCCGGTTGGGTGGCAGGGCTGGTGTTCGGCGGATTGTATTCAGTTATCGTGATCACCGGTATTCACCACAGCTTCCATGCAATTGAAGCGGGTTTGCTGGGGAATCCGCATATCGGCGTGAATTTCCTGCTGCCTATCTGGTCGATGGCCAACGTTGCACAAGGCGGGGCCTGTCTTGCCGTCTATTTCAAAACGCGTGATGCGAAAATTAAAGCCATTGCGGTGCCTTCGGCCTTCTCCGCGATGCTGGGCATCACCGAAGCGGCAATTTTTGGTATCAACCTGCGCTTTATGAAACCTTTCCTCGCGGCGCTGGCAGGCGGTGCGCTCGGCGGTGCCTGGGTGGTGGCAATGCATGTCAATATGACAGCGGTTGGTCTGACCGGTATTCCGGGGCTGGCCATCGTGCAATCCAGTTCGATTCTCAGCTATCTGATCGGGATGGTGATTGCCTTTGGCAGCGCATTCCTGCTGTCATTGCTGCTCAAATACAACACGGAGAGTGAAAAATGACGGAAGCCGGATTGCTGAAAAAAGCGCTGCACAGCGTGGTGGCGGGTCAGGTTAACGCGGCGGCAGATCCTTATCGTCCCGGCTGGCATCTCGCGCCGCCGGTCGGGTTGCTCAATGACCCGAATGGTTTTATCCAGCATAACGGACGTTTCCATTTATTCTACCAATGGAATCCGCTGGCCTGCGAGCACGGTGCCAAGTTCTGGGGGCACTGGAGCTCAGCAGATTTGCTTCACTGGCAGCATGAACCGCTCGCGCTGGTGCCGTCAGAAGAATTCGAAACCCATGGATGCTATTCCGGTTCAGCCGTGACCGATAACGGCCAGCTGACACTCATTTACACCGGTAATGTGAAATATCCCGATGGCAGCCGCACGGCATTTCAATGTCTGGCACGCGAAAACACAGAGGGCCAGTTTGATAAAACCGGCCCGGTACTCTCCCTGCCGGCAGGTTATACCGGACATGTCCGGGATCCCAAAGTCTGGCGACATGAAAACCACTGGTACATGGTGTTAGGGGCTCAGGATCTTAACCTTCAGGGCAAAGTATTATTGTTACGATCCGACAACTTATTAGCCTGGGATCTTCTCGGCGAAATGGCCGGTTCAGGTTTACACGGGCTGGGTGAATTCGGCTACATGTGGGAATGCCCGGATTTATTCCGGCTGGGCGATAACGACATTCTGATTTGCTGTCCGCAAGGTTTAGCGGCGGAATCTGACCGTTATCTGAATACGTTCCAGTCGGGTTATTTTGTCGGGCAACTTGATTACGACAATGCGACCCTTGAGCACGGCGAATTCACTGAGTTAGATCTGGGGTTCGAATTTTATGCGCCGCAAACTACGCAAACGGATGACGGGCGACGCCTGCTCATCGGGTGGATGGGAATACCGGACAGTGATGAATTTTTCCAGCCGACAATACAAAATGGCTGGCTGCATACAATGACCTGCCCGCGCGAACTGACGATGGTGGCGGGTAAAATCATGCAAAAACCGGCACGGGAACTGCAACAACTCCGTCGTGATGAGCAGGCATGGCAGGGAACTGCCGACGATTGCCCTCATCTGGACATCACAAAAGCCGAGACGGAAATTATCACTGAACACGCTTTCAGTGCGGATTTAGGTGGCGACATGACGCTCAGCTTCGACGGAGAATGGCTGCGTTTAACACGAAAAAACCGGCGTAGTGGTTTGCCGGAACACCGTGTCTGGCGCGGCGCGCTGCACAAGCTGACGGTATTAAGCGATGCGTCGAGCCTTGAGATTTTCATTAATGACGGGGAAGCTGTGATGTCCTCACGCTATTTCCCTGCTTTACCTGCCCAACTGACCGTACGGGGTTCTCATCAGATTGCGCTGCGCCACTGGTCGTTGGCTGAATGCGTGATAGAATAAATGCCCTTTCGGATAACAGAATATGGCGCAGTGAAAAAGACCAAACGCATCACTATCAGTGGCATAGCCGAACTGGCTGGCGTGTCGAAATCGACTGCCAGCCAGGTGCTTAACGGACACAGCAAGAAGTTTCGTATCTCCGATCTCACCCGGGATCGGGTACTCGCCGTGGCAGCAGAACATCATTATCAGCCGAGCATTCACGCCCGTTCGCTCAATGTCACCCGCAGCTTCACGCTTGGGCTGGTGGTGCCGGAAATGACCAACTATGGATTTGCCGCCTGCTCTAACGAACTTGAAATGCTTTGTCGTGAGAACGGCATGCAGTTGCTGATTGCCTGTACGGATGAAAATACCAGCCAGGAAACGATGGTTGTTAATAACCTTATTCAGCGGCAGGTCGACGGGCTTATTGTGGCATCAAGCATGCTCAGTGATGCGGAATACGTAAAAATCAGTCAGCAATTACCCGTAGTCTTATTTGACCGCCATATGCAGGACACACAGCTCCCTATGGTTGTCTGTGAAGCCATAGAATCTTCAGCAGAGCTGGTCTCCCGGATAGCCCAAATCCAGCGTGATGAGTTTTATTTTCTCGGTGGACAGCCGCGAATTTCACCGACCCGTGACCGTCTCGCGGGTTATCAGCTTGGGCTGCAACGTGCAGGTGTCAGCCTGAATCCCGATTGGGTTCTGTATGGTAATTACCATCCCAGCTCCGGTTATGAAATGTTTGCGCAACTTTGTGCCCGCCTTGGACGCCCGCCCAAAGCCCTCTTCGTTGCGTCATGTGGCTTGATGGAAGGTGTTTTGCGATATATGAGCCAGCATCAGTTGCTGGAGAGTGATATCCACCTGTGCAGTTTTGACGACCATTACCTTTATGACTCCCTGTCTGTGAAAATTGACACGGTCGCACAGGACTGCCGTGAACTGGCCATGCACTGCTTTAGTATGATAAGTGGGCTGATGAATGAACAACCCGTAGAACAGCCGCAATGCTTTTTAACCCCTAAATTGCACTGGCGCTCCCCGCCTTTTACACAGATTAATTATGGAACGCTACCGCTACGCTAAATGAAATAATCTCGATAACGATGCTGACCAGTCTGGTTCTGAGCGAGGAATATATTGCTGCCAGAACCCGCTGTTATCACTCGCCCAGGGTGGTACAGTCGGAGAACCTTTTAACCAGAACTGGATCTTTTTCATTACCTGAGGATTATGCCTGTTTCGATATATCCATCTTAACTCCACGCCCGTGAAAGATCTCCCGTGCTGATCCCTCGGATGAGACTTTTCTGCCACCATATTCAAATCTATTTCATCAAGAATAAAATGAACCGTGGTATTATCCTGTAACGTAGAAACCCAAAATAATCCTGCCTTACACTTTCTCCCAATAACCTGGTGATGATGTACTGCTCTGCCATTCATATTAAAACCTTGGGCCTCACATATTGTTTTATATTTTGAATGAGAGGATAACGTACGCAAATAGTCAGCCTGCTTTAAAGGCTTTACTCTCTCGTATTTATGCTGGAGCGTCTGTTCAACCTTTGTCGCGGCATATTGGTCTATCGTTGAAATATTCTTAGGGGTAGCCGAATTTTTGAAAAATTCGAATTTATTAGAATACATCCCCCTTTGCTCATGCATCCCGTAAACCAAATCCCCTTCCTCAAACTGCTTTTTGAATGGCGGAAAAAATGGCATTTTGATCTCCTTATGCTCTACATATCATTGTCCTCCCGTAATTTTATCATCCTCCTTCAGAGACTGCACCAATAAAAATCAGGTCCTGCCACTCCTGTACTGCTCTCTCCGCTTACTGCCCTAACTTCCGTATTAATTAACATAACCTCATGTAAGTTAACATCCTCGGCTAATTAAATTTGTTCCGCTGTGACGGGTTTCAAAATACCCGCAGATGATTTCCTGTATATTGATATAGTGAATGATTTCAATTACCACTACAGGTAATCGTAATGAATAACAAATATAAATTGCATGAGTTTCTTGATATAAAAAGACTTCAAACCCTCCAGGATAATTTCAGTAAATCAATGATGATTGCTTTAGTCGTCGTCGATCAGGATGGTGTGCCGGTCACGCAGGCGAGTGGTTTTTCAGATTTTTGCGCCCGTTCAAGGTGTAACCCATCTCTGGCAACGCATTGTTACAAAAGTGATAATGCCGGTGGACGGGCCGCTATGCGGGCCGGAAAACCGGTGGTTTACCGCTGCTACTGCGGGTTTGTTGAGTTCGCCGTGCCGATCATGATAAACGATCATTATCTCGGGGCATTTATTTCCGGTCAGGTGAAAGTCGAGGAGGAGAAAGAGCGCACCATTCCTTATATCCTCGATAACAACCAAATATGGAAAGAGAATGCATGGCTGATCGATTTACATCAGGACGCTAAACGTATGCCATATGATCGTTTTGAATCTACGGCCTCCACGTTACTGCACGTCTCTTCTTATCTGGTGGAACAGGCGCATACCAATAATATTCAGCGCGAACTGCACAGGAAAGATCTGGAACTTACTGACGAATTACGTAAAAGAGTGGAAACAGAACGTTCACTGCATGAGGCAGAATTTAAAGCCCTGTCATATCAGATTAACCCGCACTTTCTCTTTAATGTATTAAATACCATTGGCCGCCTGGCATATCTGGAAAATGCTCAGCGGACAGAAAACATGGTACATGACTTCTCGGACATGATGCGTTATTTGCTGCGTAAAAGTAATCATGGCCTGATTACGCTGCGGCATGAAATTAATTATGTCACCAGTTATATGTCGATTCAGAAAGTGCGCATGAATGACCGTTTTGATTATCAGTGCGATATTCCTGAAAAGTATGCGGAAGTCGTCTGCCCGTTTCTGATATTGCAGCCCCTGGTCGAGAATTTTTTCAATTACGTCGTCGAACCGCGTGACACCCCCAGCTGGCTACGCATCAGCGCCAATGACGACGGGCATGATGTCATTCTGCAGGTGACCGACAACGGCGACGGTATTTCACCAGCCGACATTGCCAACATTTTATCCGGTGATGAAAATCGCCAGAAAGGCGGCATCGGTATTAATAATATAAAAAACCGGCTTCAGCTGTTATTTGGTGAAAGCTATGGACTGGGCATTTCCAGCCTCCATCAGCCACAAAGGGGAACCACCATCACCCTGAAATTCCCCATGCTGCAAGCCTGATAAACGGAGACGTGAGCATGTACAATATTGTGATTGTAGAAGATGAACTCATTGAATCTGAATCTTTGCGGCGGATTGTGTCTGAGTCCGTCGGTAATTCCATAGTACATGAAGCCAGTACCGGCAAGAAAGCCATCCAGCTGATCGACAAGCTTGATCAAATCGACATGATGTTGGTCGATATTAATATTCCGCTACCCAATGGTAATCAGGTGATTGAATATCTGCGGACCAAAAGCGCCAGTACCAAAGTGATTGTCACCACGGCCAACGATGATTTTGATCTTGTGCGCAGCATGCTCAACCTGAAAGTGGATGATTATTTGCTGAAACCGGTGAAGAAAAGCACCCTGACCGATGCCATCCGTAAAACCCTCGACGTCAGTGATGTGGACATTGTGGCGTCGCGGGCGCTGAAACAAACCGTCGGTACGATGATCGAACGCTGCGATTATCCTCAGTGGCATAACTTCCTGTTTGACGCACTGGATAACACCTGCGCTGCCACGCCATCCGCTATAAGCCAGCGCAAAATACTGACAGATGTGCTCGAATTAATGCATCAGCACCTCATATCATGGGGGGAGAAAGGCCAGCCAGCGGCAAAGACAGTGACGGCGCTAATCCAGGAAATCAGCCAGTCCGGTATTTCCGCCAGCACCTACTACCGCATCATGTCCCGGCTGCTGAGCATCGGGGAAACGGTTTTCGACCATGCACTTAAGCACTTCACTGGCTCGATGAGCTTTATCGATCGCGCAAAATTCCACATCGAAAAAAACATTCTTGATAACCTGACGCTCGACGACATTGCCGCACGATCCTTTGTCAGTTCCTGTTATCTGAGCCGGGCGTTTAAGAAAATGACCGGCGCCGGTTTCTCAAACTACATCGCCGGCCGCAAGATAAACGTTGCCAAATCGCTGCTTCAGTGCAGTGACCTGAGGATCAATACCATTGCGCTGGAGCTTTCCTGGCAGGATGCCAACTATTTCTGCCGGATATTCAAAAAGGAAACCGGTATGGCCCCGTCTGATTTTCGTAAAATCGTCGCGCCTGTACCTGCTTAATGCGCAGACCGGTTAATTCTGTACGCGCACTCAGCGTGAGGGCAAAAAAATCCCCCCTGTCCGCAAGATAGTGTACGTCGCTTTCACCGGCCGCCTCTACCATAGGTGAGCCGTTGAACAACGTGACACAACTTCAGAGCGTATCTGTTGCAGGATCCTCGACCCGCGTTACCGTCAGGCCGTCTGCGACGGCCATGTTTATCGCAACATTTTCCCCTGGAAAAAACCGAAAAACACAGACACTACGCGGGAACACCTGAAAGAGTGCACGACGCACTTCACTATGAATCTGGTAACAGGAGCGATCTATGCCCGGACAAAGTTTGGGATTAATTGAAACTGTCGGTCTGGCCGCTGCGGTGGAAGCCGCGGATGCCGCGATGAAATCCGCGCACGTCACGCTGGTCGGTTATGAACTCACTCAGGGCGGCGGTCTGGTTACCGTCAAACTGGCAGGCGAAGTCGGCGCAGTCAACGCGGCCGTCGCGGCGGGAGTGATGGCAGCCAGCAAAGTCGGCACCGTCTTTGCGCACAAGGTGATTGCCCGCACGGCGCAATATCTTGAAAGCATGATTTATTCCACAGAAACCACCGGCATGACGCCCGCTAAATCTACGTTCACAACGCAGAAAGATCCGCAAAGCATACCCGTGGTTAATGTGGAAGCAACGCCAGCTCCGTACTCATGCATGGATTTTCAGGAAGAAGTGAAGAAGGAAGAGGAAGCGCCGGTCATCGTGAACAAAAGCCAAAAATCCCGTCGCGGCAACCGTAGAAAATAAGCGTTACCTGCACATAAAAAACGGCGATGCCACTGCACCGCCGTTTTTTATTGGTTGGGTTAGAAAAGCCTAAGATTTGGCGACATCCGCCACCGGTGCGTTTCCCGGCAGGTTTTTACCGATACACAGGCGATATACCGCAGCGCCCAGGCAGGCACCGATCACCGGGGCAATAATCGGGATCAGGAAATAAGGAATGTCGCGACCACCGGTCATGGCGATGTTGCCCCAGCCCGCGAAGAAGCTGAACAATTTAGGGCCAAAATCACGCGCCGGGTTCATGGCAAAACCGGTCAGCGGGCCGGTTGATGCGCCGAGAACGGCGACCAAAATGCCAATCAGCAACGGCCCCAGCGGACCACGCGGCACACCGTTACCGTCGTCGGTCAGCGCCATAATCAGCCCCATCAGAATTGAGGTGATAACCATTTCAATAAACGCCGCCTGCCACACGCTTATCGCCGCCGACGGATAGGTACTGAATATACTGGCCAGTTGAAGGCTTTCCACGCTGCCGCGCACCATATGATTGGCGGTTTCAAAATTAACAAACAAGTTGTGATAGAACATGTACGCCAGCAGCGCACCACCGAAAGCGCCAGCCACCTGCGCTATAATATAGGGTATTACTTTACGCGCGGGAAAACGGGCAAACAGCCACAAGGCTATCGTGATCGCCGGATTAAGGTGTGCGCCGGAAATGCCCGCCGTGAGATAGACGGCCAGTGAAATCCCCAGCCCCCACACAATACAGATTTCCCACAAACCGAAACTGGCCCCCGCCACTTTCACTGCTGCCAGACAACTGATGCCGAAAAACAAAAATAAGCCGGTACCGAGAAATTCCGCAATACATGGCGTCTTCACTGAATCATGCATACAACGACCTTATTTTGATTATATTTTTGAAAAGCCGAATATCCTGACCGGAAACTCAGCCGCCGATATGGCAATGAAAACCAGACGACTCCACTTCTTTTTTTAATAATTCCATTTTGGATCCAGCAATACTTTCCACGTCCCCCATCGGATAAATACGCCCAAGCAGACTATATTTATTTTCGCCAAAAGCGTGATACGGCAATAAATGCAAGGTATCGACATGGGACATCAGTCGCGCAAATTTCACGATATGACGTATTTCTTCCATATTATCATTCACCCCCGGGATCACCGGTATACGCACTATGGTTTTTGTCATGAAAGAAATACGTAACAGATTTTCCAGGATCTGGCGGTTATCCATACCGGTATTGGCCTGATGCACTGCCGGGTTGATCGCCTTGATGTCAGTCAGCGCCAGATCGACATAAGGGAAAACGTCAGCAATTACCTCGGTTGTGGCGAAGCCGGTCGTTTCCATCGCCGTGTGCCAGCCCTTCTCCTTACAGGCTTTCAGCAATTCCCGGGCAAACGCAGGCTGCGCCAGGGGTTCTCCGCCGGAGAGCGTGATCCCGCCACCTGAACGCCGGTACAAATTTTCTTCTTTCTGCAATTCCCGCATCACTTCCGCCACCGTCATGCGTTTACCTTTCATTTCCAGTGCCTGAGTCGGGCAGACCTGGGTGCATTTACCACAATCAATACACCGTTCACGATCTATAAAAGAAGCGTTATTAACGGATAATGCCTGTTGCCGGCAGACTTCAATACATTTACCGCAACGAATACAATCACTCTTTTTAAATAATAATTCCGGTTGCGGATGTTGTGATTCCGGATTACTGCACCATTTGCAGGCCAGCGGACAGCCTTTAAAAAAAGGAATGGTGCGGATACCCGGTCCGTCATGCAGAGAATAGCGCTGAATATTAAATAATACGCCTTCCGTTTCGTAATCGACTTTATTCATAACTTTACCCGCCATCAGCGCCACAGGTTATTTAAAAAACGGGCCATGTGTTGTACATAGCCCGTGAAGGTAGCTAATCAGAATTGCTGTTCTGTGCGGCTGATAATGTCGTCCTGCACTTCTTTCGCCAGCACCACAAACTGCGCACTGTAACCGGCGACGCGTACCACCAGATCCTGATGTTGCTGCGGATTGTTCTGCGCTTCGATCAGGGTTTTGCGGTCGATGACATTGAACTGGACGTGCATCCCTTTCTTATCAAAGTAGTTACGTACCAGCCCGCTGAAATGGCGCAAACCCTGTTCTCCGGCCAGTGACGACGGCAGGAATTTCTGGTTGTAAAGCGTGCCGTTAGAGGCAATGAAGTGATCGAGTTTGGCCACTGAATTAGCTGCTGCGGTTGGCCCCTGGGTATCTTTACCCTGACGCGGTGAAACGCCGTCGGCCAATGGTTCTTTCGCCATGCGTCCGTCCGGCAGTGCTGCCACGTCTTTGCCGAACAAGACGTTAGCAGAAACCGGATAGATACCGGCCTGAAACTGACCGCCGCGCGGGTTGGTATATTTCTCGACTTCCTGGCAGTAAATCAGCGCACATTCACGTGCCACGAGATCCACTTCATCGATGTCGTTCCCGAAGCATGGGCTATTTTCAAGAATGTGTCGGATCTCTTCGAAACGTGAGTTGCTCCCTGCCGGAGCTGCGGAAGTGCCGCTGGCAAGCTGACGGTAAACTTCATTTTTGATCGCCGTTGGATCCAGTGAACCATGCTGTTCGATGATACGTTTCACCATCTCATGAATTTCCTGTTCTCCCAGCGATGACTTACCGTCTGCCGCGTGAGGTGCGCAGCCGACTGTATGACCAAAGTTAGCGTCGAGTGCGCTTTTCAGTTCAGTCAGTGTCAGTTTGCGGTCTTCAAAGACTTGTTTCCGGAGGGCATAAACGGAATCCCCGGTGTCAGCGATACCAAAGGCCTGCGGGCCGGTAAAGTTGTAGATCGCGCCGCCTTCCTGTAACGACTTACCGCGACCGATACAGTCATCGACCAGCGCGGAAAGAAACGGCAACGGGCAACGCTCGCCATGGGCGATATCTACACTGTTACAGGCTTCCACCAGCTGATGCACGAAATGCACCATCTGTTTTTTGAAGGCGGTAAAGAAATCATCAATGCTGGTGTATCCGGTCATTTCGCCGGTCACCGGCCCTAACTGTTTGTTGCCAGCGCGACCATTGTTGAGCGTGATTTCCAACACTTTTGCCACATTGAAGAATGCCGCATCGTGCCAGCCTTCGGTGCGGTGCGGCGACTGCGGCTCCACGCAGCCAATGATGCAATAATCACGGGCATCGTGCAGGGAGACACCACGGTTTTGCAGCGCCGGGATAATCACTTCATCGTTGTACATCGCCGGAACGCCCAGCCCCATGCGTACCAGTTCACAGGCGCGGAACAGGAATTCATCCGGCGTACCCTGCCAGACGCGAATAGAGAACGACGGTTGCGGCAGACGCACATGCGCCGTCGCTTCCATGCACATGTAAGTCAGCGGGTTGGTGGCATCACGGCCGTCTTCAGTCTGACCGCCGACGCACAGGTTCTGGAACACGGCGTATCCGGCAAACGCCTGGGCAGAAATTTCGTCGCGGGTCTTGTTGATATCGTTGAGCTTTATCCAGCAACAATCCACCAGTTCCTGGGCAAACTCTTTCGAAATGGAGGTATCGGCAGCCAGATATGGGTACATATACTGGTCAAAACGCCCCGGCGATATAGAATGCCCGCTGGATTCAATCTGCAACATGCTTTGCAGGAACCAGAAGGTCTGGCACGCTTCCCAGAACGTAGTGGCACCGTTTTCCGGTACACGGCTACAGTTTTGCGCAATCTGTTCCAGTTCGCGTTTACGTGCCGGATTGCTTTCCAGCTGTGCCAGACGCGTGGCTTCCTGCGCGTAACGGTGCGCAAAAGTGATAGCTGCCTGATAACTGATTATTACCGCGTTATAGAATTGTTCTTTTTTAATATATCCCGGTTCTGAACGATCCAGATTTTCCAGTTCGCAGGTCACCCGATTAATAATGCCGCGAAAACCGATTTTCAGTATTTTCCCGTAATCTACACTCACATGTCCGACGCCGCCGTAGAAATAGTTACCTACGGTAAATACGCCGCTGGCCATGCTTTCTTTGGTGCCTTCCGACATATAAGATGCGGCCAGCGAACTGGTGGTTTTACCCGGCCAGTATTTAAAAGCTTCGTGAAGTTCGTCAGCCGTTTTTTCCGGAATAATAAACGGATCGGCGACCCGGTGCTGCATAGTATTAAATTCTTTTTCCACCCAGTCATAAGAGAATTCAGGGCATATTTCGGTAGAGCGAGGATTAATGGTCACCGCACCGACAATCAGTTCGTCAGGGCGAATAGTGACCGGCAGTTCATTAAATATTTTTTCGACCACGCGTGCCCGGCGCATAATGGCAGGCAGTTGTTCATTTTCTTTATAAGCCTCCGTCGCTAATACGGCGCGCTCAGATTCTACATAGGGTTTAGCATGCAGGATCATATTTTTGAGTCTTACAACACGTTCGGTCGGATTAGAAAAGCCTTTCTCTAACATAGAATAACTCCCGAAATTAATTATTAAACCTTGCGGCAGTAATCGTTTTTATCAGCGTATAATCAGAAAGCCGTATTATTGTTGTCGTCTTCTATTATTCGCATGGCTTCATTCACGGCGGCGACTTCACCGAATATGGCCAGTGTTGTAATATGTTGCGGGCAACTGCCGAATATTTCCGAGACCACCACATTGGCACTTTTACTGGCGGCATCTGCATAGAAATAAAGATCCGGCACCGGTAACATAATCATGCCAATCGCATCGATACTGATAAGATCAAGCCGTGAACGAAATTCCCCGGGCATCCTGCGTTTTATCATTGCCACGATGTCCGGCGTGGGTGCGTTTATGATGCGTTTTTTCATCGCCGCGCCTTATCTGACGTTAAGGGCCTCGACCATCACGCAGCGACGGGCTCTGGCGAAAGAACGCGCCGACGTCAGCCCTTCTCCGGTCGGTCCGGCAATGGTAAACGTGGCATGCCCTTCGCCGCCAACACCCAGCCCGGCATAGGAAGGCCCATTTTTCACAAAAATCGTAGTCTGGATCTGACGTGCCATTTTGGTGAGCTTTTCGACATTGGTGGAATGCATGATGGCGGTATGGCGATTGCCATGCTCGACCTGCACCGCCAGTTCGATGGCTTCATCGACGTTATCGACCCGCACCACCGGCAACACCGGCATCATCAGTTCATGTACCACAAATGGATGATTTTTCGCCGTTTCCACCAGGATCACTTTGGTGTCTTCCGGCGCGATGATGCCCAGTTGCTGCAGGATATAGCGTGCATCTTTACCCACAAAGGCGGTGTCCGGGCCGGTACCTTTCTCGTTCAGTACCAGTGACTCCATCTGGCGAAGAAGCGCTTTGTCACACAGCAGATAACCGCCACTTTTCTTCATGCAATGGATCAGATAATCCGCGACCTGATTGACAACAATGACTTCTTTCTCCGCCACACATGGCAGATTGTTATCGAAACTGCATCCGCAGATGATGTCACGGGCGGCCTTTTCGATATCGGCGGTTTCATCGACGACCACAGGCGGATTCCCGGCTCCCGCGCCAATGGCTTTTTTGCCGGATGACATTACCGTTTTCACAATCGCCGGGCCGCCGGTGGCCACCAGCATGTTGATGCGCGGATCACTAATCAGGGTGCTGGTGTTGTCGATGGAAGGCTGCGTAACAGTCACCACCAGATTGGCCGGTGCGCCCAGGCTGGCGAGTTTGTGGTTAATCAGTTCCACGCAATAGAGGGAAACCTTGCGTGAGCGAGGATGCGGGCTGAACACCACGGAATTTCCCGCCGCCAGCATGCCGATACTGTTGTTGATAATGGTTTCTGTCGGATTGGTGGTCGGCGTGATTGAACCGATTACCCCGTAGGCAGAAAACTCCGTCAGGGTCAGCCCGCTGTCGCCGCTCAGCGCGCCGGTAATGAGGTCTTCCGGCCCCGGTGTTTTCTGCGCAGCAACACGATTTTTAGTCAGCTTATCGGCGTAATTCCCCATGCCGGTTTCTTCCACTGCCATACGCGAAATAGTCTGTAAGACCGGTTCCTGCAGGAAGACATCGCGGATACCCTGAACAAATGTCGCCCTCTCCTGCATCAGACAGTGGCGATACTGAACCTGCGCGAGCACCGCTGCGGCGATGGCTTCATCCATTGATGCAAATGCGCCATTACCCGGTTCGCAGGCCGGTGACGGGATCGTCGTGACCCGTTTCTGCGCCAGCGCTCTGGCAACAATGGCGTTGAGAGAGGCGCTGGCCGGTGCCGGAGGGCGTTCCGGCGCAGGCGGCGGCGCGGTCTCTGCAGCACTGTTTATTACCGCACTCTCCGGCGTCATTTTGGTAAACCTGCTCAGCACGCTGGAGACCGCCTGAGCAATTTCAATATCATTCATGCTGTTAATTCCTTACTGCACGTCACTTCGCAAGGTTAACCCTCAAATATAGGGTTTGGTGGTGGAACTGATCGGTGACGGATCCAGCGTGGCAAGCAGTTGCAGCCCCACTTCACGCGCGGCAATCACTGCCTGACGCACCGCACCGGAATCACCGGCAAAGGTGAAAATGACTTCGTTACTGAAGCTGGTGCCTTTTGACGGACTGGCGTAACCCACCGGTTCGATCACCGCCGATTTGGCCGCCACATCGGCAATCACTACGCCGATGGCCGCAGGCGAGGCACAGGTCATGCCAAAGGCTTTACCGACAGGTGCACCAAAAGCTTTATTCAGCGCAAAGCTGGCGCGGGCGGTGTACTGGAATTCAAGGTGTCCCGCCGGTGAACCGTACACATCGCCCATGGTGCGTTCAATTTCAGACAGCGCCACTTCAATGGCACGGCGGACATCAGACACATCAGATGCACCGAAAATAATTAAGCACCCATGTCCGCCGCCCCCTTGCGTATCACGCGCAAGTTCAACCGATAATATTTCACTGTTGGTGGCTTTCACCGCTTCGTCGGCCGCAAAAATATGCGGGCCCGCACCGGTTCTGGCGCCAAGAATACCAATAGAGCGATATTTCTTGTCGATATTCATGACGTCATGTAATTGATTATCGACATTGGCAATAACCAGACCAATAGTATGTCCGAGAGCGGTTCCGACGAATTCCGTTAAACCACAGCCCGCAATACTGGCGGCTTTTTTATCTCCGGCATTTTCACTGGTCTGCTGATTCACTGCTTCAGATATAATCTGCTCAACAAGATTATCTCTCATGGTCAGTATCCTCTGAGGTTATTAACCAACGGCTTTTGGCAGGATTTTTTCCACTTCGATATGCGGACGCGGAATAACATGCACAGAGACCAGTTCGCCCACTTTGAGTGCTGCCGCAGAACCGGCATCAGTCGCCGCTTTAACCGCGCCAACATCGCCGCGCACCATTACCGTAACCAGCCCTGAACCTATTTTTTCATAACCGACCAACGTGACATTGGCAGATTTCACCATGGTATCTGCCGCTTCAATTGCAGAAACCAGACCTTTTGTTTCAACCATACCTAATGCTTCTTGTTGCATAAAAACCTCGAATAATGAGTGGGGACGTTAATTAACGCAGGCGTTATTAATACAGACCGCCAGCCCGCGTATGTTTATCCTGCCGGCAAATTCTTCACGCAGGATGATAATAAAGATTTCATGACCAAATGTTTTGCCCGCCAGCCGGACTTTCTTGTTATTTCTTCAGGGAGCCGGACAAGAAAATCTCTCTGTTTTCTTATTTATTCATTCACTGTCTGTGCGTGACAAATTGCCAGCGCATCCAGCGCAATCATTTTTTCTTCATCAGTCGGGATCACCGCCACATAAGGAGAGTTTTGTGGCGATATCACACCGGCCCTTCCGCCGCAGGTTTGCCGGTTTTTATGTGAGTCCAGCTTCAGCCCCAATACGCCAAGGCGTTCAAGCGTCAGTTCCCTGATCAGCGCCGAATTCTCACCAATCCCGCCGGTAAAGATCAGAGCATCAAGACGTTTCAGAGATGTCAGATGCGCACCCAGATGGCGTGCCAGCCGGTGAACCATCACATCAATCGCCAGTGTCGCCCGCTTGTCGCCCTGGCTGCGCGCATCCTGTAACGTGCGGCAATCGCTGGAAAGACCGGATATCCCGAGCAGGCCGGACTGGTTATTCACCATTTTGTACAGCGCGTCGATACTCTGGCCGGTACTGGCCGCGATATGCGCCGCTGCACCAAAATCCAGATCGCCGCAGCGCGTACCCATCACCAGCCCTTCAAGCGGCGTCATGCCCATCGAGGTATCCACGCTGCGTCCGTTCTGCACCGCACATACCGAAGAACCGTTGCCGAGATGGGCAATCAAAATGCCGTGATCTTCAGGGTCAAGCTCCAGCATGCTCAGCGCTTCGCCCGCAATATAACGGTGAGAGGTGCCGTGAAAACCGTAACGCCGCACCTGATAACGCCGCTGATATTCCAGCGGGATCGCATAAGTGTACGCCGCCGCAGGCAGCGTCTGATGAAACGCCGTGTCGAACACCGCGACCTGTGGCACCAGGGGCAACAGTGCAATGGCCGCTTCGATGCCGGTCAGATTAGCCGGGTTATGCAGCGGTGCCAGCGCCGACAGTGTGCGGATTTTTTCAATCACTTCAGACGTCAGGCGTACCGAATGTTTGAATTCGCTGCCGCCGTGGGCGACACGGTGTCCGATGGCCCGCACCACTGGCAGCCACCGACGTTCAGTCAGTTCCCTGAACAGCACTTTCAGTGCGCAAACATGGCTGGCTTCACTCAGCGCGACGCGGGTTTTCTGCCCGTGGCAGTCTTTCAACGTCATGCTGGCATTATCCAGCCCCAGCCTTTCTGCCAGTCCGGAGAGAACCGGCGTGCCCGTCTCAGACGCGATCAACGAAAACTTCAGCGAGGATGACCCGCAATTGATAACCAAAACCAGTGAACCGAAGGACATATTGACCCCTGTTAATCATTTTCAGTTATGAGTGCGAAACGGGCTGTGCTGAAACGGCGCAATGTATTGCGTGCAACCGTCAGATCCTGTTCCACCGTGCCACCACTGATGCCAATCCCGCCAAGTAACACGCCCTGTGACCAGCACGGTAAACCGCCGCCAATGCAGCAAATACCGCTCTGATGCTGCAACCCGTAAAGCGCTGCGCCCGGTTGGATCTGCACGGCGAGTTGGTGAGTGGACATTTTCAGCACCACGGCTGTCAGCGCTTTTTCGGGCGCAAGGCGGTGGCTTACCAGCAATGCATTCTCCATGCTGAAAAAATACCGCTGATGCCCGCTGGCGTCGGCCAGGCTGAATACCACCGGCACACCAATGGCCTGCGCTTCTTCTTGCGCAAACCGGGCCAGCAACGCACAGTCGTCAAGGGTCAGCGCATGCCGTTGTCCGGCTTGCTGTCGGGAAATGGCCGCGCTTATCCAGCTGTCCAATTGTTCAGACATAGGGGTTCCTCAGGAGAGATCCTGTGGATCGACAATGCCGACCACGGCTGCATCAATCACAGAATGCGCTTTGCTGTTGCTCATACGCGCTGAACTGCCGGTGGAAATAATGACGATTTCGCCATTTCCCGCACCGACGAAATCCACCGCCACCTGAGCACTGCCGGTGGGCTGATAATGCTCATCAAGCCGGGCAACCATCAGTAATTTGGCCCCGTTTAACGAGATGTGTTTGGTGGTAGAGACCAGCGCACCGGTCACTTTTGCCAGATACATAACTCCTCCCCTTTCACCGGATCACGGTGATGTTCTGTCGGCGAATTTCATCCTGCGCAGCAGGCGTAATCAGTGTGTTGCGGCCAATGCGTAAAACGTCTGTCACGCGGTGAAGACGGATATCGTTCAGCGTGATCAGCCGTTTTTGACAGACGTTTTCTCCGCTGCCCGTTACCGCGATGCCGTATTGCCTGAGGGTGTCGATGTATTGCTCCAGCCTCACCTGCAATGGCAGCGCAAAGCCACTGTCACCGAGATGCATAAGTTCAGGGTTCAGGGTGACTATCACCGGCGTCTTAGTGCTCAGTGCATGGAAAACCTGCACAGTCGCGAGATTGTCGCGGATACCCAGCGCAATTTTGCTCAGGCTGTTGGTGGAAAGTGCGGGTAAATACAGACTGTCGACAACCTCAGCGGTCAGCGGAGCAAAATCATCAGCGAGGTATAACGGATCGATGTCAGGCAGTAATGCTGCTTTCAGGCCGGACTGGCTCGCACTATGTGAAAACGCCACACGTAGCGCATAACCCGCATTGTCCAGTGCCCGCAGGCTTTGCAGCGTCATCGGCAATGTCGTCAGATCGTCCCCGCTGATCAGCACACGCACGGTTTTGCCTCCGGCCTTCAACGCAGCACGCTTGCGCACCAGTAAACCGGCAATTGACCGGTCGATCAGGCGAGATAAACGCTGGCGTTCTCCAGGAGTCACAGGTGAGACCCCCGGCCAGACCGGAATACCAGATCGCCGTTGCGCAGCCCCAGGCCATTGGCTTCCTCCACATCAATATGCAATTCCAGCACCGCACCGGCGCTGATCCGCACCAGAACGTGGCTGAGAATGCCCGCACGTTGCCCCTGTGCCTCTAAATCAATTTCCATACCCTCGCGCAGGCCGTAGCGTGCCGCTTCCTGTGGCGAAATATGAATATGACGCCAGGCGACAATTGTTCCCTGTGATTTACTGACGCGCCCTTTCGGCCCGACAAGTTCAATACCCGGTGAGTTTTCCAGGTCACCGGACATTCTGACCGGGGCCTTCACCCCGAGCACAAAACCATCGGCTACCGAAATCTCGATCTGCGTGGTGCTGCGCAGCGGTCCGAGCACCCGGACATTCGCGATTTCGCCTTTCGGGGTGCGGAGTGTCACGGTTTCTTCAGCAGCAAACTGACCGGGTTGCCTGACTTTTTTCAGGCATGTCAGCGTCGAGCCGTAACCGAAAAGAACATCCATATCTTCACGGCACAGATGCACGTGACGGTTAGAAATCCCGACCGGCACGGTAAACTGCGGTGCAGGGTATTCGCCGGTTTCAGCGATACAGGAAAGCAACTGGTCTATATCCCGCCCGCAAGGCGTGTAAGGGTTGGAGGCAGTGCAACCATCCGCTAACGCGGTTTCTGTCAGGGACAGACGCATTGTTTCAAATACGGCTAAATCCGTGCCGAGCTCTCTTAACGTGCGGGGAATACCAAACTGCAGATTGAGCTGACGGATTTTCTCCACCAGTTGGGAAATCATCTGTTGCGGTTCAGCGGGGGCAATACCCGGAATCATCCTGGCACACTGGCAGTAACGGGCAGTGGTTTCGGGTGAGGCGTGCGCGGCGTTAAATTCAATGACTAACGGCAACAGCATGGCGTTAATTTTACCGTGCGCAATATGCAACATGCCGCCGACAGCATGCGCCATACCATGCACCAGCCCCAGTCCCGCCGAGTTAAATGCCATGCCCGCCATACAGGAGGCATTATGCATATGTGTACGCGCTGCGACGTTTTTTTCATCAGCATAAATCTGCGGCAGAGACTGCCATGTGATGGCAATGGCTTTTTCGGCCAGGGCGTCGCTGAAATCATTGGCACCCGTTGAAACCAGCGCCTCGATGGCATGCGTCAGCACGTCCATTCCGGTATCAACGGCGATATGCCGCGGTAGACTCAGCACCAGTTCCGAGTCGAGAATAGCGGTATCCGGCACCAGCGCCTGCGAAACCAGCGGATATTTGCGGCCATTCTGCGGGTCGGAAATGATCGCGTAAGAAGTCACCTCGGACCCGGAACCGCTGGTGGTAGGAATGGCAATCAGCTCAATGCTCTTTGACTGACCGCCAGTCTGCTGATAATGGTCTTCCAGCGTGACCCTGATACCTTTGGCGGCATCAAGGGATGACCCCCCGCCCAGTGCAATAATCACATCCGGCCTGAAGGCTTTAAACTGCGCCGCCCCCTCCAGCAAAATATCCGTACCCGGATCCGGTCTGACCTTGCCGTATATCGATACCGTTGCCTGCGGCATCTGGTCAGTCACATACGCCGTTCTGCCCGAAGTCAGCATAAATTCATCCGTGACGATCGCGACTTTTTTGTTATTCAGGCGGCTTAACACGTTGACTGACCCGTTGCCAAAATATACCCGCGGGCTGGAGAAAAATTCACTTGCCATTATTTCAGCACCCTTACTCAGATTAGCGGCATACGAAATGCAGCGTAAAAAAGATGCCGTTAACCTAGCATTCACTGCCTGAAAGGGGATTGCGCACGGTTGTGCAGGTGAAGGACTTTTTTGCTCTGTTGTTTTCAGGGCAGGCAAGAAAATGCAAGGTGGAAAATTTTTCCCGGAGAAAATCGCAAAAACTTTTGCATTAAATTGACACATTTTGTTATGTTATCACATATCAAAACACGCAAAACGGTGTACAGGCTTAGGGAATGACACGCAACAGGACGCAAAACACTGAACCGGTGCTCGCCGTGGAAGGATTGACAATGCGGCTTGCCGGTGAAACACGCATCAGCGGGCTGAGTTTCAGCATCGGTGCCGGCGAGCGCGTTTGCCTGCTGGGCGCTTCCGGCTCCGGTAAATCGCTGACTGCCAGAGCGGTCACCGGCACGCCGCCTGCGGGTGCAATACTCAGCGGCAGCATTCGGGTGAATGGCGTCGAGGCGTGCGGAATACATCCGGTGTCACGCTGTATGACCAGCCGCGTCGCTACCGTTTTTCAGGATTCCTCTACCGCGCTGAACCCGCTGATGACACTCGGGAAACAGTTGCGTCTCGCCCTGCCCGCTGCCAGCGAGGACCAACTCCGCGCGATGCTGGATGCCGTAGGGCTGGGCGATATTGCGCAATTTTACACCCGCTATCCGGCAGAACTTTCCGGCGGCCAGCGCCAGCGTTTGTGTCTGGCGCTGGCCATGCAATCCACGTCTTCGCTGCTGGTAGCGGACGAGCCGACCACCGCGCTCGACGTGCTGACCCAGCAGCAGGTCTTACAGGCTATGCGTAACGCCTGCGCCAGCCAGCCATCGCCCCGTGCGCTGTTGTTTATCACCCATGATATTGCCGTCGCCGCGCAGTTATGCGAACGCGCACTGGTGATGGAAAACGGCGTACTGGTGGAATCTGCCGGTATGGCGCAGTTGCTCAGCCATCCGCAACATCCTTATTCCCAAAAACTGGTTCACGCCGCAAGACAGGCCGCCGTGTTGCATCAGAATACCGGGTCACGGTACGGGGTTGCCGTCTGATGGAACCTTCACTGCCTCGGGTCACCGGACCGTTTCTGCATCTGCAAAATATCAGCCGCCATCTCACCCTGCCGGGTTCTTTCTGGCGCACGCAGCGCACTGCCCTTTTTGAGGATCTGTCGCTGCGTATCGGCCGCCATGAAACCCTCGGGCTGGTCGGCGCGTCAGGCTGCGGAAAATCCTCCCTGCTGAGGATCCTGCTGGCACTCGAAGCGCCCGACAGCGGCGATGTGTATTGCGCCGGGGTCAGGATCCGTCCCGGTTCTGCGCGTTCTCTGCGCGAATACCGGCAGCGTGTACAGTATATTCCACAGGACCCGGCCAGTTCGCTGCCGCCGGTTCAGACCCTTTATCAGATTATTGCCGAGCCGCTGAAACGCCTCGGGTTTAGCGGTGATATTCGCCTGCGCGTGAGCGAGGTGATGGCGCAGGTTCACCTGAGCGAAGGGTTAATGTCGCGTACGGCAGGTGAACTCTCAGGCGGACAGGCGCAGCGGCTGGCGATCGCCCGCGCGCTGGCGATAGGCCCGCAATTTCTGGTCGCCGACGAACCGGTCAGCGGGCTGGATATGCCGCTGCGCAGGCAGGTCAAACAGTTATTGCATCAGGTGACCCGGCAAAATGGCATGGGCCTGCTGATGGTCACGCACGATATTTCGATGGTCGCCGGGCTATGTGACCGTTTGCTGGTGATGCACGGCGGCAAAATTGTAGAAGACCGTGCCACACAGGATGTTTTGCACACCCCGGCCCATACGCATACCCGGCAACTGCTACAGGCCATTCCTCATTTACCTTTAACTGTTAACGGATAACCGGATGCTGACCCGATCCATTGCGCGCACTTCCGCGCCCAAACCGCCGCTGCTGCTCGCCAGCAGTCTGGTATTTAACATTGGCTTTTATGCCGTGGTGCCGTTCCTGGCGATTTTTCTGCGCGATGATTTATTGCTTTCCGGCTGGGCGATCGGGCTGGTGCTGGGCCTGCGGACATTCTCGCAGCAAGGGATGTTTTTGCTTGGCGGCGCACTGTCTGACCGCTACGGCGCACGGGTGATCATTCTCTTGGGCTGTGTGGTCCGTATCGCCGGTTTTCTGCTGCTCGGGCTTTCCGACACGCTGGCACCGGTTATTCTCGGCGCCTGCCTGACCGGCATCGGCGGCGCACTGTTTTCTCCTTCGATTGAAGCCCTGCTGGCGCAGGCCGGAACGCACAGCGAAAAAGCCGGAAAACGCAGCCGGGCTGAATGGTTTGCGCTGTCCGCCGTGTGCGCTGAACTGGGCGCGGTGCTGGGGCCATTACTCGGATCGCTGCTGTCCGGTTATGGTTTTCAGCCGGTGGCGCTGGCCGGTTCTGGCCTGTTTCTGATTGCATTGCTGGTGTTGTTTTTCACCCTGCCCGCCACGCCAAAACGCGCCGCTGAACTGAAAATTGCGCCCTGGTGGCAGACCTTCCGTCAGCCGCGTTTTGTGGCCTTTATCATTGCCTACAGCGCTTACCTCTTCAGCTACAACCAGTTATATCTGGCGCTGCCGGTGGAATTGCGCCGTTCAGGTGGCAGCGAACAAGATCTCGGGCCGCTGTTCGTACTGGCCTCGGTTCTGGTGATCGTTCTGCAAATGCCGCTGGCGCGATTTTCCCGCCGGATGGGTGCCGCTCGGATTTTACCTGCCGGCTTCGGATTGCTGTCATCCGCGTTTATCGCCGTGGCGCTGTTCGCCTGGACGGTTCCGCCGGAAGGCTGGTTGCGGCTGCTGCCTTCCGTATTGCTGATTACTCTGCTGACTGTCGGACAGATGCTGATTGTGCCGGTCGGCATGGATCTCATTCCGCGCTTTGCCGGGCAACATAATCTCGGCGCGCATTACGGTGCGCTGTCGTCAATGGGCGGCATTGCGGTGCTGACGGGGAATTTCCTGCTCGGCGGCCTGCTCGATAACGCCCTGACGCCCTCTCCGGGCGCAGTGATCCCGTGGCTGGCACTGGCCGCCGTTCCCTTTTTAAGCGCGCTGGCGATGTGGCGAATCTGCCGCCAGTTGCCTCCTCCTGCAATCTGACAAGGAATTTGTGATGTCTCTGAAACATGTAAGCCCGCTGGCCGGGCTGCTTTCTGCTGCGCTTTTACTGACCGGATGCTTCAGTGAAACCGATAAAAACCCCGGCAAAACTGCGGATCAGCGCCTGCGGCTGGTGATGTTACAACCGCCGCGTTCCGGCTTGACGCCGCTCAGCGACGATGCGTTTAAACTTTCGCGCTGGAGTACGACAGAGACGCTGGTGACGCTCGATAAACTCGGCGAAGCGCAACCGGCGCTGGCGACAAAATGGCAGCAAACCGGTAATAACAGCTGGCGTTTCGAGCTGCGCCATGGCGTCAGATTCCACGACGGCAGCCTGCTTGATGCCGCCACCGTGGTAAATGCCCTGACCGTCGCCGCTCATGCCGCGCCGAAACCACGCATTCTGGATGGCGTGCAACTGACCGCCGTAGCGGACGGCGAACAGGCTGTTAGGGTGACCACCGCACAGCCGGATCCGTTGCTGCCACAGCGGCTCTCCAGCCCGCAGCTGGCTATCCTTTCGCAAAAAGCCTACCGCCCCGGCGGCGTGGTGGATCCGCGCCATGCCGGTTCCGGCCCGTTTGAACTGATGCAGGTGAACGGCACCAGCAACGCCCGGCTGGAACGCTTCGGCGGTTACTGGGGCGAAAAGGCCAAAGCCAGCGGCATTGATGTCAGTTTCGTGCCGGACGGCACCGCACGCGGCGCGGCGTTACGCACCGGCGCGGCAGATATTGTCGAGGCCATTCCGGTGTCTCAGGCCCCGTTGCTGGATCAGACGCTCATCCATGAAGTGCCAATGCCGCGCACTAACACGCTGTATCTCAATACGCGGCTTGGAGTGATGCGGGATCCCGCGCTGCGTGCTGCCGTTCGCGACGCCATTAACCGCCAGCAACTGGTGGATAACGTCTACGAAAAACGCGCCGATGTGGCACAGGGGCTGCTCGGCCCGGCATTACCGTGGGCCGCACCACTGCGCCAGCCCGTAAGCCCTCCGGTGGCCGCCCGTAAACCGGCTGGTGAAACCATCACCTTAGCAACCTTCAGTGACCGTGCCGAACTGCCGGAGGTGGCAGTGTATCTGGCACAGCAACTGACGGCAGCCGGTTTTAGCGTGAAACAGGTGGTGCGCGAATATTCACAAATCGAATCTGATGCGCTGGCGGGCAAGTTCGATGCGTTTATTTTATCCCGTGCCACTGTGCTGGATTCCGGTGACCCGGTGGCGTACATGTACAGTGATTTTGCCTGCAAAGGCTCGTTTAACATTGCGCAGCTTTGCCGTCCTGATATCGATCAGGCCCTGCAAAAGGCTTCCGTTATTCCGGCAGGTGCTCAACGCCGTCAGGCGATCATGCAGGCTGAAAATCTGATCCTCGCCACGGATGCCGCCATTCCGATGTTGCATGAGCGGGTGATTCAGGGCGAATCGGCAGACATCCGTGACGCGGTGCGCGACCCGCGTGAACGCACGTTAATCAATGCCGCGACACAGCGCGTGGTGCAGGCCGACTGATGAGTGAATCTCTGTATTGCCGCACCTGCGCGGGCGTCAGTCGTCTGCGTATGAGTCAGACCCGTGGCGCAGGGGTGCCGCTGATTTCTCGCTGGCTGACGCTTGCCACCATCGTGGTGTTGACCGGCCTGCTGCCGTGGTTGTCGGGCAGTGATCCGGCGCTGTCATTGCTGCGCGCACGCTCCGGCGAACAGGAAGCCACGCCGGAAGCGCTCAACGCGATCCGCCTGTCGCTCGGGCTGGATCATGGGCCAGGGTACGCACTCACGCACTGGCTTGGCGGATTACTGAGCGGTGATGCGGGCGTTTCCTGGGTGTCTGGTCTGCCAGTGTTACCGGGCCTGCTGCAGGCAACAGGTGTTTCACTTACGCTGATGGCAGCTTCCGCCGGCGTGGCGTTTCTGATTGCGCTGCTGTTATGCGCAGGGACACTGATTGGTGGTTTACAGGGCAGAGTGCCCCGGCCCGCGGGTTTTCTGGCGGCGCTGCTAACGGCGCTACCTGAATTTTTACTGGCGTCGGTGCTGCTGATCACCGGCGCTGTCTGGCTGAAACTGTTCCCGCCTTACGGGTGGACCGGCTGGCATAACGCGGTGCTGCCTTCGCTGGCGCTGGGCATTCCGGCGGGCGGTTATCTCGGGCGACTGTATTCCGATGCCCTCAGCAGTACCTTTAATGAAAACTGGCTGACCACCTGGAGTGTACTGGGAATTTCACGCCGCCATACCGCACTGGCCATTATCCGGCGCACATTGCCCGGCGTGATACCTTTAACCGGACTGGTGCTGGTATCGCTGACCGGCGGCGCAATCGCGGTGGAAAAAGTCTTTGCGATACCGGGCATCGGGCGCGCTACCCTGGGCGCGGCGGCAGCCGGCGATTTACCGGTGTTACAGACCGGCGTGCTGACCCTGCTGTTGCTGGCTTGCGTGATCGGCATGCTGACGGGCGGCATCCGGCGGATATTACTGGGCCGCGCGTTGTCATTGGCCGCAGTACCCGTTCCGCAACCGGTAACCCTGCCTGAAAAACAGCGGGGATGGTTACCATTGCTTTGTCTGAGCGTTTTAGTGGTTATGGTTCTCGCCGGTTTGCCGCGCGATCCGCTGACATCAGCGTATCTGCGCCTGCAATCGCCCTCTCTCGTTTTACCCTTTGGCGCTGATGCTATGGGTCGTGACCTTCTCGCACGTGTGGCACATGGCACAGTCAATACCTGTTTGCAGGCGCTGATGGTTTCACTGATTTGTCTGTTCGCAGGCGTGATTGCCGGCGCTTTCCCCCGTGCGATGACCGGCCCGATTGAAATCACTAACGCGCTGCCACCGGTCATTGCCGGTCTGGTGATCGCCGCCATCAATGGTCCGACCGCCACCGGCGCGGCAATTGCCGTCACCGCCGTCAGCTGGGCACCGCTGGCGGCACATACTGCCGCGCTGGTGGCCGAAATCCGCGCAAGGCCATATATGCAGATGCTTGAGGTCATTGGCGTAGGCGCACTGCGCCGTAATGTATTTTATGTGTTTCCTGCGCTGGCCGGTCCGCTGTTACGTCACGCCCTGCTGCGTTTACCGGGCATCGCGCTGGCGCTGGCATCCTTAGGTTTTCTCGGGCTTGGTGCCCCCCCGCCCGCGCCGGAATGGGGACGCGTGCTGGCCGAGGGTATGCCTTACATCGAGCGGGCGGTGTGGAGCGTACTCGCTCCGGCCGGGGCACTGGCGCTGTTGTCTGTAATGATGGTGACAATGAGTAATTTACGTTGGAAAAACCGCGCTCAGCAGCCAGGAGCGCGGCATTAATAACTTTTCGACTGAGCTATCCAATATTGAATTTTCAGTTCAGGAGAGCATGGAATAAGCTCAGCAGGAATATCGGGTTTCTGTAAAAAGTCTCTGATAAAAGTTTTGTCACTTCAGGAAGACAATTATTGCGGATTGCTTCTATGTGTATCCCACCTCATTACGTGCGGCATTTTTCCGGAAAAATTTACAAATTAACAGTAAAATAAATAACCTCAGCTTATATGAATAAACTTATTAGAAACATCTAAAAAATATATATTATTAACTTTATAACATACCCCGGAAGACATTATTTTAAAGCGTTAATCATATATCACTTTTATCGTGGATGTTTTTGAGTAGAATGGCGCAGGCTTTAAATTTGACTTAAGTAACATTTGTTTTTTATTCATTCCGATAATGATTTAACACAATGGATTAGTTTAATAACCCATGAACAGGGTTTCGGTGAAGCAGCTGCGTTGTGCCAAAAGGACTTAAACGATGAGCATTCAGGAATACATTCTTGCTGGCAGTAAATTACCGGTCCACAACCATTACCAGTTAAGACTTAAACGGCTGGAATCCCGGCAGCCCGGCGTTGATATTTCGGTGC
>NZ_SEWS01000039.1:0-459 GCF_004195095.1 Rahnella sp. CFA14(1/10) | reverse complement strand
CTATCGAACCGGTAAAGGTCACCGCACCGATGAAGATACCGAGGAATACTTCGGTCAGATGGATGTTTTCCATCACGCCTTCCATCGGCACCGCACCGTGATCCAGATAGCTGTTAAAGCCCACCAGAACCGCAGCCAGACCCACGAAGCTGTGCAAAATGGCAACCAGCTCAGGCATTTCTGTCATTTCGACTTTACGTGCCAGATAAACACCAATCGCACCACCGATCACCATGGCGACGATGATCCAGCCAACGTTACCGGAGTCAGGTCCAAGAATGGTCGCGATTAACGCGATGGCCATCCCGGTGACGCCGAAAATGTTACCCTGTTTTGATGTTTCATGTTTTGACAGCCCGGCAAGGCTGCAAATAAACAGAATAGCGGCAACAATATATGCTGCTGTAACTAAACCCCCAGACATATATTCCCCTTAGTTCTTACGAAACATCTTCAGCA
>NZ_SEWS01000038.1:0-472 GCF_004195095.1 Rahnella sp. CFA14(1/10) | reverse complement strand
TCTTTAACCTTCTCACAATTAAAAGGAGCCTTGTGCGGCTCCTTTTGTTTAGCTTTCACCGTGGTGAATTATTTTTGCGTGCCATCTTCAATTTTCGGCGGATAGGGCAGGTCAGCGGCTTTACGCATCTTCGCCACATCTTTCGCGGTGACCGTGGCTCCCGCCGGATTGCCAAACTGTGTGCTGACGTAATGACTTAGCGTCGCAATCTGTTCATCGTCGAGCTGACTGGCAAACGACGGCATCATGATTTCGCCTTTATCCATGTGGCGCTGGACGCCGTTGAGGATGACCGAAACCTGATTGCGGCTGTCGTAAGAACCAGTGCTGGTATGGCTGAACAGTGACGGATAGGCATGGAATCCCTCGCCGCTGCCTTCACCGCCTTTGCCGTGACAGGCTGCGCAGCTGGCATTAAACAGGGCGGCGGCTGACTGGTCGATTGTCTGACCTTCAGCGCGCAGTGGGTAAA
>NZ_SEWS01000037.1:0-506 GCF_004195095.1 Rahnella sp. CFA14(1/10) | reverse complement strand
GATTAACTCCATTTTGCAAGGCGGCAGCGCGGACTATGCCGCTGCTCGCTTATTGATCGACCAATCCCGCAATGAGCCGTTGGCTTCAAAAGCTGTACAACCGAGAGGCTGATATTTTCTCTTTAAGCGCGCTTCCAATAGAAGCATAATCAAGGCTTAGTTGCAGAAGGTTTTACCTAGCGCGTTTTGACATGCAAACGCCCAGAGAGCTTCTCGCATACGATTTCGCCAGCACATTGTTTCCCATGGAAACATGTCGGTTTCTCATCGTCATTGGAGCGCCTGAAATTGATGCTCACATTCAAAGGTGTTTGAGCAAATCAGACGAAGACAAGGCGTACTAGTTTCTCGCGCAAACGCGTGTATATGCATCAAAGCCCCGGAACCATCTTCGTCGAACCGTGAAGCTTGACCCTGCGTCTGAGTTCTTTCTGTTTGACGTAATATTTCTAAATCGTTTGCAGTTTCGCAAGCCTTTCCACAATGATAAAAAGCACTTTGGTTAT
>NZ_SEWS01000036.1:0-535 GCF_004195095.1 Rahnella sp. CFA14(1/10) | reverse complement strand
AGTGTTAATAGTGTTACCTACGGAGTATGTTACGGGCCTGAAAATCACCTGTAACCCTTTGTCCCTGAAATATTAAACTATCCACATGGTTCCGAAACTAACGAATCTGGGTTCCGAAACTAACGAATCTGGGTTCCGAAACTAACGAATGGATTTCACCCCAAAACAGGGTCCTGATATAACGAACTTGACGAGCTTGCTGGGCTGCTTGATACAGGGTTCCTGATGTAACTAACTTAGCCAAGGCGAATGGATGCCCCGGCTCCCCGACAGACATCCCCAGAAGGACTTTTTCATCCACGATATTTCCGATGTGGTGCCGAAGGACGACATGGCCTCGATGGAGCATCCCTTGTTCTCGCTCGCCACCAAGCCTGATATGCGACATCTCGAATACCGTGGCGGCGACAACCGATTGAAAATCGTGCCGTCCGGGGTCGGCCTGCCTACAATCTTCGACAAGGACATTCTGATTTTCTGCGTGAGCCAGCTCATGCATCGCAAGAACCGGGGTGAGAAGATCGGTAAGCGAGTG
>NZ_SEWS01000035.1:0-477 GCF_004195095.1 Rahnella sp. CFA14(1/10) | reverse complement strand
GCAGTTGGACTTTGATATTTCTAAGTGCTTGAGGCAAACATTAACATCTGGCTCAACTGAGCATGCATTATCATTGTTAACCTCTTGGTTGCTAGAAGCATCAGAAAAAAGAACAAAAATCACTCACGAAATACTTTTTGAAAAGATCAAGTCAATAGGTCGATACTTTGCGGAGCGAGAGGCACACCATCACGAATGGTTTAAGTCCGTAACACCTTTAGAAAGCAATAACACCATCGAAAAACATAGTTTAGAAAAAGAATACTACCGAGGAGTATCAACTAGATTTAGTCATATTCAAGCTCAATTAGATATCCTTAGGCAAGATCAACTAACAGAAATAGATAACCAATTTAAAATATCTCAAACTGTCATTATTCACGGTGCATCAGGTCAGGGAAAAACCTCTTTAGCTTATCGTTATCTATATGAATATGTTCCTGAAGCCTGGCGGCTACAAGTTAAATTTATTGAAGA
>NZ_SEWS01000034.1:0-540 GCF_004195095.1 Rahnella sp. CFA14(1/10) | reverse complement strand
TATTTATCCCCCAGCAAAATACTGATCCCCCTGATGGGGCCGCCGAATGCCCCGACAAACCAGTCCACACCGTTGTTATTACTGGCAGGCGTATGCCGGGCACAATCGAATAAACCAGTAAAAATGATCTCAACGGGAATACCCTGATAAACGTATTTATCGCCCTGCTTCTGGCAAATATCGTCGAGCAGCGTATCCAGAAACTTACGCGCCAGAGTTGCCCCGAGATCGTAACCAAATAATGAAACCGAGATCAGCTTGATGGGCACCTGACTGTTGGCTACCGCTCTTTCATAAAAGCGTTCGAAACGCAGTTTTGCTGCGGTGATTCGCGTATCTACGCCCGTCACCAGCATGTCGGCAATAACAGGATTGTCACGCAACCAGGGAGTTGCTTCGATGCTCACTTTTTTCACCGCACTTTTCGTGATATCCCCGGTCAGCTTCGCCCATTCAGTGGGGTTAATCAGCTTTTTACCGACATCTTTTAATACTTCCCACCACTTGCCTGTTTTAAAAAACTCTATGCCCGCTTCTTCG
>NZ_SEWS01000033.1:0-572 GCF_004195095.1 Rahnella sp. CFA14(1/10) | reverse complement strand
TGACCTGCTCCCCGTTGATTAATACACCACGATGTTAGTAATGTCTTCATAAGCCACATGAGGACATCCCCATGAAGAAGCGTTTTTCCGACGAACAGATCATCAGTATCCTCCGCGAGGCTGAAGCCGGGGTTTCTGCCCGTGAGCTCTGCCGTAAGCACGCCATTTCCGACGCCACCTTTTACACCTGGCGTAAGAAGTATGGCGGTATGGAGGTGCCCGAGGTTAAGCGCCTGAAGTCGCTTGAGGAAGAGAACGCCAGGCTCAAGAAGCTGCTTGCCGAAGCCATGCTGGATAAGGAGGCGCTTCAGGTGGCTCTGGGGCGAAAGTACTGACGACAGACCAGAAGCGGGAAGCCGTGATGTTGATGTGTGATGCGACCGGTCTGTCGCAACGTCGTGCCTGCAGGCTTACAGGTTTGTCCCTGTCGACCTGCCGTTATGATGCTCAGCGTCCGGCTGCTGATGCACATTTATCAGGGCGTATTACTGAGCTGGCGCTTGAACGCAGACGTTTTGGTTATCGGCGTATCTGGCAGTTGCTGCGTAGGGAGGGCCTTCACGTCAATCACA
>NZ_SEWS01000032.1:0-587 GCF_004195095.1 Rahnella sp. CFA14(1/10) | reverse complement strand
GTTGCATGTCCAGTTGCTGACCTCCGGCACAAGCCTGCACATCGGCGGAAATAAACACACCCTTGCCGCCACGAACGGCCACCCAGTCGTCGGTGCGCAGCTCGGCGCCGTGACCGCGGTCTTTACGTTTATCATCGACCAGCGCACCCAGGTTCAGCTGGCTTTTGCCGCTGGCCGGTGTGGAAAGCTTGATGTGTTCTTTGCCTCGTGAATCATCAAGTCTTAACTTATTTCCAGAAGGCGTACGGATAACGTTCCGCTTGTAGTTCGGCAGCGCCACAGGGTCCGGATGCCGTGAATCGTGCAGTGCATAAGCAATGTACGGCCGGTCAACGTCGCCGTTCTCGAAGGCAATCGCCACGCCGGTGGAATCCAGCAGCGGCATATGGAAGCCGCAGGTATCCCCGGAATAGGGTTTTGCCAGACGCAGCCAGCAGCTCTCAAAGCCTTTCTGCCATTCGGTGCGGTCGAAACCAAACCGGGCGCGGTACAAACCGTCGGCGCTGATATGGGCATAAGGCTCATCCGGATGTGCGCTGGAGATACGGGCGGGCAGCGTGCCGGCGACGCTCGGCCACGGCAGCAGA
>NZ_SEWS01000031.1:0-598 GCF_004195095.1 Rahnella sp. CFA14(1/10) | reverse complement strand
GCGCTTACCACTTTGTGATTCATGACTGGGGTGAAGTCGTAACAAGGTAACCGTAGGGGAACCTGCGGTTGGATCACCTCCTTACCTCAAGATACGCATTGTGCAGTGTCCACACAGATTGTCTGATGAAATTAATGAGCAAGAGCACCTGTTGATGCGGTAAGGGCAACCTTACGCTGATGCGAAAAAGTGCCAAACCACTCAGGTGGTCTGGTACGGATTTTTCGTGTCCCCATCGTCTAGAGGCCTAGGACACTGCCCTTTCACGGCTGTAACAGGGGTTCGAATCCCCTTGGGGACGCCAATCCGATAATGTGTGAAAGACATTATCCCCTGTTCTTTATGAACAGAAAATAACTTAAAGATGACTTTAACGAGTCATGTTTAAGATATTGCTCTTTAACAATCTGGAACAAGCTGAAAATTGAAAGTTTACAGCTGAACATCACTCTCCGTATCTGTACTGAGTGGTGGATTAGTCTGTAACAGAGTCTCTCAAATAATCGCAATGCGACGGTGGAAACACCTTCGGGTTGTGAGGTTAAGCGACTAAGCGTACACGGTGGATGCCTAGGCAGTCAGAGGCGATGAAGGGCGT
>NZ_SEWS01000030.1:0-653 GCF_004195095.1 Rahnella sp. CFA14(1/10) | reverse complement strand
GTGACCTGCCCCCAGGATTAGATACAACCGTCAGTTAGTAATGTCGGTTTGTTTACCTTCACATTTTCCATTTCGCCACCGTGCTGCAAACTCTGATGGCGTCAGATAATTCAGTGCCGAATGTGGACGACACTCGTTATAATCCTGCCTCCAGTCGTTAATGGTTTTCCTGGCGTGAACGATATCGCTGAACCAGTGTTCGTTCAGACACTCATCGCGAAAGCGTCCGTTAAAACTCTCAATAAATCCGTTCTGCGTTGGCTTACCTGGCTGGATAAGCCGTAGTTCCACACCATGCTCAAAGGCCCATTGATCGAGCGCGCGGCAGGTAAATTCCGGGCCCTGATCGGTTCTTATTGTCGCCGGATAGCCCCGAAACAACGCGATGCTGTCCAGAATACGCGTGACCTGAACGCCTGAAATACCGAAAGCAGCGGTGATCGTCAGACACTCCTTCGTGAAATCATCCACACAGGTCAGGCACTTGATCCTGCGACCGTTGACCAGTGCGTCCATAACGAAATCCATCGACCATGTAAGGTTCGGCGCATCCGGGCGAAGAAGCGGAAACCGTTCGGTCGCCAGCCCTTTACGGCGTCGTCTGCGTTTTACGCTCAGTCCATTAAGGTGGTAAATACGGTATACCCGCTTGT